>CALXLD010000009.1 GCA_944389105.1 uncultured Spirochaetaceae bacterium | reverse complement strand
AGTGATATTCATACTCGAGGAGGATGCGATAGGGGAAGACAGGGATGTGTATGAATATGAGTTCAGGGATGAGGGAGGTAAAGCTCTTGATGAAGGGTCGAGGGTAAGGATAGTGCTGGCAAACACGGCGTGCCATGGTAGAATGAGACCGGATCTGGAGAGCTTATACAGGGATCTTTATGAGTCAGTGGTAGAGAAGATCAGGAATCCGGAGATGCGGGAGGCCCTATACAGGGTCAAGGGGAATGAGGAGATAAGGATGAAGTCACACAGCTATCTTGCGGAGTTTGAGGAAAGAGGATTCAGGAGAGGCCGGAATGAGGGAATTGCTGAGGGCGAGAAGAAAGGAGAGGCAAGAAAGCAGAACCTTATTATCAGGAATATGCTCAGCGCCAATTATTTTATAAAGGAGATTGCAGCTATCACAGATCTGTCAGTAGATGAAATAAATGAGATTGCTGCTTTGCTGAACAATAAATAGCAGAATCAAAAAGAAAGAGTACTGAGGATAAAAATAAGCCGGATTGCTCCGGCTTAGAAATCATGGCACATTTTCAGAAACGTGAAGCTTCTTTTATAAGTTCTTCAGGTTCAACTCTTGAACCGCTGAGAGTAACAACATTTCTTGGAGAAAGCTCCTCTGTTGCGAGCTCAGCCTCATCTTTTGAATAGAGTGGAAGCAGTGCAAAGAAGCATCCATTCTCGCTGAACACGAGCGTATCTTCTCCGAAGGAAGCTTCGATAGCTTCTTCCGTAAGTCCCTCACGTTCCTTTATGGCAACGAGCGAAAGATCATAGTTCATGTCGCATGCTGCATTGATTTCTTCAAGAAGAACTTCATGGAAATTAAGAAGAACAGGAGCCGAAATCGTCTCGGTTTCGATAGGAACTTCCTTTATTACCTCAACAGGTACTTCCTTGACAACTTCTACAGGAATCTCTTTTTCTATTATCTTCTCGACAGGAACTTCTTTGATAACCTCTACAGGAACTTCCTTTTCTACTATTCTGTCTACTGGAATTTCCTTGATAATCTCAACAGGTACTTCCTTTGTTACTTCAATCGGAACTTCTCTTATAACTTCTTTCTCTACGATTTTTTCAACAGGAACTTCCTTAATGACTTCCTTTTCTACGATTTTCTCTACCGGAACTTCCTTGATGACCTCTACAGGAACCTGAATCTCCTTTATTTTCTCAACAGGAACTTCAATTTCCCTTACAACTTCTACCGGAACTTCTTTGACGACTTCTACAGGAACCTCTTTTACAACTTCCCTTATTTCGGCAGAAGCTGGTTTCGAGCTCTGACCGAACATTTCTGGATCAATCTTGCCGCGAAGCATAGGATCATCCTTAGGCTCTGTATAAAGAGAGCTGTCATAAGCGTTCGGAGAGAGCTTGTCTATTGTATCCTTGTATTCAGGTTCTCCTTTCTTCGCTGCCATTACTCCTATCTGAATGAGGATAAGTCCAATCAGAACAGGGAAGAGACGGGTAAGAACCGTATAAATCTGATCTTCCGTAATCTGGTAAGCAGGAACAATGAAATTGATGAATACCAATGAGAATACAGCTAGCACTATGAGAGTTATGACAATGCTAGTTACAACAAGCTTTGCAGTTTTCGAGGGTTTGGCCATTAATTCCTCCGAAGCGCATTACATCACGCTTTTTCATATTATATCAGTGCGATATGTTGATTAGCAAGGAAATATTAATCATAAAAATCCGCATTTTGACGTAAAACATGCACCTGAGGTGCTGGAATAAGGATTTCTTCTACTTGATGCTATCGTCTTTCCGCTGTATTCCATCTCTATGGCAGCTGTTCTTGATTACTCAATTGAAAATGCTCCTGAAATAGGAAAAAGACTTCGTGATGGTGAAGTAGGAATATTCCCATGCGATACGATTTACGGACTTTGCGGACTGGCAGATGATGAAATTGCAGATAGGCTTTATGAAATCAAGAAAAGGCCGCAATCAAAATCATTCATAACCCTGATGACGCTTGAACAGGTTGAAGAATCTGGTCTTTCTGTTCCCGCTGACATAATTTCAAGATGGCCAGCGCCTCTTACAGCCATTGTTTCCGATACTGATGGAAGCACCAAGGCAGTCAGAGTACCTTCTGATGACTTTGTACTCTCGATCCTTTCTGTTTCAGGCCCTATTTTCTCAACATCGGTGAATATTTCCGGGGAGAAAAGCCTCCTGTCCTTTCAGGATATTCTTCCTGTTTTTTCCGAAAGCGTTGATTTTATAGTCAATGCCCCTTCTGTAAAAGGAGGAATGGCATCGACTCTCATCGATGCCACCGTCAGTCCTTATAAAATCCTGAGAAAAGGAGCCTACATTATCTGATTTTCCTTGCCTCAATATAGTAACGCTTCTCATTTGCGTGACCGATTGAGAAGGTCTTCCTAGGAAATGCTCTGTCGCGGAGTATTGACTGGAAGAAAGTATCCTTTGAGATATCAGGCAGTATTATCCCGATTGCTTTATCTGAGGCAAGCTCTATTGTTGCTTCTATGCCATGGATATAGTCGACGCTTCCTTCCCCTGAGCTGAGCATTTCATCTATAACGCTCTGTATTGTCCAGGCTGGCATTTCCCTCTCTGTTCCATCAAGAGTATATACATAGTTCTTTCCATCAGAGATCAGGACAAAACTCTGCTTTCTCTCATTGATGAGTTTTATTCCTTCCTCTGCAGACGATACAGGAGCTTTCTCGATTTTCCTGGCATGATGGGAAAGCAGCTCATCGAATGCTTTCTGGGAAAGAGAGAAGAAAGCTCTGTGGATGGGCTCGAATTCAAGTCCTGGATCGAAGATGTTCTCTATCTCTACAAGAGCGTATCTCGCAGGGTGCTTTTCCCTCTCTGCAGGGGTGAGCCCTTTTTTTATATCCTCCCAGGAACTTTTTGCAGAAGCCAGACTGTGATTTCCATCTCCCATAGCAAAAAGAAGAGGATTATCCGGATCAAGCGAATCGTAGATTGCAGACAGGGCGCTATTTATCCTGTCCTTATCTTCCTCGTTGTCTACAAGATATCCTGTAATATGTCCGCCTCCAAGCATCAGAGGTGAATCATAGACCTTCTGCAGCTTATCCGCCCTTGCAGCAAGCGGCTCTATAACACTTCTGCCGCTATCCGAAATCAGAACCATGATATGCGGAAGTTCCAGGGGGGCATTCTTCCTGATTTCTTTTCTAGGGGGTATTCTTGAAAGAATCGTTCCTTCTGTTGCCCTTATCGGGGAAACGGAAGATGGAGAGTAGTCATATTTTTCCAGATCAAGCTTTCCGACAAGACCGTAGCGGGTACCCGTCTCCGTGTCTCGTCTGACAAGAATGTAGGAATCCTTGAATGTCCGGAATATACCTTCTTCAAGATAAGCTTCCATACACTGGTCAATTTTCTTTATCCTATCTTCTTTCCCGGCTTCCTCAAGATAGCATTCGGGTAGAATCATTCTCAGGGTAGATGGCGAATCCCCGACAATCCTGTCAGCTTCTTCCCAGTATTCTTTCTGAGATGTGTACTGGTCACAGGCTACAACTGCCCAGCGTTCCATGTCGATACCTTCATTTGGTAGGAGTATATCGGCAGGAGAGAATCCTAAGTCTTTCATTTGCTGTCCTCCGCATGTATTATAGCATGCGATGAAGGATCTTGTTATCATTGGCGGCAAAGCGCCTGAAAGCCTTGGAATAGATATCTCTTCATATAAGAGGATAATTGCTGCAGACTCGGGCTATGATACAGCGAAGCGACTTGGAATCAAGCCGACTGATATTGTGGGAGACTTTGACTCGACATCCTTTTCTGCGGAGATCCTTTCTCTGGGATATAAGCCGTGCAGCAGGGATAAAGACGATACGGATGCCGCAATAGCAATAAAAGCGGCAGGTGATGTTTTTGACATAATCGGCGGCGGGGAAGGGCGTATTGACCATACACTGTCTCTTCTTATTGCTTTCAGGACTATAAAAGCTCCAGCACAGTGGTTCCTGCGTTCCGATACGCTTAAGCTTGTTTCGGAATCTGTTTCATTTACGGCACCTTCAGGAACTGATGTATCGATAATCCCTGTTTCCTCTGCAGTTGTTACAACACATGGCCTTAGGTGGGATATAGATGGTGTGGAGCTGTCGGATTTCTTCATTTCGCAGTCAAACAGGGTAGAGGGCAATAAAGCTGAGATAAAAACCACTGCACCTGTTTTCCTGAGGTTCTTTCCCGAGGATTATCATAAGGTGGTATTCAATGCTTAAGATTACAGTGGGAAGAAAAGACGAAGACTATGACACAATACAGGAAGCCCTGAACGCTGTCCCATATTCAGTTCCTGCTCTAATAGAGATTCATGAAGGGGTTTATCATGAAAAGCTCTTTGCTGAAAAATCCGATCTTACGGTCCGGGGTATCGGAAATGTTGAGATAACGAATTCTGACGGTGCCAGGGAAATAGTATCGAGGGGAATGAAGAGGGGCACATTCAGGAGCTATACGGCATTCTTCGGAGGCGAAAGGATAAGGCTTGAGAACCTTGCGATAAGCAACAGGGCCGGATGTGGTGATACTGCTGGACAAGCGATAGCTCTTTACCTTGATGCAGACTATGCCGAGCTTGAGGCAGTAAGGCTTTTTTCCTATCAGGATACGCTTTTCCTTTCTCCTCTTCCTGATAGAGAACGGGAAGAAAGAGGGTTTTACGGTCCTCGGTACCTTACCGGACGATCCAGGAAGAAAAGCATAATCCGCCATAGTCTCATAGAAGGTTCTGTTGATTTCATATTCGGCGGAGGAGATGCTCTGATTGAGGATTCTGAAATAAGGAGCAGCGGTAAAGGTTTTGTAGCAGCTCCATCTGGAAGGAAGGACTGGAATGGCCTTGTCTTCAGCAGATGCCGTTTTACATCTTCTTCTGCAGAGGAAGAGAGTGTTTACCTTATGCGGCCATGGAGGAAGGAAGGAAAAGCTGTTTTTATCTCTTCATCTTTTTCCTCCCATATACATCCGGATGGCTTTACGGCATGGCCGGGGCTGGAGAATGAAAAAGATGATTGTACATTTCTTATCTACGGCTGTGAATTCTCTGGACAGTGCAGAATCCCGGAAAAGCATTTTATAAGCAGGGAAGAGGCAGAGAGAATCTATTCTGCAGTTGACGCAGCCGCCCTCTGAAAGTATGTTTTGGTAGACTATGAAAAAGCAGCGTCCCTCTGGTCCTGAAATCCTTATTATTATCCTAGCCGCAGTGGTTTCCATGCTTGTATTCGCTCTTCTTGCAATCTGGACAAGAGCACTGAACAAAGCAGAGGAAAGCGAGCTTCTCCACGATGTGCTGAAAAACGTAATCGAGGAAAGAGGCGAGAAGGGGCTTCTGGAAATGGCTGGTGTGCCTGTCGATGATATCCACTACAGCTATGAGGATCTTCCGCTTTTTTCCGGGGATCGTCCAAGCTGGGAGCTTACGGTAGAGGAACGCCGTGCTGCTGCAATATATGAGAATTGTAAGGAAAGCGTAGTTCAGATTGTCTCTGCTGCAGAGCTCTCTGATACGGGGCAGGGAGCTGGTGTCATAATCTCTCCTGATGGATATATAGTCACAAACAGGCATGTTACTGGCAGCGGAACTGATTTCATTGTCAGGCTTTATGATGGAAGCGTCAGGGAGGCCCGTCTTGTCGGGTCGGATGTCCTTTCGGATATTTCCGTACTGAAAGCAGAGGCAGAGGGACTGAAAGCTATAGAAATAGGGTCCTCATCCAGTCTTGTCCCGGGGTGCACTGTTTATGCTATTGGGCATCCATATGGATACACCTGGTCAATGGCAAGGGGTATTGTATCGGGATTGGACAGAATGGTCTCTACAGATACTGGTGCGGTTATTCCTTCAATGATACAGACAGATGCATTGATCAACCCTGGAAACAGCGGTGGTCCGCTTCTCGCTTCCGATGGGACTATGGCAGGACTTGTCAGCTCAATATATTCACGATCAGGAGGCGCCGAGGGCGTTTCATTCGCACTTCCTTCCGAGGTTGTCATGGATGCAGCTGAGCAGATTATTGAAACGGGTTCTGTGCATCGGGGATGGCTTGATATACTTTCAGTTGAGCTTAATCCGCAGATTGCAGAATATTCCGGTCTAAGCATTTCAGATGGTATTCTTGTCTCGCAGGTAGTACCAGGGGGCGAAGCTGACAGAGGTGGGCTGAAAGGCGGATCTGAGGCTGTTCAGTATGGGCAGAGCGTCATCTACCTTGGAGGAGATGTCATAACCGCAATCAATGATATTCCTGTTGCCAGCTACAGCGATTATTTTGCTGCTTTGTTCCATACCAGGGCTGGCGAGAGCGTTGATATAACTGTTATGAGAAATGGACGCAGCATCGTTCTCAGCGGTGTGCGTCTTGTAGAGCAGACGGAGGATAACTCAAGATGGCTGGTCAGGTAGAGAAGGGATATCATATAGCTGGAGAACCCTTCATAAATTTCCAGGCGGGGTTCTCAAAGCCTTTTCATGTCGTCTCTGATTACAGTCTTGCAGGAGATCAGGGGGAAGCTGTAGAGAAGCTTTATCAGGGGTATCTTAGAGGCGATAGAGCCCAGACGCTCAAAGGTGTCACAGGATCCGGAAAGACTTTCACTATGGCAAAGCTCATTGAGAGAATCCAGAAGCCTACGCTTGTGCTTTCCCATAACAAAACGCTTTCAGCGCAGCTTTACAGGGAGTTTAAGTCTTTTTTCCCTGAGAATGCGGTAACTTATTTCGTATCAACATACGACTACTATCAGCCGGAGGCATATGTTCCCGGAAAAGACCTCTATATAGAGAAGGAAGTGGATATAAATGATGAGATAGACAGGCTCAGGCTTAATGCTTCTTTCTCCCTGATGGAACGCCGTGATGTAATAGTTGTGGCAACTGTCAGCTGCATCTATGGACTGGGAAACCCTGTATCGCTCAGGGATATGCTCTTTACGTTCCGCGTCGGTGATGATTTCAATCAGAACTATGTCTTCTCACAGCTCACAAGGATGCTGTATGACCGCAATGATATGGTGCTTGAGAGAGGCACATTCAGGCCAAGGGGAGAGACAATAGAGATCTATCCTGCTTATCTCGACACAGCTTTCAGGATCTATCTTGACTCGGATGAGATTTCGGATATCGTCTGGTTCAATCCTCTCACAGGAGAGCGTATCGCTTCTGTTGATGTCGTGACGCTTTATCCTGCAAAACAGTTTGTTATGCCTCAGGACCAGATAAACAGGGCCATTGATCAGATAAACGAGGAGAAAGAGGAGAGAGTCGAGTATTTCAATTCAAATGGCAAGCCAGTGGAAGCCGAACGGATAAAGAGCCGCGTTGAATATGATCTTGAGATGCTGCAGGAAGTCGGTTACTGCTCAGGTATTGAGAACTATTCGAGGATTCTCTCCGGCAGGGCTCCGGGAGAGCGTCCTGCGGTTCTGCTTGATTATTTCCCTGATGATTTTGTTACTTTCATTGATGAGTCACATGTAACCCTTCCTCAGATCGGGGCAATGTATGAAGGCGACCGATCAAGAAAGACAAATCTGGTGAATTATGGTTTCCGTCTTCCTTCCGCTCTCGATAACCGCCCTCTTAAATATGATGAGTTTGATAAAAAGGTCGGACAGCGTATTTATGTCTCGGCAACGCCTGGTGAAAGAGAGAGGAAGGAGTCATCCCAGATAGTTGAGCAGCTTATCAGGCCAACCGGGCTTCTCGATCCAAAGATAGAGGTAAGAGCAACAGAAGGCCAGATGGAGAATCTCTATGGGGAAATAAGGAAGACCATAGAGAAGGGAGAACGTGTTCTTGTTACGACTCTCACGAAGAGAATGGCAGAGGATCTTACCGAATATCTTTCAGGACTTGGTCTTAGTGTAAGGTATCTTCATTCGGAAGTTGAAACAATTGAAAGAGTTGAGATACTCAGGGATCTCAGGCTTGGTAAATTCGATGTTCTTGTTGGAATCAACCTTCTCAGGGAAGGTCTTGATCTGCCAGAAGTCTCATTAGTCGCAATTCTTGATGCTGACAAGATCGGATTCCTACGCAGTGCTACTTCGCTTATACAGACAATCGGAAGAGCCGCCAGAAATGCAGATGGACGCGTCATAATGTATGCGGACAGGATAAGCGATGCCATGGCAGAAGCAATTGAAGAGACGGAACATAGAAGAGCCGTGCAGATGGCCTACAATGAAAAGCATGGCATAACTCCAAAAACCATAAAGAAAGCTGTAGAGGATATTCTGGAACGAGAGAAGGCAGATGATGAAGCGATAGCAAAGGAAGAGATCAGGATCGTAAGCTCCAGCTACAACCTTCTTGCTGAACGTGATAGGAAGAGATATATCGCCGATCTTACAAAGCAGATGACTGAACTGGCAAAGAACCTGGAATTTGAGAAAGCTGCTCTCATCAGAGATGAGATACAGCGTATTAAGGACAGAAAGGATCTGACTACCTAGAAACTGAAGAGAACCGGGTCGTAATGGGTGAGTGTTATCTGGGGTGTAGCTTCTTTCCAGAGATCTCCGGGCATCCTTCTTCTTATTTCCTGATAAATACCATAGAAGGTTATCTCTCCGCCCCTTCCGGGGACAGTTGCGCTGCCGGTTTCCATATCATAGCCAAGTGCTGCTGCAAGATAGTATGAGAAGGCTCCGAAGCTGCTCTGATCCGGTTCGCCGGCATCCCAGCTGTCAAATGAGCTCTGGCTGTCTGATGCTGCAGACAGTACCCAGATTCCATCATTGCCGGACACCGGTCTGAATAGCAGCATGATTGATGGTACCACCGCATTCAGAAGATTATCTGAGTCAAGTTTCCCATTATTGAATTTTTCTCCATTATGCATATATCCGGGATCGTCTATGAATGTTCCGGAGTAGCATGAATCCAGAAACAGGCATTTCCTTCCATCGGCAGCGCTCATGGCGGAAAGGAGTGTTTCCGGTGATAGGCGTATTGATGTATCTATGTCCGTAACAAGAGCTCCGTTTTCATCCCCATGTCCGGAGTAATGGAAGATTATAAGGTCTCTTGATATAGTATCAAGACTGGACAGTACGGATAGGACATCATCGTGATTCCACTTGTATTCCTTTCCGTTTATGCTCCTCTTCCCATTCTTCTCAAGAAAAAGATATTCCTCATAGATATCACCGGAAGCGGTTGCCAGCGCTTCAATCTGGGAAGAAAGCACTCTCTGGTCTTCCGGCGGATTCTCAAGGGCATTTGCACCATCTGGGGAATTGTAGTCGATTGCGACGGAGATAAAGACCACTTTTCCTTCCTGCTTCTCCATCTCGCAGGATAGCAGCGTGAGGGCTAAGGCAATCAGAAAGAGTTTTCTCATATAATCCCTCCTGCCATCAGACGGAGCATCAGTCCGGTTGAGAAATATACAGCCCCAGGACTGTATGAAACAGAGGCAGGAACCGCTATTGCAAGGAAGGAAAGCGGGAAATAGGAAAAAAGCACTGTTCCTCCTATCCTCCATGAAAGTGCATCCTGCTTGATGTGCCAGATTGCAGAAGTATCTGCAGAAACTGCTATTTCAAAGTATTCTGCGAACCTGTATCCATATCGGAGGGAGAGGCCGCCTGCAAATACTCCCGGAATTCTAAGCCGTCCGGATTCATTGCTGTCTGCAGAGTATGAGACAGCTATCGGAAAGGAAAGTCTGTGCTTTTCATTGAAAGTAAATGATATTACCTCGAGTTCCGCACTTGTTCTTGCTGTGCTCCATAAAGGTATTTCATCCCTGATCTCCGCAAAGCTGCTTCCTTCATATCCAGCTGATAATGCTATTGCAGGACTCCATGACGCGGCATGGAGAAACGATGGCGTAACAAACAGCAATATAAAAACAATTCTTCTCATCTTGCCTCCATACCCTTAATACGCTCTGACCAGGCAATCCGGCTAAGATAAGCTTGCTTTTAGTGGAAATTCTGCGACAAGAAGGCTCCATCCTCTAAACGCTGGCGAAGAATGGAGCTGCTCACTCGAGATTCAGAAGGCTTTCCTTCAGAATCATCACCGAGACAGTCTTTCTCCGTGGCTTCACTGCACTCTGCAGCAGCATAGGATAACCCTGATACTGAAGTCCCAGCATATAAGCTGAGCCATTGAATTCACATGAGAGTATTTCTGCATCGGAAAGAATGATATGCATTGGGTACATGTCAGGATTGATGGGCTCTTCTGACAGTACTGCATTTTCCGGTCTGAAGAAGAGGTATCCTTCCATGTTCTCATATATCAGATGGGCTGGCAGGGCAGTTCCTTCGCCGGTGAAGAATGCCGTAAAAAGATCTGAAGGCTTTCTGTACAGCTCTTCCGCTGTTCCCATTGAAACGGTTTTCCCATCATGCATTATCATTATGGAATCCGAGATTGAGAATGCTTCCTCCCTATCATGTGTGACGTAGAGCATTGTTATTCCCGTTGAATCATGTATTGCCCTTATTGCATTCCTGATGCTCTTTCTAAGCGGTGCATCCAGCGCAGAAAGCGGTTCATCGAGCAGCAGGATCCTTGGCTCTGCTGCAATGGCTCTTGCAAGCTGTACTCTCTGGGCCTCTCCGCCGGAAAGCGAGGAGACGGAACGTTTCCCATAGCCTTCAAGGTCTACAAGAGAGAGAAGCGAATCCGAGAGCTTCTTTCTCTCGCTCTTGCGCTTTTCCTTCATTCCGAACTGGATATTCTTCTCTACATTCATAGAGGGGAAAAGAGTGAAGTCCTGAAATACCATTCCTATTTCTCTTTTCTGTATTTTCTCGCTGGTTATGTCTTTTCCATCCAGTATTATTGTTCCTCCATCCGGTTTATCCAGACCGGCAATAAGAGAAAGCAGGGTGGATTTTCCAGAACCTGAAGGCCCTATGATGCACAGAAATTCTCCCTTTTCAACTCCGAAAGATGCAGATAGGGTGAAGTCCTTATATTTCTTTTCAAGCTTCCGTATTTCAAGATATGGCATTCTTCTTTCCTCCTTCGCCGATTGCGAAAATGATCAATGCCTCACAGAGCAGCAGTGTTCCTAATGCCGCTGCCCCCTGATAATTATATGAACTGATCATTCTGTATATTAGAATCGGAAGTGTTGATACATGCCCATCTGATAAAGTAAGCGTTGCATTGACCTCTCCTAGAGAAAGGGCGAAAGCAAATGCAAACGCTCTCTTTTTATATGGTGAAAGAAGCGCATACTCTATTTTTCTGGCAGTTCTTCCTTTTGACACTCCAAGTGTATATGAAGCAGCTGAGAGCGAATCAGGTATGGACTTTGCCCCGGGAAGTATTGTACGGACAGCAAATGGAAGAACTATTGTAAGATGTGCTCCTCCTACAAGGAGGTAGGAAGCAAGAAGCGAATCATGGTTCAGCATGACGGCAAGGAAGGAAAAACCAAGTCCTAGAGTTACGGATCCTGTTGCCATCGGAAGAGAGGAAAGGAGCGGAAGCAGCTTCGAGTTGTTCTTTGCTGCCGCCATTGCGATCCGTGAGCCGAAGAAGACAGCTAAAGCAGCTGCTGCAAGCGCAATTGCGAAGCTGTTTATGATGCCATTCATTGCGGTGCTCATCAGCCCTGTGCTTCCTTTGGCTATATCCTCCCATGCTTTCAGCGTGAATCCTCCTGCTTTTGTATAGAAAGCTCTGTAGACTATTGAAAGCATCGGCGGGAGGATGAAGAGGAGAATCAGAAGCATGAGGAGAATTGCAGCAGCAAGATTCTTTCCCTTTGCCTTCTGCAGTTCCTTCTGTTTTCTGGAAAGCTTCGATTCCTTCCTTCCTGGACTGGTGATTATGAGAATCACGCCAGTGATGAAGAATGAGAAAAGGGACAGCGCAGCTGCTCCCTCCCTGTCAACGCTTATATGCACACGTCTGTATATTTCAGTTTCAAATGTCGAGAATGAAGGATTTCCTCCAAGTACAAGGATTATTGAAAAAGAAGAGAAGCAGAAGAGGAAAATAAGTATGAATGAAGAAAGAATTGCTGGAAGAAGGCGGGGTAGAGTGACTTTGATGAATGTTTCTGAATTGCTTTTCCCCAGCGTATACGCCGCTTTTTCAGGAGTATCAGGAAGAACTGACCAGGCATTTGTTATGAGCAGAAAGGCTATAGGAAAATTAAGATAGACATGAGCAAGGATTATCGCTTTGAATGAGTAGAGTATGGAAAGAATGCTGTAATCCTTTCCAAGAATCCTCATAAGAAGAGTATTGAGTATTCCGTTGTTCCCATACCAGATGACGAACCCAAGTACGACCAGAATCGAGGGAATCGTGAATGAAAGACCTGAAAGGGTAAGTACTGCTTTCCGGCCTGGGAAAGTATACTTTGAAAAGAATGCGGCAAGAGGTATTGCCACTAATGTGGAAATCAGTGCCGATAGAACAGACTCTTCAAGGGTGAATGCAAGAAGTCTGTATGTGTATTTATCAGAGAAGACTTCGACTAATGCTTTCCCGTTGTCGCGGAAAGCATAGCTTATAGTAAAGGCAAGAGGAATGAGGAAGAGCAGGACAAGAATCAGAATTCCCGGTAAAGCTTTTGCTGTGTAGTATCTATCTTTCTTTATCATCTCTTCCTCATTATATCTCTTTTATTCTGTCATTATATCAAGCCACATTGCCTGCAGCTCTTCAGTTTTCTCCGGAGAAGTTGCTCCGCTTCTGAAAAGCTTCGACGGCCGTGGTGCATAATCAAATGCATCTGGAAGCTCCAGTGTAGCATTAACAGGATACATTGAATTAGCAATAGCTATATCAAGCTGGGCTTCCGTAAGAATGAAATCAACGAATTTCTCAGCTTCTTCTCTCATTTCAGTGCCCTTTACGATGCCGATTCCTTCAATTGTAGCCTCATGTCCTTCATCGAATACCAGTGCCTGATAGCGTGTGGTATTATCATTCATAACATGATAGATAGGGCTGGTTGTATAAGAAAGGACAATCGGAGCCTCTCCTTCTGTAAAGAGGCCATATGCTGATGACCAGCCATCTGCGATTGTCAGGGCATTGTTCTTCATTGTTTCCCACCATGCTTCAAATTCATCTCCATCCCCATAGATATTATATGTCCAGAGAAGAAGGCCAAGTCCTACCGATGATGTTCTCGGATCGATGAGTATCACTTTATCTCTGTATTCTTCTTTTGTGAGATCGGAGAGGGAGGCAGGTGCCTGAAGACCACACTCAGAATCCCAGACGAAGGCAAATGCACCATAATCGAAAGGAATCAGGCGGTTCTCCGGATCAAATTTCAGCTCGTCAGGAATGTCGCTGAGGATCGGAGAGTCATAGCTTTCAAGATATGGATAGGCTCTGTATGCGAAATCGTCGGTGATCCCAAGAATAACATCCGCTCTCGTATCTTCTCCTTCGAGCTCTACACGCGAGATCATTTCAACTCCATCTCCCGCGCTGATAAGGTTCACCTTTATGCCGGTCTCTTCCTCAAACTTCGGGATGAGTGTGCCAGCCGGGCCCCAGTCGCTAGCGAATGAATCGTATGCATATACCGTCAGCACATTCTGCTCACTGGCAGCCTGTGCCATCAATGGTGTTGCCGAAATAATTACGGCAAAGATAAGAAAGAGTGCTTTTTTCATAGCATTCTCCTTGAAAATGAATTATCAGGGGGTAAAGTATGCCGTTCCCTTCGCTGGTATTGTCCAGATCAGGTTCAAGGGTATAATCTCAGGCTTTAAGCCACCCCTAGACGTCTCTGAATACTAGGCGCGGAATTGTATCTAGTCAAGTGACAAGAAAGGAGCTTCAAAGTATTATGTCGCTATGCATCCAGTACTCTCTTTGAAAGAAGCTGCGGCTCTCGATCATCATCTTATTGCAGAATACGGGCTTTTCGAGAGCTCTTTGATCGATAATGCTGCAAGAGAAGCTTTTGAAGCGACGAAAGATCTCATACATGGACGTGTTCTTGTTATGGTCGGTCCGGGAAACAATGGTTCGGATGGACTTTCGCTTCTTGGAATTCTCCTTGACAATGGTTTCAGCCCAGATGTCTTTTTCCTTTATGAGAAAGGCAATGATGAGAATCTCAGAAGAAGGAAGGCGCTTCATTCTTCTATAAAGATAGCTGAAAGTACTTCAGGCTATGACACTGTGTATGATGCGCTTTTCGGTTTCAGCTTTCATGGCGAGGCGGATGAAAGGACAAAAAATGCTATAGAAGGAGCGAACAGTGCTTCGACAGTGATTGCGCTGGATGTTCCTTCATGCGGTCTTGTGATGGCAGATGCAACAGTTGTGTTCATGGCGCTGAAAGATGTCCTTTATGAGCCTACGATGCGAAAACAGGCAGGAAGGATTATTCTTGCAAACCCTGGGTTTCCGGATGAGGAGCTAAATAGGAGCGATACAGGATTTTATCTCTTAGAAGATGCAGATTCAGCGCTTCATGGTTTTTCAGTTACGGATTACAAGAATACAAGAGGACATCTTGCCCTCATTGGAGGTTCAGATCGATATACCGGAGCTCCTAGGCTTGCTGCACGCGCTGCTTTCTTCTCTGGAGCCGGGCTTGTGACCATTGTTACGGATTCTGATAAAATACGCGAGGACAATCCCGCTGTCATTATTGCTTCTCCTTTGTCCGATCTCTCATTTGCCTCAGCAATAGCAATCGGTCCTGGGTGGGATAACGGGGACAGCCTTCTTTTTGAAAAGGCTATTGGATCAGGAAAGAATATTGTAATTGATGCGGATGGACTGAAATTCGCCCCAGGTCATGCTTTTGGATACAGGGCGGTCATAACGCCGCATATTGGTGAGTATAGGCGCCTGATGGCGTCCCTGGCAGTTCCAGACGGGCTTGGAAGTCCTTCTGGGCTTTCATCATCTCTCCGCACCCTTTCACGGAAGCTTGAGTGCATTGTTGTGCTGAAATCATCTGTTGTGTGGATAACGGACGGGGAGAGGATTCTTGTATATGATGGTTCAAATCCTTCCCTTGGGGTTGCAGGATCCGGCGATGTGCTTACAGGAATTATCGGAGCGCTTCTTGCCGGAGGATATTCTCCTTTGGACGCAGCTGTCGGTGGTGTTATCCTGCATCAGAGAGCGGGAAGGAAGGCTCGGGAGGATTATGGCTATTATTCCGCTGAGGAACTTATACTGGAAGTAGGCAGGTGCAGATGATACAGTTCTATCTACTCTCTGTTTTCTATCTTGTATTTTCAGCTTTGATTCTTCTTGTAGATTCATACAGGCGTAAGCTTTCATTCATGCTGAAGGCTAAGTCTGCCATACGGGAGAATATCAAGCGGCTTAATCTTTATTTCCTGGCAGGCATTGTGATTTCTATGGGGGAGCTTTTTCTTCCGATTCATCCTGGTCCTGTCATTGCAGGAGACCTGATTCCTGCTGTTTTTGTGCTTTTCATGGCATTTTTCTTCCGCATCCTTTATTCAGAGAGAAACAGAGAACGTTCAGATGCCTATCTTGCCGGAAAGAAGCAGAAGCTAAGGAAGCTTGGCTTTATATGTCTTTATATCGCTTTGATTCATTTCCTGTTCCCTTCGATAGTCCTGCTATAATAGAAAGATGAATGAAAGAATTACAACCGCCGGTGTGGTGTGACCCCTTAAAGTTGGACACCTATCAGAAAGTCATCTTAAAGGCAAGTTTCCTGTATTGTAAAGGTGCCATTCCTTTCAGTTTCACCTGTATTCTCCTTTCGTTATACCAGCTTATGTAGT
>CALXLD010000008.1 GCA_944389105.1 uncultured Spirochaetaceae bacterium | reverse complement strand
TGATGAGTATGAATATGAATCAGAAGACGAGGATGAATGCGAGAAGAGGATAGAGGAGAAGGAAAAACTTCTTGAACAATCCATTCCAGAAGATAATCCGAGTTATGAACGCAGCGTAGAAATTGAGAAGCTTGCAGAAAAATATGCCCTTACAAATGAAATCATCAAACGTGATGAAGAAGCTGAAGCCGAGGCTGATGAATATGAGAAGGAACTTGACGATGATGATTTCAGCTACGATGAAGAAGAGCTTCCAAATGATATTCTGGACGATGTAGATCCGGAGGCTGAGAGTATTTATGAAGAAGCTGAAAAAGTGGATGAGTATGCAGATGATAGCTATACGGATCCAGATCAGCTTACATTCTTCGATGATTTGTTCAATGATGATGAGCTGAAAGAGGCTGATAAAATAGCAGATGAGGAATTCACGGCGGAGGATGAGGAAGAATATGAGAAATCAGAAGAAGAGGCCGTGGCATTTTCATCTTCAGATGTAGAGAGACTTCCCAATTCCATCATGGAAGAAAATTCTGCTGATTCTGCGGAAGAAACATTAGATGAATTCCCTTGTTTTAAGCCTGATGAAGAAGCTTCTGAGGATAATCAGATAGCAGAAGAACCTATAACTCATGCAGAGGAAAAGACAGAGGATTCTGCCGTTGAAGAGACTCGTGAAGTACTTCCTGAAAAAGCAGAAGAGGGAGCTTTGCCAGAGTCTTCTGATGAAGATCGGATAACCGAAGGAGAACCTGTAGCTTCTGCAGAGGAAAAAACAGAAACTCCGATAGTTAAAGAAACAACTGAGACGCTTATTGAGAAAGGCCTTGTGAAGCCTTCTGATACCGAAGAAGAGGGTGGCATGGTTTTCGTGATGACTGAAAATGCTGTTGAAATGGTTCCTGAAGAAGAGCCTGAAAAACCATCAAGACCAAAGCTTTCAGGTATTCTTGAAAAGATTGCCAATAGGCTAGATGAAACAGGTCCTTTCCTGAGGTTTTTATTCTCTGCAGATGAAGAGATGAAGGATTATCTTGCAAAAGTCATAAGATCAAGCTGGGAAAGACAGCTTTCTGATGGAAAGGATAAGATGTTCTCAATTTTTGATTACTCAATTTCTGTCATTCTTTCAGCGAACAGGATAAATGATTCTCTTCGCAGAGAGACACTTCTCAATAATGCCGGTGCTGTAATGTACTCCAAGCATGAAGAGTCATGGAATGCACTTATTCTTTCAATAGATGATGACTATGAGATAGTAGATGCATATGAAGA
Source organism: uncultured Spirochaetaceae bacterium (assembly GCA_944389105.1). Taxonomy (GTDB): domain Bacteria; phylum Spirochaetota; class Spirochaetia; order Sphaerochaetales; family Sphaerochaetaceae; genus Ornithospirochaeta. The sequence continues at coordinate 8,131 of CALXLD010000008.1, read as the reverse complement.
GAGTATAACGCCTTCTTCATTCTCTCCTTCAAACTGGAAAATATGCCGTGTTATTGGAGAGCAGCTTATTGCAAGGAGTCATTAATGGATTCAGGTATATTGAAAGAACGCTTTGATCTTGCAAAATCAGTTTCTGAGAAAGCCGCTTCCTTCCTTCTTTCTCATGAAAATCTCCGTAAGGAAATTTCAGCGAAGGCTGAGAATGATTATGTGACAAGTGCTGATAAAGAGTGTGAGCGCCTGATAATCTCATCAATTCGAGAAGCCTTTCCGGAAGACAGCATTTATGGAGAGGAATCAGGAGAAACAGACGGGGAGGGCTGTGGAAGATGGATTATAGATCCTATTGACGGTACTGTCGATTTCATGGCTTCTTTTCCGAACTACACAATTTCAATTGCATTTGAGGATGAGAATGGAATTGCATTTGGAATAGTCACGGTTCCCCGTCAGAATGAGACGTTCTCTGCATTTAGAGGCGAAGGTTCTTTCCTCAATGGCACTAGGATACATACTGATGAGACTACGCCACTGGAAAAGACTCTGGCAATTCTTGTGCCTCCGCATAGACACCACATTCTTGTGCACGGATATATTGAGAAGATGGAACGCTTCTATTATTCATTTACGGATATGAGATCTCTGGGGTCTGCTGCCGTCTCTTTGTGCTATGTCGCCTCAGGGCGCTGTACAGCATATTTTGAACTCTGTTTGCATCTTTATGATATAGCTGCTGGTCTGATTATACTCAAGGAAGCTGGTGGCATATATTCGCTGAAAGAGAATGATAGAGGCTCTCTTGATGTTGCAGCCTCATCTGTTTCTGCATATGAGAAGATGATGGAGTGCATAGATGATTAAAGTAGTCCTTTTTGATTTTGACGGGACACTTGCAGATTCTTCTTCCGGAATCTTTCATACAGCTCTTCATACGGTGAGAAAGCTGGGAATAGATAAGGAATACAGCAATGAGGATCTCCGTCGGTTTGTAGGACCTCCTCTTCGTCAGTGCTTTTCAGTTGCTTTCGGCCTGGATGAATCTCTTCTTGATGATGCTGTGGTGATTTATCGCGAGGAATACAACAGAAAAGGACGTTTCATGATGGAGCTTTATCCTGGTATGAATGACGTGCTTTTATCATTGAAGAATGAGGGCTTCTATTTGGCCGTTGCCTCATTCAAGCATGAGGAGCTTGTACGTTCCTGTCTTGAGTACCTCGGTATTCTTGATATCTTTGATAGTGTCCACGGTTCTTCCCTTACTACGGATCTGACAAAAGGGGATATCATGAAACTTGTACTTTCAGATTTGCAGATAAATGGCAAAGAAGCGGTGATGGTTGGAGATACTCCCTCCGATGCAAAAGGTGCAGAAGACGCCGGAACACACTTTATTGGTGTTTCATATGGATTTGGTTTCAAGCCAGGTGATGAAGGTTATCATATGGTTTCTTCCACAAAAGAACTTGTATCTGCAGTGGAGAAACTCAATGGAGGAATATTATGATTGAGAAAATCGAGACAAAAGCAGCTCCTGCTGCTATCGGGCCATACAGTCAGGCTGTAAAGGCTAATGGAATGGTTTTTGCTTCCGGACAGATTCCAATTGATCCTGCAACTGGTGCTGTTGTAGAAGGAAGTGCTGCAGATCAGGCAAAACAGGTATTTAAGAACGTGAATGCAGTTCTCTCTGCTGCTGGAACAGATATCACAAAGGTCGTAAAGGCTACTGTTTTCCTTGCTGATATGGCAGATTTTGCTTCTGTAAATGAAGTATACAGTGAGGCTTTCAAGGATGCATCAGTCCTGCCTGCACGCTCTGCTGTTGCAGTGAAGACCCTGCCAAAGAATGTACAGGTAGAGGTGGAAGTCATAGCTTTAGCTTGAGTGAATTGAGTTTAAATCCCTCCGAATAGTGATGCTGTTTGGAGGGATGTTTTTCTTCCTTCTAAGAAGGATTCCTGAATTCTTCGATGACATTAATACAGAATCGAAAATGTTTGCTATTTTTTTAACCAGCTGTATTCTGGAGAACATACAGGAGATATCTTTCCTGATTCTTTTGTAATCGGATTCGAGAGAAAAAATGAAGAGATTTTTTGCTGTTCTTGTTGCTGTATTGATGCTTGTCGTAATAACTTCATGTGGGGAGCAGGCTCCTACCTATTATACTGTCACTTTTTACAATTTGGGCGATGTTGGACCTGAGGGTGTATATGTTCACCACATTCTTGAAGGTACTAATCTGACTCCAAGGGATCCTGGGGTAATTGCAGAGCATGTCTATTTTGATGCTGAGAAGACTGAGGAGGCTTCTCTACCAATAGAAGTTGATAGAGATCTTACACTCTATATTGAATGGGTTATTGCTGAATAAGGAAATCCTCCAGCCAGGAAACTGGAGGATGTGCATTTTGGATATAAAATCTTCCGCAGATAACCCATTATGCTTGCATATGAGCTGAATGCAGCTTTCCTATCTTTTTCATATAACTTTGTTATATGAACATTCAGTTTCATGGTATAATATGTACATGCAGAAGGCGTACCGTTTCAGGCTTTATCCGGCAGACGAGCAGAGAGGGCAGATGACGCGCATCATCGGCTGCTGTCGCTTTGTCTGGAACCGTCTTCTGGAATACTCTTCCAAATCATACAAGCGACGTGGCGAGAGTCATTCGGCCTATGACCTTAACAACTTCATCGCCCACACTCTCAAGCCTGCCTATCCATGGCTCGCGGATGCCCCTGCGCAGACGCTTCAGTGCGTGTCGGCAGACCTCTCTGCTGCATTCAAGGCGTTCTTTCGAAAAGATGCGGATTATCCTAAGTTCAAGAAGAAGCACCGCTCGAAGAGCACATACAAGATGCGTCGTTCTACGAGATAAGGAGGCAGATAGAATACAAGAGCCTCTGGTACGGGAAGACGCTCATCGTGGCGGACAGGTTCTTCGCATCATCAAGGACATGTTCCGTATGCGGCTGGCATAATGACGGCCTCACGCTCCGTGACAGGGAGTGGGAATGCCCCGTGTGCCATACCAGGCATGATCGGGACCGGAATTCGGCTCTCAATCTTGAATCCTTTGGCCTGAGTGCCCTAGCCGGGGACGCCGGCGAAGTGAAGCCTCCGGAGATGCCCGCTGTGGACGAAAGCAGGGTTTGCACCTGCATAAGAAGCATGGCATCAGTGAACGAGGAAAAAGACCATGGATATTCCATGGAAGCCCCTAAGCTTGCTTAGGAGGTACCGTCACCTGTATAGAGTGTATATGGGATAGAGGCTGTAAGAGTCAGTTGAAAAAACGTCCGCATCTCCTTCTCATTGAGCATGATTCTATTTGACATTTTTTCTTCCTCCATATTGGAATATATCCATGATTTGATAATTTGGGTAGGGACAGAAAAGCGGTAAGTTATAGACACCTTTCGCTCCTTCTGATATTCTACGGCAACGGAGGCTAAGGTATGATACACCGTATTATGGATTACTATTCCATGAGTGGAAACCTTACCTTTATTGTTTCTGAATGATTTGCCGGCATTGTCCGGCATTTTTTATAAGGAGAGGCCATGTCTAATGTATTCGCTTCAAGATCGCTGAATGTAATAGACGATCTATCGATTAATGAACGCAGATACTTCTTTGAAAAAGTGAAGGAGCTCAAGGATGCAATCATTGCCGGAAATGAGGAAGTGCTGAATACTTTCCGTATTAACGATCCGGATTTCGGAATCTACGAAGTATTCCTTGAGGACAGTACAAGAACGAAAGAATCGTTCCGTAATGCTGCAAACTTCCATCATGTAAAAGTCTCAGAGCTTATTTCTTCCTCATCATCCATCAACAAGGGAGAAAGCTACGCAGACACTTTCAATATGCTCTCCGGTTACCATAATTCAATATTCATTGTCAGAAGCAAGGTCGAAGGGCTTACAAAGTGGCTTTCCGAGGAATGTACAGAATACGCTGAGCGCAATGGCCTTCCTTATAGGCCGGCTTTCATCAATGCAGGGGATGGAAAGCACGAACATCCAACACAGGAACTTCTGGATGAGTTTACGTTCCTCGAGGACATTGATATGAACTTTGACTCAATCCATGTTGCGCTTGTTGGTGATCTCTATCATGGCCGCACAGTGCACTCAAAAGCAGATGGCCTGAGAATCTTCGACCACGTCAAGGTTGATCTCATCGCACCTGATGAGCTGATGATGCCGGATTCATATATAGAGAAGATGAAGGAAAACGGATTTGAAGTTTCAATATTTTCTTCGATTGAGGAGTATCTGAAGGCTGGAAATCCTGCAAAGCTATGGTATTTCACAAGACCACAGCTTGAGAGAATGGGCGAGAGAATATTGCAGAAACAGGATATTCTCCGTGAGGCAATTACCTTCCGCCGTGATTTTCTTCCATATCTCAAGGAGGGTACTAAGTTCTATCATCCTCTCCCTCGCCATAAAGAGCATCCAACTATTCCTACATGGCTTGATAAGACATCTCTCAATGCATGGGAGAGACAGGCTATCAATGGAATGTATTGCCGCATTGTTCTTCTTTCCCTGATCGGTGGCAAAATCGGAGATGATTACATTCCTGTTCCAGGAGACCATGTCGCAGACAGACGTAAAGAAGAGTATATCATTCAGGTAGAGCCATCAAAGGACAAGAAAAACAAGAACTATTCTGAAGGCGTTCGCCCGATTACGGATGGAATAGTTATCGATCATATCTGCAAAGGTGATGAGCCTGGAGCGATACGTTCACACATGCGTCTTATTTCATCTGTTCTCGGCCTTGATGATGGAAGAGGCGGCGAGTGGGTCTCAAGGGGTTCTGACGGACAGTATAAAGGCATTATCTTCCGTCCTGGAGCACGTCCTTTTGAGAGAAAGGATCTGAAGAGGCTTGCCGCGGTTGCACCTCATTGTACTCTTAATATCATCCGTGATGGCCATGTTGCAGAGAAATACAGGACACATATGCCACCTCGCATTTACAATTTCGATGATCTCTGCTGTCAGAATGAGGCATGTATCTCTAATCCTGTGAATGGAGAAGGTGTGCCTGCTGCATTCTATCGTACACCGGATGGCCATTTTGCCTGTGCTTATTGTGGAAAATTCCATTCCTTCAAGGAAATATGGAAAAAACGCTCATAACTGATACAATTGGAAGTGATTATGAAAAGACTTGAAGAAATAACAGAATATTACGGACCGATACTGGCGAAGGGTGCATTTGAGCTTGGCGCAATCAAGCTTTCTCCTTCTCAGCCCTTCACATGGGCTTCTGGATACAGAATGCCTATTTACAATGATAACAGGATGTTCCTCTCATCTCCTAAGTACAGAGCATTAATCCGCGATGCTTTTGCTGATATGCTCTCAGCAACTGGAGAGAAGTGTGATAATATCGCTGGTACTGCAACAGCAGGTATTCCTCATGCAACAAGCCTTGCTGATATGCTCTACAAACCGCTTTCATATGTGCGTTCCTCTTCCAAGGACCATGGTCTTGGACATCAGATTGAGGGCATTGGCAGGGATGGTTATGGAAAACAGAAGGTTCTTCTTATTGAGGATCTGATTTCCACAGGCTCATCATCCCTGAAAGCTGTTGAGGCTATCAGAAATGCAGATGGTGATTGTTCTCTCTGTCTTGCAATATTCACTTATGGCCTTCAGGCAGCAGTGGATGCTTTTGCCGCACTGAATCCTGAGTGTGTCTTCTACACAATCCTCTCATATGACACGATGATTCATACTGCATGCGAGACAGGTTATATCTCTTCTGATGAAGCTGACATTCTTCATGAATGGAGAGAGGATCCGTTTGGATGGGGAGAGAAGAGAGGCTGGCCGAGGGAGGTAAAGGCATGAGCTATATCGATAAACTTAATGAGAGTGCAAAAGATGCAGGAAATATTGTATGCATGGGGCTTGATCCAGTCCTTTCTGTGCTTCCAGCATCGGATGCACCTATAAGAGAACGTATTTCTGAATACTTTGCCGCCATTTTCCGCCGTATGAGACTTGAAGGCGTTTCTCCTGCAGCTTTCAAGCCCAATATCGGGTATTACTCTTCTCTCGATAAACCTCGTGAAGAGGATTTCCAAGGTTCACTTGCCCTTGCAGATACACTCGATCTCATCGACAACTACTTTCCGGAAGTACCTGTAATCCTTGATAGCAAAAGAGGGGACATTGCCCGCTCCAGTGGAAACTATGCAGAAGAGGCATTCTCTGTATGGGGGGCTGATGCTGTGACAGTATCTCCTTATATGGGTACGGATTCCGTACTTCCGTTTGCATTTGAGGGAAAGGGTATATATGTTCTCAACAGAACATCCAATCCAGGTGCTGTTGACCTGCAGAATATAACGACGCTCGATGCTGTGGATGAAAAAGAGCTTTATCCGATGTATATCGCTGTCGCGCATCGTATCGCTCATTGGGCAACTGAGCATGCCGGAATCGGTGCTGTCGTAGGTGCAACCAGCATGAAAGAGCTGGGCGAGATTGCCACATATTATGCGGGGAGGGATATCCCTATGCTTATTCCTGGTGTTGGTTCTCAGGGTGGAAGCGCTACAGATGTAATTGCAGCATTGAAGAGTGCAGGTTATTCGCTTGCTCTTGCAAGAATCAACTCATCTTCTGGTCTGACTCATCCATGGAAGAAGGGAAATGCTCCTGAAGACTGGATTGATCAGGTGATGAAAGCCATACATTCGCTCTTTGCGGAGGCAGCTCTCTGATGGATATTGCAAATCTCAGGAAGAATCATTTGCAGAAGTCCCCGATACTTGCAACTGTATCGGGAGTGGCATCGACGAAGAAGGAACTGATAGAACTCTTTGATAAGAAGATTCCGAGTATAGATATCATAACAACAAAGAGCTTTCAGGTGACACCTAATCCAGGAAACAGGGAACCTATTGTATGTTCTCCTTCCCCAGGAAATTTCGGGAATTCCGTAGGGCTGAGGAACCCGGGGATGGAAGTGGTGCTTCCTGAAATAAGGGAAATAAGGGAGAATGGGATGAGAGCTCTTCTCAATATATCGCTCTCAGCTTCCAATCCTGATGACTTCATAACGCTGGTGAAGGCTTTTGATCCCTATGGTGATATGCTTGAGCTCAATTTTTCCTGTCCTCATGCAGCTGCAGGGTTTGGCGCGTCCATTGGCAGTGATGCAACCATTGCTTCCTCTTATGTAAAGGCAATCAATGAAGCTTATCCTGAGAGAAAAGCGCTTCTTATCGTCAAGCTCACACCGAATGTTCCAGATATTGGAGGTATTGCCAAGGCTGTGATTGAAGCTGGTGCAGATGGTATTGCCGCTATCAACACAGTAGGACCGAAACTCTATCTCGAGCCTCTGTCAGGTAAGCCGATTCTCAATAACAAGCTTGGTGGTAAAGGTGGTGCTTCCGGAGAGTGGGTTAATGCCGAGGCTCTTAAATGCATAAAGGAAATAAGAGAGGCTATTGGTGATGAACCGATTATCCTTGGAATGGGGGGCGTTACCAGACCGGAGGATGTGAAGGCAATGCTGGATGCCGGTGCTGATAGTGTTGGAATCGGATCTGCATTCTCCCGTGTAATGCCATCTGAATGGGAAAACTATCTTTCTCTGATGAAGAGTGGAGGAGATGTTTCTTCTCTACTTTCGAATGAGAATAAGCTTATCTATACACCTCATACAGTACTTAGTAAGGAAATGCATAAAGGCGATGTGATGATTCTGAAGGTCTCCGGAAGCATGAATTGTCAGCCTGGAGAGTTCGTTTTCATCTGGATGCCTGGTCTTGGTGAAAAGCCATTTTCCGTAGCCGTGAATAATCCTCTTACTTTCCTTATAAAGAAGCGAGGCCAGTTCACCGAAGGTCTTTTCGATGTCAAAGAAGGAGATACTATCTATACCAGAGGCCTTTATGGTAGTCCGATGGTGTATAAGCCTTCTGCAAAAGCTCTTCTTATTGGTGGAGGAACAGGTGCTGCTGTTCTTCCTCTGATTGCCTCAAAGCTCAAGGAAGATAACACTGAGATGGATATCCGTGTCGGGCTTGTGGAGAAGGAAGATGGGAAGGATCCCCTGGAGGATGTTCTTTCCGAATATGGT
>CALXLD010000007.1 GCA_944389105.1 uncultured Spirochaetaceae bacterium | reverse complement strand
CACCATTAAGGTGAGGGGAGTGGAAGTCTCCCAAAGACATTTTTATTTGAAGAGAGGTTCATCGTAGACCTATCTTCCGAAGTTTTTCTTTTGTCCTCAGGTGTTTCGGCATCTGAGGCAAATCTTTATGTGGGAGGGATTATGGCAAAATATGATCCGCTTTATGATTTTCTGGATAGACAGACTGCCAGTGAGATTATTATGAGTTTTGGTGAAATTGAACGAATTATAAATTCACATCTTCCCAAATATTCGAATAAGAGAGAATGGTGGGGAAATGAAATCAGCAACAGCAGCAGGCATGTGCAGAAATATGCATGGATGAATGCAGGATTCAGAGCAGAACCGGATCTGGCTAAGAATATTGTTGTGTTCAGACGGTAGGAATAAGCAAGGGAATTGTTTCTCTTCTCTCTTATAGACACCAGTTCCTCCTTCTGATATTCTATTCCATCGGAGGCAAGGATGAAGAGTATGAGATGTGTGTTTTTCTCGTCTTATGATCCTTACCTTATTGTTTCTGAATGATTTGCCGGCATTGCCCGGCTTTTTTATTAAGGAGTGGCCATGTCCAGTGTATTTGCTTCAAGATCGCTGAATGTAATAGACGATCTGTCGATTAGTGAACGCAGATATTTCTTCACAAAAGTGAAGGAACTCAAGGATGCTATTGTTGCGAATGATGAGAAGGTTTTAGACAGCTTCCGTATCAATGATCCGGATTTTGGTATTTATGAAGTTTTTCTTGAGGATAGTACAAGAACCAAGGAATCTTTCAGGAATGCAGCAAATTTCCATCATGTTAAAGTATCGGAGCTTATCTCTTCATCCTCGTCAATCAACAAAGGCGAGAGCTATGCAGATACATTCAACATGCTTTCCGGTTATCATAACTCGATCTTCATCGTGAGAAGCAAGGTCGAGGGGCTGACAAAGTGGCTTTCAGAGGAATGCACTGAATATGCAGAGCGCAACAATCTTCCATATAGACCTGCTTTCATTAACGCAGGGGATGGAAAGCATGAGCATCCTACTCAGGAGCTGCTTGATGAATTCACGTTCCTGGAAGATATAGGAATGGATTTCAGTTCCATTCATGTCGCTCTTGTCGGTGATCTTTATCATGGACGCACGGTACACTCAAAGGCCGATGGACTTAGGATCTTTGACCATGTCAAAGTGGACCTTATCGCTCCAGAGGAGCTGATGATGCCAGAGTCCTATATAGAGAAGATGAAGGAGAATGGATTTGAAGTATCAATCTATTCTTCAATTGAGGAGTATCTTAAGACAGCGCAGGATCCTGCAAAGCTCTGGTATTTTACAAGACCGCAGCTTGAGAGGATGGGTGAGAGGATCCTTCAGAAGCAGGATATCCTGAGAGAGGCAATAACCTTCAGAAAAGACTTCCTTCCATATCTCAAGGAAGGCACAAGATTCTACCATCCGCTTCCTCGCCATAAGGAGCACCCGACGATTCCTACATGGCTTGATAAAACACCGCTCAATGGCTGGGAAAGACAGGCTATCAATGGAATGTACTGTCGTATTGTTCTTCTCTCTCTTGTCGGCGGAAAGATCGGAGATGACTATGTTCCAGTGCCAGGAGATCATGAAACAGACAGGCGGACAGAGGAATACATTATACAGGTAGAGCCATCAAAGGATAAGAAGAATAAGAACTACTCTGAAGGTGTCCGTCCTATTTCAGATGGAATAGTCATTGACCATATCTGCAAGGGCGACGATCCAGGTGCAATCAGAAATCATATGAGGCTGATCTCCTCAATTCTCGGACTTGATGATGGAAGAGGGGGAGAATGGGTATCCAGAGGTTCCGATGGACAGTACAAAGGCATTATCTTCAGACCAGGTGCAAGACCATTGGAGAGAAAGGATCTTAAGAGACTAGCTGCAGTGGCACCTCACTGCACTCTGAATATAATCAGGGATGGACGCGTTGCGGAAAAGTACAGAACGCATATGCCACCGCGTATTTACAACTTTGATGATCTCTGCTGCCAGAATGATGCATGTATTTCCAATCCGATCAACGGAGAGGGTGTGCCTGCTTCTTTCTATCGTACGCCTGATGGGCATTTCGCATGCGCATACTGCGGCCGTTTCCACACATTCAAGGAAATCTGGAAAAAACGTTCATAAATGCTACAATGGGAGAGAGATATGAAAAGATTGGATGAAATTACTGAATACTATGGGCCGATACTCGCTAAAGGAGCTTTTGAGCTTGGTGCTATAAAGCTGTCTCCATCAGCTCCTTTTACATGGGCTTCTGGATATAGAATGCCTATCTATAATGATAACAGGATGTTCCTGTATTCCCCGAAATACAGGGCTCTTATCAGAGATGCATTTGCGGACATGCTTTCGGCTACCGGAGAGAAGTGTGATAATATTGCGGGAACTGCAACTGCAGGTATCCCGCATGCGACAAGCCTTGCGGATATGCTTTATAAGCCTCTTTCATACGTCCGCTCATCCTCAAAGGATCATGGGCTGGGCCACCAGATTGAAGGAATCGGCAAGGATGGCTATGGAAAGCAGAAGGTTGTCCTCATTGAAGACCTCATTTCTACTGGTTCTTCGTCGCTGAAAGCTGTGGAAGCTATACGTAAAGCTGATGGTGACTGCAGCCTGTGTCTTGCTATCTTCACTTATGGGCTCAAGGCAGCTTCTGATGCATTTGCAGCTCTGGATCCTGAGTGCATTTTCTATACGATTCTCTCATATGACACAATGATCCATACAGCACATGAGACAGGTTATATCTCCTCCGATGAGGCTGACATCCTTCGTGAGTGGAGAGAAGATCCGTTCGGATGGGGAGAGAAGAGGGGATGGCCAAGGGAGGTCAAAGCATGAGCTATCTTGATAAACTCCGCGAAAGCGCTAAGAGCACCGGAAACGTTGTCTGCATGGGACTGGATCCTGTTGTATCAGTTCTTCCTGCATCGGATGCACCTATTAGGGAGCGTCTTTCAGGCTATTTTGCAGAGATCTTCCATCGCATGAGACTGGAAGGAGTTGCTCCGGCTGCATTCAAGCCTAATATCGGATACTATGCTTCTCTTGATAACCCAAGAGAGGAGGAATTCCAGGGATCTCTTGCGCTTGCTGATATCCTGGATCTCCTTGAGAACTATTTTCCCGGTATACCTGTGATTCTCGACAGCAAACGCGGTGATATTGCCCGTTCAAGCGAGAACTATGCGAAGGAAGCATTCGATTCCTGGAAAACTGATGCTGTGACGGTATCTCCGTACATGGGAACTGATTCCGTTCTTCCTTTTGCCTTTGAAGGCAAGGGAGTCTATATCCTCAACAGAACTTCTAATCCAGGTGCAATAGATCTTCAGAACATGCTCTCTGTCGATGCTGTAGATGAGAAAGAGCTTTATCCTATGTATATTGCTGTAGCTCACCGCATTGCCTATTGGGCATCCTCTCATCCTGGTATTGGAGCTGTTGTTGGAGCAACAAGCATGAAGGAGCTGGGGGAAATCGCTGATTATTATTCGGACAGGGAAGTTCCTCTGCTTATTCCAGGTGTCGGATCTCAGGGTGGAAGCGCTGCAGATGTGATGGCTGCGCTTAAGAATGCTGGATACCCTGTAGAGCTTGCCAGGATAAACTCATCATCCGGTCTTACCCACCCATGGAAGAAGGGAGCTGCTCCCGATGACTGGCTTGAGGAAGTAATGGCTGCAATACACTTACTCTTTGCGGAGGCTTCTGTCTGATGGATGTAAGCATACTGAGGAAGAACCATCTCAGAAAACAGCCAATACTGGCTACGGTTTCCGGCGTTGCTTCTACGAAGAAGGAACTTATAGAGCTTTTTGATAGGAAAATCCCCAGCGTTGATATCATAACGACAAAGAGCTTTCAGGTAACACCGAATTCAGGTAACAGAGAACCTATAGTCTGTTCTCCTTCTCCTGGTGATTTCGGTAATTCTGTTGGGTTGAGAAATCCAGGAATGGACGTAATCCTTCCTGAAATAAAGGAAATAAGGGAGAATGGGATGAGAGCGCTCCTCAATATTTCCCTCTCTGCTTCCAATCCAGAGGATTTCATAACTCTTGTTAAGGCTTTTGACCCATATGGTGATTTGCTTGAGCTTAATTTCTCATGTCCTCATGCTGCTGCCGGATTCGGTGCTTCCATAGGAAGCGATGCGGCTATAGCTTCTTCCTATGTAAAAGCAATTGTGGAAGCTGTTCCTGACAGGAAAGCTCTTCTGATAGTCAAGCTGACTCCGAATGTCCCTGATATCGGAGCGATAGCCAAAGCTGTCATCGATGCTGGAGCTGATGGTATTGCTGCAATCAACACAGTAGGTCCAAAACTTTATATAGAACCTCATTCCGGAACACCGATCCTGAACAATAAGATAGGAGGTAAAGGCGGGGCTTCCGGTGAGTGGGTCAACTCTACTGCACTTGAGTGCATCAGGGCTATCAGAAAGGCAATAGGAGATGAGCCAGTACTTCTTGGAATGGGAGGAGTGACTTATCCAAAGGATGTTTCCGCAATGCTTGAAGCCGGTGCTGACAGTGTTGGTATCGGATCAGCTCTCTCAAGGGTAATGCCTGGAGAATGGGAAGCATATTTCCATGCAATGAAAACAGGAGGAGATGTTTCTTCTCTGCTTTCCTGCGAGAACAAGCTTGTATACACACCTCATACGATTCTCAGTAAGGAGATGCATAAAGGCGATGTAATGGTCGTCACTCTTTCCGGAACCATGAACTGCCAGAGCGGTGAGTTTGTTTTCATCTGGATTCCAGGCAAAGGAGAAAAGCCATTTTCCGTGGCAGTTAACAATCCTCTGACATTCCTCATAAAGAAAAGAGGAGAATTCACAGCATCCTTCTTTGACATGAATGTTGGAGACACAGTCTATACAAGAGGTCTTTATGGCCGGCCGATGGTATATAAGCCATCAAAGAAGGCTATTTTAATTGGCGGTGGTACCGGAGCTGCAGTTCTTCCTCTCATTGGTGAAAAGCTCAAAGGTGACGGCACTGAGATGGATATAAGGGTTGGTATTGTCGAAAAAGAGGAAGGAAAAGATCCTCTTGAGGATGTCCTCTCATCATATGGCAGATATCGTTCCGTTGCCGATGATGGAAAACCTGGCCGTGTACTTGATACCCTTACTGCAGAAGATATCGAGGGAGATGTCTCTGCTTATGTAGTAGGACCAGGGAAGCTGATGGAGAAGGCTGCTGAAGTACTTGAATCTCTTGGTATGGATGACAGCAGGATCTATCTTTCCATGGAGAAGAACACGATGTGCGGTATAGGCATGTGCGGAGAGTGCGTCTGCGGCGGACATCTTACATGTAAAGAAGGTACATTCTTCACATGGCATACCCTAAAGGAGAATGGCGCAGAATTATGATAGATCCCCATGTTCATCTGAGAGACTGGAACCAGAGCAATAAGGAAACAATAGAGCATGGCATGAAGGTCGCTTCACGCCTTGGCTTTACCCATCTTTTCGATATGCCTAATACAAATCCTCCCTGCACTGACAGGGATACGGTTTTAGCCCGTCTCGCAGATGGCGGAGAGGCTGCGGAAAAGACCGGTGTTTCCTATCATCTTTATGGTGGCCTGACTCATGATGAAGGACAGATCCGTGAGATGGCAGAGATTCATGATGAGCTTTTTCCGCTTGTAGCCGGGCTGAAGATGTTTGCCGGGCAGTCAACAGGAAACATGGGGATAATAGGACCGGACAAGCAGAAGGATGTATTCCGAGTCCTTTCAGATGCTGGGTATGAAGGAGTGCTTGCGGTGCATGCAGAGAAGGAAGAGCTGATGAAACCTTCTCTTTTTATTCCAGGGAAGTGGGAGACCCATTCTCTTGCCCGTCCTAGCGAAGCTGAGACAGAAAGTGTGAGAGATCTTATAGATGCTGCAGAAGAGACTGGATTCAGGGGAGTTCTCCACATCTGCCATGTCTCTGCATCTTCCACGATAAACCTTGTGAAGGAAAAACGGAAAGATTCTTCCTTCCGGATTACTATGGGAGCAACGCCGCATCATGCGCTTTTATCGGCAGCAGATGCTGAAAACCATAGCCTCTACCTTAAGATGAATCCTCCCCTGAGGAGCGAAGAAGACAGAAAGGCTGTGTTTTCTGCACTGCTTGATGGAACCATTGACTGGGCAGAGTCGGATCATGCCCCTCACACAATTGAGGATAAGGAAAAGGGTGCTTCCGGAATTCCAGGTCTTCCAGGTATGCTTCTTCTCCTCTCTGAACTCAGAAAAGCGGGGTGTAGTGAGAAGCGGCTTGAAGCCATCTTCGGCATGGCTGCTGCAGATGCATTCGGCCTCTCTGATTATTCAGAGAATCTTCCCTCTGATGCTTTCTCCCTGTTTTCCGAAATAAGTTCTGAGTATATCTGGAATCCATACGCAGATTTCCTGAAATGATTACTGCTTGTCATCGTTAGTTATAAAATTTCTTTCATTCTCCTTTTTTGTCTGGTAGTATTTCCTTATAGAAAAGGAGATTGCTTATGAAAAGGAGATCTTTGCTTCTGACTGTACTGGGGGGGTATTGCTTCTGCTATGCCTCTCGTCTTGCCGTGGCAGAATAGCCTATTTCCCACCTCCCTGGATTTTTGATAATCCCAATGGAAATGAAGAAGCTCTAACTGGACAGTGGGTAGTGTATGTAGAAAAAGAAGATGAAGAAGGTGTCTTTGAGTTTGGAAATGCAATAATCGATATTCAGCACACGAAGTCTGGATATTGGATTATGGCAGGTATGGATGATGAATCGTCGAACGAAGCAACTGGGGGGATGGCTATAGAATCAAAGCGAACTCAAGAAGATGGATGGTTTGTTCTTTCTTATTATGAGGGTATAAAAATACGATATAAGTTTAAGGACGGCGATCAGGATACATTGGAAACTTTGTTAGAGTATAGTACTGGAGATAAAGTCGAATTGGAACTGAGACGCCTAGATCATGAAGTTGAAATCAAGCTGGTTTCGGAAGATAATCCATGACAATCAGGGAAGTCATTTGCATAGAGATGGCTTCCTTTTTATTTTAGTGTTCTTGATGCTATGGAGCAGGATAGGGCCTCTTTGACTGATATTCCTTATCTTTGTATGATGCTGTTATGAGAGATGGGTTTGTTAAAGTTGCGGCGGCATCTCCTGAACTGAAGGTTGCCGATCCTGCTTACAATGCCGGGGAAATTGTTGATTTAATAAGAAAGGCGGAAAGCCTTGGAGTAAAAGTTCTGGTTTTTCCGGAGCTTGCAATTACAGGATATACCTGCGGAGATCTTTTTTTCCAGAAGAGTCTCCAGAAAGCTGCGGATGAAGCTCTGCTTTCGGTTATAAAGGATTCAGCTTCTTCCGATGCTCTTATTTTTGTCGGTTATCCTTATCTGTATAGAGGAAAGCTTTATAACACTGCTGCTGTTATTAAAGGAGGCAGGCTGATTGCTCTGATTCCTAAGAAGAACATTCCTTCATATGGCGAATTCTATGAGACACGATGGTTTACTCCATGGAATGATGGAAATGTTTCTGTAGATCTTTTCGATAGCAGCCTGATGTTTGGAAACAGGATAATATTCGATGCCTCTG
Source organism: uncultured Spirochaetaceae bacterium (assembly GCA_944389105.1). Classification (GTDB taxonomy): domain Bacteria; phylum Spirochaetota; class Spirochaetia; order Sphaerochaetales; family Sphaerochaetaceae; genus Ornithospirochaeta. Next base: position 69,576 of record CALXLD010000007.1, on the reverse strand, counting down.
TTCCGTCTACATTGTCCATTGGATGCGAAATCTGCGAAGATCTCTGGGTTCCGGAATCTCCATCCGTCCGTCTTGCGATGAATGGTGCAACTGTGATCGTGAATCTGTCGGCTTCCGATGAGATCATAGGGAAGGAAGAATACAGGAAGAAACTGATTTCCTCTGTTTCCGCCCGTCTTGCTGCAGGGTATGTATATGCAGATGCCGCAGATGGGGAAAGCACAACCGATATGGTATTCACCGGAAGCAATATAATTGCTGAGAATGGTACTATTCTTTCTTCTTCAATGTTCAGGAATAATGAACTTACTGTATCTGAGATAGATACGGACAGGCTTTGTTATGAACGGCAGAGGATGAATACATTCACATATGAAGCTGATGACTACGATCATATTCCGGTTGTTTTCAGGGAAGAGGCAACAAAGCTGACAAGAGTATTCTCGTCTCATCCGTTTGTCCCATCAGATGAGGATGAGAGAAATTCCAGGTGTGAGTCTATTCTCACTCTCCAGGCATATGGGCTCAAGAAGAGGCTGGTATCTGCAAAAGCAGCTAAAGCAGTTGTTGGTCTTTCAGGTGGACTTGATTCCACTCTGGCATTGCTTGTAACTGTGAGAGCCTTTGATTTCCTTAAGAGGGACAGGAAAGACATTATAGCGATAACAATGCCATGCTTCGGAACGACTGACAGAACAAGGACGAATGCAGAGAAGCTTGCTTCATCCCTTGGTGTCACATTCCAGACAGTAGACATAACAAAAAGCGTTCTGCAGCACTTTGAGGATATAGGACAGAGTGTTGATGATCTTTCCGTGACCTATGAGAATGGGCAGGCAAGGGAAAGAACTCAGGTTCTGATGGATATCGCAAACAAATGCGGGGGTATTGTGATCGGGACAGGGGATCTTTCAGAGCTTGCTCTTGGATGGGCTACATATAATGGTGATCATATGAGCATGTATGGAGTTAATTCGTCAATACCTAAGACGCTTGTAAGATACCTCGTCCGCCATACAGCAGATACGATGTCCAATGAAGCCTCCCTTGTTCTTTACGATATTCTTGCAACACCTGTTTCCCCTGAGCTTCTTCCTGCAAAAGATGGCCAGATATCACAGGTGACTGAGGATATTGTCGGTCCGTATGAGCTTCATGATTTCTTCCTCTACTATATGATCCGCTTCGGATACTCTCCTAGAAAGATATTCCGCATTGCCTGTGATTCATTCAGAAGCGATTACTCTCCTGCATTCATAAAGAAATGGCTTACTGTCTTTGTCCGCCGTTTCTTCCAGCAGCAGTTCAAGAGAAGCTGTCTTCCGGATGGGCCAAAGGTTGGTACAGTCACATTGTCTCCGCGTTCTGACTGGAGAATGCCCTCTGATGCCTCTCTTGATGCCTGGCTGAAGGAAGCAGAGGCAATAGAAGCCTGATTGAAGGGCCTATTTTCAGTTATTATCTTTGTGCATAAAAAGAAGAGGACATCCAGAAATGAGAGTCCTCTTCATTGCTGCTTGCTGATTCCGGCAATTAATATTCTGTGATGATCAGAGGCAGTTTCTCGTCTCCTGCATTCGATGAGTAGGCATATGGAGTACCCGAGAGAGCTTTGTTCATATTAATCATTGCTTCTTCCCATGTGGATTCATCAGGAACCCTGTGGATATCCACCGGAGTTTCTGAATGGTTCAGACCTGTTCCGGAAAGAGTGCTGTCGCCCTGCCAGTAACAGGAAGCAATGGTTCCTCTTTCATTCTGCCCTACGATGCTGCCAATAGTAGTTGTTCCCGTGATTTTTCCCGTCGAGTAGCATGCTGTTACCTTATGGAACTGGTTGTTCCCGACTATTCCTCCAGCGATTTCCCTGCAGTTTACCGTTCCTGAAAAATAGCAGGCTTCTACGGGTCCAAGGCTTATGCCGGCAATTCCTCCGCCGATAGTCTCGCTCGAGAGAGTTCCGGAGAATGAGCTTGCATAGATGGATCCTGCATAGTTGTGTCCTACTATTCCGCCCGTCTCAGATACTCCGATGATCTCTCCTGATGAACTGCATTTCTCGATTGTAGAATTCTGGGAATTAAGTCCTGCAATGCCCCCGATATACCAGTCCATGTCATTTATCCTGCCTGTGAAGCTGCATTCTGATATAGTGCTGCCTGTATCATTGCATCCTGCTATGCCTCCAGCATAGTATCCGTCTGTAATCTGCCCGGAGAAGATGGAGGAAGAGATTTTGCCTCCATCCAGATTGAGTCCTGAGATTCCTCCTATTGCATATTCTCCGCTTATGGTCCCTGAGGCGGTGCAGGTATCGATAATGCCATAGCTGACACCGGAAATTCCTCCGGCATCTCCGAAGCTCTTTATGTCCGTATCTGAACTGCAGTCTGCTATTGTTCCCCTGTTGCGCCCGGCAATTCCGCCTCCTGCGATTCCTGTTTCCTGGATTGTTCCATATGTATGGCAGTTCTCTATTCTTCCAAGGTTTTCTCCAGCAATTCCTCCTGCGGCATCTGAGCCGTATATACCGATTCCTGTTATGGTCAGGTTCTTTACGCTTCCACTGGATCCGACAAAGCCGAAGAGTCCATGATAATCTCCATCTCCGCTGATCTTCAGAGAGGAGATTTCATGGCTGTTCCCATCAAATACAGCATTATAAGGAGACGCCTCGCTTCCAATCGGTACCCAGTCTTCTGATAGCTTTATATCAGCAATCAATGTACAGGATTTCCCTGAGCCTTCTTCTGCCCATTTCAGAAGCCCGGCTTCACTGTAGACTATATACTCACCGGAGCCGGAGATGGCGTATTCTTCCCATTTTGCGTAGAGTGTGACATCCCTTTCTATCGCAGAGCTGAAATCAAAAGGGACGGCGGAATCCTTCTCGAACCATCCGAGGAAATTGAAGGAAGTTCCATTGTATGAGAGCGATACTTCAGGGCTTTCGATGGTTTTTCCATTTTCTATGGTCTCAGCTCCCGGTATTGCGCTCAGCGAGACCTTGCTGTCAAGTGAAGAGGGGAGGCTGTATGCAAAGACTATGTTCCTCGCTTCTTTCCAGATAGCATGCAGCGTGATGCTGCTTCTTATCGGGGTTGCAAAATCAAAGAGTGTATCGCTTCCGTTTAAGCTCCAGCCATAGAATATGTATCCCTTCTTTTCGGGATCTTCAGGACGCGTGAGGCGATTCCCGGATGAGACAAGCTGAGGTGCAAGCGTGCTCCCTCCTTCTGTATCGAACTCAACTCTGTAGACACTATGTCTGGACCAGCCTGCATATAGTACTGCATCAGAAGATACTATGGAGTTCGGATCATATGGTTTTACGGCCGCTTTGTCGGAGAACCATCCGCTGAAATTGAATCCGCTTCTTTCCGGTACTGCTGGTCTTGAGTCCCAGATAGGGCTTCCTGCAGGTACTTCAACGACAATTTCGGTACCTTCTGGCCATGAACCGCCGTTTGCATCGAAAGTGATGCTGTATTTAGCTTCAGGAATACTGCTGTCGCAGCCTGCAATGAGAAAAACAATGAAGCATAGCAAAAGAACGGATATCAGTTTGTGCTTGCTGTTTCCAATCATAATTTCATTATAAGCCTGCTTTTGCCTGATGGGGGAATTATTGTTCCCATTGGGAATCCATCTGCTGGAAATAAGAAGATTCATTTGCTTTATGCTCTTTTCCTCCTTCTTTTTGTGTGTTACTATCGCCGGTGGAGGAAAAGCACTATGGATGAAGGTGGCAGTATAAACCCTTTGCCTGTTAAAGCAGATGCTGAAATTACGGCCTTCTTCTTTTCCTTTTAATGTAGGTAATCAGAAGGCCCGGGGAGAGCCAGATGATTACAAAGAGAACAGATTTAAGTCTAAACCAGAAATATACCTGGATTGACTGCAGGGAGATTGATAAGGAGGATATATCGATCCTCACAGATGAGTATTTGGTCTCATCTGAGCTTCTTGCAGATATCATGGATGCTGACGAGCAGAGCCGTATCGAGAAGGAAGATGATTACACAGTCATAATCTGCCGTCTTCCGTCCGCAGAAGAAGATGATGAGAAGCCTTTGGAGAGGACAACAATACCTCTTGGTATTCTTCTTTATCCTGACAAGGTCATAACTATCTGCAGAGGTGACAGCGTTGTCATCGATGATTTTGCCCGTCACCGCTTCAGACAGTGTCCTGTTGAGACAAAGGAAGGATTTGTTATATCCATCCTTGGCCGGTCAGCTCTTGTCTACATACGGTTCCTTAAATATATAAACAGACAGAAGGATCTTGTTGAGGAGCAGCTTCATCAGTCGATTATGAACTATGAGCTGATCCAGCTGCTGCAGATACAGAAATCGCTTGTATATCTGACTACGGGGCTTACAGATAATGAGCTTCTGCTTGAGAAGCTTCAGAAAACTCCTTATTTCCATCTTTCGACAGATGAAGAGCAGGAGTTCCTTGAAGACAGCATCATCGATAACAAGCAGGCTATTGCCATGGCTAATATCTATTCAGACATCCTTACGGGAACCATGGATGCATTCGCTTCAGTTATCGGGAACAATATGAATGTTATTATGAAGAGGCTTACCACGATTTCTCTTTCCCTGATGTTCCCGACATTCATAACAGGATTCTTTGGCATGAATGTCGCAATTCCGGGAATGGAAGGAAAATGGGCATGGCTGTTTCTACTTGGGCTCTGCGGCCTTGTCGCGATTGTCGGAACCATTCTGATATCTGACAGGAAGAACAGGTCTATCATAATGGCTGGTCTTGGTGAGAAGAGAAAGAAGAAGAACAAGGAGCAGCATTCTCCTTCAGAGATAAAATACCTGAGAAGGAAGAAGCATACCCTTGAGGGTGATGACTGATTATTTCAGCACCCTCAGGATATATCCTTTGAGATATTCGCTCTCCGGGAATGAGAGGCGTATCGGATGATCCTCACCAGCGCTTAATGTCCTGAGAATCTCTATCTCGCAGCCGGCGTCATGTGCAGCCCATGCGAGCATCATGCGGAAATCTTCCCTGGACATAGCACCTGAACATGAGTATGTTGCAATGATCCCTCCATTCTGGATTTTCATCATCGCGACCCTGTTCAGGTCCTTATATGCTTTGATAGCGTTATCCAGAGCGTTCTTTGTCTTTGCAAGCTTTGGCGGATCGAGGATCATCATATTGTATTTTCCGTCTTCCGAAGCTCTTATGAACTCAAAAGCATCGGCTGCCGTTATTGTCACCTTCTCCCTGGAACCCTCTGGAATAGCTTTCTTTTCCTCATTGAGATGTATCTGATAGAGCAGATGCCTTAATGCGCTTTCCGAGGAATCTACTGCATCTACTGAAACAGCTCCTCCTCTGAGGGCGTGTAGAGTGAAGCCTCCGGTATATGAAAAGAGATCAAGGACGGTTTTTCCTTCTGCATATTCTTCTGTGATCATTCTGTTGTCCCTCTGGTCACAGTAGAATCCTGACTTCTGTCCCTTTCCAGGGGCTGCTTCATACCAGATTCCTCTTTCTATGAATCTGACGTTGTCACGGCTTTCATCTTCTTTTGTCTCTTCGCCTGCTCTGAAGTGCCTTATCCTTTCTGAAAGTCCTTCAAGCCCTGCAAACTGCTTATCCGTAACAGCTTCAATAATGGCAGGATGGAGCAGAAAATCGAGCTCTTTCGCAATTGCTGGCAGGAAATAATCTGCAAAACGTGAAGAAACAAGCATCCTTATCTCTTTTCCATATGCATCGGCTGCAATACCTGGAAGGAAATCCGCATCGCCGTGAATCAGGCGGAATGCAGTTGTATCAGGCATCGAGAAGAAATCCTTTCTCCGTATGACAGCCTCCCTGACGAGTTTCCTTACAAGCTCTTCTCCGGGATTGTCTTTCTTCTTCCATGAAATCAGGCGAAGTATGATGTGGCTTTTCTCATCATACCAGCCATAGGCAATGAATAATCCTGTGGATGAATAGACTTCGGCCCAGTCAGCCGTGCTGAATGATGGCTCTATATTCTCAATAGCTCCGGAGAATATCCAGGGGTGATGGCGTTTAGGAGCTTTGTCTTTTCCGTCTTTGATTATTACTCTGTACATGGCTGCATCGTACAGGGCGCTGGACATGTGTGCAAGATGTCTTCAACTGAGTACAATGGAAGCATGAAAGCTGTATTCTTCGATCTTGATGGAACCCTGCTTGATACTCTTCCTGATATCAGGAACGCAATCAATTATGCCCTAAGGGCCTATGATGGCGAAGAGGCGTCTTCTGCTGATGTGAGACGATATGTCGGAAGAGGTCTTTATAGGGCACTTTCGAGTGCTGCTGCCGAGAAAAATCCCAAGGGGCTTGATGAGAATGAGTTCAACCTCATGTTTGCATTGATGAAGAACTACTATTCCAGGCATGCTGTCGTTGAGACAAAACCATATCCTGGAATTGCCGAGCTGCTTCATTCGCTTAAAAGAAAGGGGATCAGGCTCGGGATCGTATCGAATAAGGCAGATTCCATTGTGAAGGAAATCATAGGGGAGCTTCTTCCCGATATCTTTGATTTCGTTTCAGGTGAAAGGGAAGGGTATCCGCTGAAGCCAGATCCTAAGCTTCTTCTTGATGGCATTGAAGCTGTCGGATCATCTCCTGCGGAAACAGTGTATGTCGGAGACAGCGAAGTTGATGCAGAGACCGGAAAGAGAGCGGGTATAAGGACCGTCATCGTTTCCTATGGTTTCAGAAGCAGGGAGGAACTTGGCAGAAATGGGATAGAAACTTCTGTAGATAATGCAGAAGAACTAGCAGAAAGACTGGAGCGTATGGTCTGATGTGCTAAAATAATATAGATAAGGAGGATCAAGAATGGAATTCACTGAGAAAATGAAGGAAGATGTACTTGCAGCTGCAAGAAACTACATAGCATCCGAAACTGATACTGTGTTCAGCCGGGAAGTTGAGACAGCTGTCGAACTTGGGGACTGGGAAGGGCTTTATGACCGCTTCTATACCTCTCTCTCTTTTGGAACTGCCGGAATGAGAGGCATGATAGGGGGAGGAACCAACAGGATAAATACATTTATGGTAAGGAAAGTCACGCAGGGACTGGCTGACTATCTTAATGCTTCATCTTCATGTCCTTCTGTGGTCATTGCATATGATTCAAGGCTTTTCTCTTCTGAGTTTGCGCTTTCCGCTGCAAAGGTTCTTGCTGCCAATGGCGTAAAGGTCTATCTCTATGATTCCCTTCGTCCTGTTCCGATGCTTTCCTTTGCTGTAAGGCATATGAAAGCTACTGCGGGAATTGTAGTAACAGCTTCTCATAATCCGTCAAAATACAATGGATACAAGGTCTACTGGTCGGATGGCGGCCAGGTCACACCTCCTCATGATATTGAGATCGCAAAGAGAGCAAATGCTGTTAAGTGCGATGATATAAAGGATGGGGAAGAGAAGGATCTTCGGGCATCCGGTCTTCTTAACAGTGTCCCTGAAGAAGTTGATGCAGCATATTATGCAATGGTAAAGGCATCGCTGAGACGTCCTGAGCTTATCAAGGAGTCTTCAATAAAGGTTGCTTATACTCCGCTCCATGGTTCAGGAAACAAGCCTGTACGCCATATGCTTTCAGAACTTGGTGTCGAATGCCATGTTGTAAAGGAACAGGAAGAGCCTGATGGAAGGTTCCCTACTGTGAAGCTCCCGAATCCTGAAAGCGCAGAGGCAATGCAGAGGGTAATCGCGCTTGGAAAGGAGATTAAAGCTGATATAGTCCTTGGAACTGATCCGGATGCAGACAGGCTTGGTATTGCTATCCCTACAGATTCTACAAAGACTGATTATCTTCTTCTTACAGGTAATCAGATAGCAACGCTTCTTGTCGACTATCTTCTTACAACTGCAAGTGAGCAGAAGAGGGAAGGTATTCCATTTGTGGCAAAGAGCCTTGTCACCACTGATCTTGTGCGGAAGATCGCAGAAAAAAACGGCGGAGAATGCAAGGATGTCCTTACAGGCTTCAAGTACATTGCAGAGGAGATTGAGAGAATAGAGCGAGGGGATAACCCTGGCCGTTATTTCCTCTTCGGCTGCGAGGAAAGCTATGGCTTCCTTACTGTCACCGAAGTCCATGATAAGGATGCTGTCTCGTCCGCGGTAGCTGCTGTTGAGATGATGTGCTATTACGCTTCAAAAGGAATAACCCTGCAGCAGAGGCTGGATACGATATATGCAAGCTATGGATACTCTACAGAGATTGTCTTCTCCAATGAGTATGATGGTGCTGAGGGAAAGGAGAAGATGAAATCAATCATGGCTTCTATGAGAGCCCTGAAAGCAGGGGATTCTCTTGTATCCAGGACTATCGAAAGCGTAGCTGATCTTCTTGGAGAGAATACAGGATTCCCGAAAGCTGATGTCATCATCATAAAATTCACAAGCGGGGAGAAGCTGGTTGTAAGACCTTCTGGTACAGAACCTAAGATCAAATACTATCTCTTCCTCTCTGAAGGCGAGGATGGAAGAAAAGCTCTCGAAGAAAAAGTCGGAGCTATCAAAGCAGAGTTCATGGCAGCTCTGTAATCAAAGCGGAGGAGGGCAGTTATGCTCTCCTCTTTGTTTTTTATTGCCTTCGTATCTCATTCAGGGTACGGCCGTATGGAAACGTCATGCTTCAGGATGCTGTTTTCTAGGTCTCCCTTCTTCCTGTTCCTCCTTGTCCCTATTTCTTCAGAAAGAACTCCTGAAGTAACATCGGAAGCCCGTTAGCCTTGCAGAGTGCTTTTCCAGAGCTGACCATTCTTATCGGATAAGCAGTATTATATGCATGTACTATCTGGTAACTATTGCGGCAATCTATATTATCCGTTTCTTCCCGTCATTTTTCTCAAGGCCATTGCTTGTCCTTCCTCTTTTGGCTGCCGCAGCTGTTCTTCTTCTGTCTACGGAAGAAGGCTCTCTGCATGCAATCATAACCGCCTTGCTGTTTGCCCTTATAGCAGAAGCTGTCTGCTTTGCATCTCCAAGGTTTTCTATACCTGAGGAGGAAGCTTCTGCCATGTATGGGACTGTAATCCAGGACAGCCAGCAGAAGAAGGGGAGAACTGCTGGTTTCCGCATAATGCTGAAAGCATCGGAAGACCGGAGGGGCAATATCTTCAGCGCTGATGGGAATGTATATGTCATTTCAGGGCAGAGTGATTTTTATTATGGTGATGAAATTTATATAAGAGGCGAGATGGCTGGACCTGTGATCTATGCATCGGATGCCAGGCTTATTGAACGCAGAAGCATATCGGATTTCCGTATAAAAGCCATCGGATATATAAAAGAGCGCTTCAGGTCTTTCCGGGGAGGGGAGCTTTCCGCTCTGCTTGTATTAGGGACTGGCAGTGATGGATTCTTTGGTCTTTCTGACGATGCAAGACGCTCCGGACTGTCCCATGTGCTTGCTCTTTCGGGAATGCATCTCTCGATAATAGCGATTCTTATCAGAAAACCTCTTATCCTTGTCTTCGGCAGATCCGGAGGCAGAGCTTCTCTGTATATTGTCCTGCTTCTTTTTGCTTTCCTCTCTGGATGGCGTCCTTCGCTTGTCAGGGCACTCATCTTCAGAATCATTGCAGGAATGAAGCTGCCTATGGAAGAATCGTTCATCCTTTCATTTGTTCTGCTGCTTATGCTTTTCCCCGGCTCTGTATCGGATCTTGGCGCCCAGTACAGTTTCATATCGCTTGGAGGAATATTCCTCATGTCTGGACAGCTGGAGAAAGCTATCAGGTTCTTCCTGCCAATTCCATCTGGTCTATCTTCATCCATTGCGGCCTCATGCGCGGCCCTGATATTCTCCATACCTTTGACAGTCTCCGTCTTCGGAAGCTATCAGCTGGGAGCTATTATCACGTCATTTCCATTCAGTTTCCTGATTTCCATCTACATGATTCTTTCATTGCTGATGATTCCCTTTCCCTGTTTAAGCTGGATTCTCCAGATTCTTTATGGCTTCATTGAATGGGCATTCCGCATAGCTGGAAGATTCCCTGAAACCGATTGTCTGGTGCCGTATTTCATTCTTGTAATTGCTTCATTTTCCCTGATTGCAGTATCTGTGGTCCTGAAAAAACGCTTGGTAGTAAGAGATAATGCTAATCTGTTATCATGAAAGCATGTGGAACCTGAATTACAGTAGTGTCTCAGAACTTGAGAAAGTGCTTTCATCTCATAATCTCTCAATGACAAAGAAATTCGGACAGAATTTTCTCATCTCCCCTGATGTCCGGGAAAGAATCGTTTCCCTTATTAAGCCGCAGAGAGGTGAGGATATCTGGGAGATTGGTCCTGGACTTGGCGCAATAACGCATCTTATTCTGAAATCAGGTGCACATGTTACCGCATTTGAAATTGACCATGGTTTTGCCGCAATACTCAGGGATGAGGCATTTGCAGATGAGGATTTCACGCTTGTGGAAGGGGATGCTCTTGATACTCTCTTCAATCGGGAGCCTTCATTCTCGGCAATTGCCGGAAACCTTCCATACAATGTCGGATCCCAGATAATTGCCCGTCTTATTGAGAATGGCCTTCTTCCTGAGAAGATGGTCTTTACTCTGCAGAAGGAAGTTGCGGAGCGTATGACAGCAATTCCCGGAAAGCCTGAGTATTCCTCGTTTTCAGTCCTCACTCAGCTTGATTATGAGAATGAGATGGCTTTTACGATCAGGGCGGGATCTTTCTACCCAGCTCCGAATGTCGACAGTGCTGTGATAGTAATGAGAAAACGTACAGATAAGCTTATTGCAGATGAAGACAGAAAACTGTTTCTGTCGATGGTCCGTGCACTTTTCTCACAGAGAAGAAAGACAATAAGAAATAATCTTCTCTCTTCGCCGTTCTTCTCTTCTGGTGGAAAGGAAAAGATTGAGAAAGCCTTTGAATCGGCTGGACTTACAGGTTCAGAGAGAGCAGAGACGCTCAGCTTCGGAAAGCTTCTCTCCCTTATGCAGTCCCTGAAAGTTTAAATAAGGAGCGGTTGCCCGCTCCTGTTTTTTCAGTTAAGTGCTCCTGCCTGAGCAAGTGTTATTGCTGATGTGACGACAATGTCTTCAACAGAGCATCCTCTTGAAAGGTCTGATACAGGCTTTGCGAATCCCTGAAGAATCGGGCCATATGCCTCAGCTCCTGCAAGACGCTGGACAAGCTTGTATCCGATATTTCCTGCCTGGAGATCAGGGAAGATGAGTGTATTTGCATGTCCTGCAACAGCAGATCCCTTTGCCTTAAGAGCTGCGACTTCTGGAATAATCGCGGCATCCAGCTGAAGCTCTCCATCGACTTCGAGGTCTGGGCATTTCTCCTTTACGAGAGAAAGAGCTGTCGTTACTTTGTCGATAAGCTCTCCCTTTGCTGATCCCTTTGTCGAGTATGAAAGAAGCGCAACCTTCGGCTCTGCTCCGAGGAATGTGCGGCAAGAAGCTGCGGACTCCTCTGCAATCTCGGCAAGCTGCTCAGCTGTCGGGTTAGGAATTGTTGCGCAGTCTGCGAAGATGAATGCGCCATTATAGCCAAGGTCTGTCTTGTCCGTTGCCATTACGAAGCAGGAAGAAGCGCTCTTGATGCCTGGCTTGCATTTGATGATTGTGAATGCGGCGCGAAGAACATTCGCTGTTGTAGATTCCGCACCTGCGACCATTGCATCTGCGTATCCGAGATGCACCATCATTGCACCCCATCTCAGCTCATCGACGATATCCACAAGAGCCTGTTCCTCTGTCATTCCCTTGTGCTTTCTCATCTCATAGTATTCGTGTGCGAACTCTGCCTTCTTGTCAGAAGCTTCCGGGTCGCTGATCTTTATTCCATCGAGTGAAACACCGAGAGATGCTGCATTCTCCTTTACTTTTGCCTCGTTTCCTACGAGTGTTACGGAAGCAGCAAGGCCCTCGTCAGCTATCTTTCTTGCCGCACGTACAGTCCTTGGTTCAAGACCTTCTGCAAGAACAAGGTTCTTTGCGGCCTCCTTTGCAAGTCCCTTCATTTTTTCAGCGAATGTCATTTTGTTCTCCTTTAGGGTTATCTCCACTGAAGAATAATATAACCAAAACAGCAGATGAGTGAAGGGTAAATGTGCTATCATACGCACTATGCGCATAGGAGATTTTGAAGTAAGACGGCTTGGTAAGGGTACTTGCTCCGTCGTCCAGTATAAAGGAGAGGGAGCAGAAATCATCATTCCGCCATCCTTCGATAAATACACTCCGGTATCTATAGAAGCGACTCTCGTGAAAAAGGGTGCAAGAATAACGAAGATAGCCATACCATCGACTATTGATGAAATTGACGAAGGACTTTTCCCTACGCTGAAGAACCTTGAATGGTTTGAAGCTGAAAAGGGCCCATCATACCGTTCTGAGGATGGGGTGCTTTATGATGGCTCGTTCTACAGTCTTATATTCTATCCGCCTAAGAGGACTGAGGAGAGATTTTCTCCTCCCCGGAAGCTGGGAAGGGTTGCATCTTCTGCTTTCTCTGCCGGAGCCCATTTCAGATATTTCATATATTCGTCAAAGCTTGAGGAGTTTTCTGCGCTTCCATCGCAGTGTCCTGATCTGGAAGCTTTCCTGCCCTCAGAAGATGCCACGGATTATGATGGTGTCCTCATAAAAAACAGAAAGCTTCTTTTCTATCCTCCGAAGCTTTCCGGGAAGTCCTATACGATACCAGATGGAGTGGAGGAGATTGCCTCTGTTTCCGTGGAACCGTTCTTTCCAGGGAGCGTCAGGACCGTGTTTGTTCCTGCTTCGCTGAAAAAGGGGCTGGAACATGCTCTTCTGAATGCTGAGAAAACAGAAGTGGATCCGTCATCTGTCAGCTACAGATCGATTGATGGTGTGCTTTATTCATGGAAAAGGAAGCTTCTATCCTATCCAGGAAGGCGGAAGGATGAGGTATATATAACCCCGTCGGGTACCGATAGAATAGGAGAAGGCGCTTTCAGAGGTTCGAAGCTCCGTACTTTAGTAATCACACCTGGGGTGACAGCTATTGAGGATAGTGCTTTCGAGAACTCTGAGATAACAACTATCTATATTCCTCAGTCTGTTACGGATATCTCTCTGCATGCATTATATGGTGCCAGGAACATAAAGATGATTGCTGTCGAGAAAGGCTCTGTTGCTGAAATGTTCCTCAGAGGAGAAGGCAAAAGCGATATTCTCTCTGTCATTCCTTCACTTTTCTGAGTTATATCTGTATTCTCTCTGCTATGAAAGCAGCTATATACGGACTGGGAAGATTCGGATCTTTCTGGGCAGAATGTCTATATAAAGCAGGATGCGAGGTAATCGCGTACTCTCGTTCCGAGCATGAGCTCCCCGAAGGGGTTGAAAGAGCAACAGAAGAAGAAGTGCTTAATGCTCCGCTTCTCTTTTTCTGCGTTGCGATCTCATCCTTCGAGGGCGTGCTGAAGAGGGTTGGATCAGGAATAGGTCATGATACTGTTGTAATGGATACCTGTTCTGTGAAGATTCTTCCTTCCAGGTGGATGAAGGATAATATTCCTTCTGACAGGACAATCATAGCAACGCATCCTATGTTCGGACCTGATTCAGGCAGAAATGGCGTAAAAGGTCTTCCTATTGTGATGTGCCCGGTATCTCCTCCTGGGGAGAAGTATGGCAGAGTGAAGGAACTCTTCCTTTCAATGGGGCTTGATGTTCTTGAAATGAGTGCGGAGGAGCATGATGAAGAGGCTGCGTACTCGCAGGGAGTCACTCACTTTGTCGGAAGGACGCTCAGCCAGATGGGCATGAAGCCGACGCCGATTGCAACTCAGGGATACAGGAATCTGATGACTATCGTTGAGCAGACATGCAATGACCCTCTGCAGCTTTTCTATGACCTTCAGCGGTACAATCCATATGCAAAGGAAATGAGGCTTTCCTTGCAGGTCGCTATTGAGAAAGTCCTCAATGCACTGAGGAGGGAAGAGGGGTGAACGTTTATATCTATACCCTCGGATGCAGGCTTAATCAGGCTGAAAGCGAAGCCATTGCAGATAGCTTTTCCAGAAATGGATATACGCTCTCATCTCCGGAAGAGGCTGATCTTGTCATTGTGAATTCCTGTACGGTTACACAGAAAGCGGAGCAGAAGGCCAGAAGGATGATAAGGCTTTTTGCAAGAAATGCAGAGGTAATCGTGACAGGATGCTATGCTGCTGTTAATCCAGATGAGATAAAAGCTCTTTCGGAAAAGGTCACTGTATTCTCTCTCAGGGAGAAAGCTTCCCTTCTCACGCTTCCTGAGCACATAGCAGATGGAGTGCATGCAGGGCTTTCATTGCATGAGGCGATAGACTCATTTACATGCAGATCCTCCGATCCATTTGCATTCGATGCCTCTTCCTTCCAGTATCATTCAAGAGCCTATCTGAAGATCCAGGATGGCTGTGACAACCACTGCGGATACTGCAGGACAACAATAGCAAGAGGAGCGGCTGTGTCGCTCCCGTCTGATGAAGTTGTGGAGAGAGCTCTGAAGCTTGAGAGGGAAGGATTCCATGAAATCATGCTGACAGGTGTGAATCTCACGATGTACGACCATGATGGAGAGGGGCTTGGGGGACTTGTCGAAAAGCTTCTTGCTGCAGTTGGAAGCGGCATGAGGTTCCGGCTCTCCTCAATGGAGCCTGATCATGTGGATGACCGCCTTCTTGATACTCTTTCGGATTTCAGGATGCAGCCTCATTTCCATATTCCCATCCAGTCCGCATCAGACAAAGTCCTTTCGATAGCTGGCAGAAGATATTCCATAAGCCATGTCGATTATATCATCTCGAGGATGAGAAAGGCCAAGGATGACCCGTTTATAGCCTGTGATGTGATTGCAGGGCTTCCCGGAGAAGGGGATAGGGAATTCATGGAGACTTATGACTTTCTTTCTTCCCATGATTTTGCAGCTATGCATGTCTTCCCATACTCGCCACGTCCGGGTACACCTCTTTTCGGTGCAAAGGATCGTCCTGCCGAGAGAGTGAGGGATGAAAGGGCTGAAAAGCTGAGAGAACTCAGTGCTGCGCAGAGCAGAAAATATCTTATGCGCCAGCTTGGCAAGAATGTGGAAGTTCTTGCTGAAGAGGATGGAACGGGAACAACCGGCAACTATCTTAAGGGGAAAATCCTTCTTCCTGGTAATCGTGTGCCGGTTTCAGGGATGATTTATCAGGGAAGGATTTCCTCTCTGGATCCTGTGGCTATTGAGGTAGGGCGATGATTATTCCTCCCGTCTTTCGAGAAGCGGGAGAATCTGTCCTTTCAGTGCTTTTGCGCTGATTGCGGCGATTATTATCTTTACTGCATCTCCGGGGATGAATGGCAGCAAGCCTCCGATGAGCGCGGCTTTCATCGATATTCCGGTGGAGTACATGAGCCAGAGCACTCCCGGGATGTATAGAACTATGTCAGCTATCACGGCTGACAGTACATACCATCCTGCCGAATTCCTCTGTGATGCAATAAGGCTTCCTGCAAGCACTGCCGGAATCATTCCCCAGAGATAGCCTCCTGTCGGTCCGATAGCGGCAGCGAGGCCGCCTCCTGTCGTAAAGACAGGAAGTCCTATTATCCCGATAAACAGATAAAGCAGTACGCTATATACAGAGTACCTAGCGGGCAGAAGCAGTGCTGCGATGAAAAGAAAGAGAGTCTGCAGCGTAATAGGTACTGGAGGAAGGGGTATCCTTATGAATGAGCCTGCTGCGATAAGAGCTGTGAAGAGAGGAACTAATACTTTCATTTGTTGTAAACCTTATTTCGCATGAAAGTTTACAAACAGGAATGGCGAAAGTCAACTAGAATACAGGTATGAAGAAGAATGCAATGGTGAAAATGCTTTCAGGGATCCAGAGAGGCCGGACTGTCGATGAAAAGCAGCTCGGGCTAGGAAAAGAGGAGTTCGTATCCCTGGTTTCCTAGGCTACAGAGTCTGGGTATATAGAAGGGGTCTATGTTTCCTTCTGTGATAGCCAGAGCAGCGAAGGGCTTCTTTCTTCTGCCAGAATCACCGATAAAGGACAGCAGTTCCTAAAGAAGAAGCAAGGCTTCTTTTCAGGATTAAGAATGGGTAGATGACAATAGCTTTCACGGTAGGTAATATTACGGTTATGAACGTCAAGGATGAGCTTCTCTCAATTCTTCTTGAAGAGGAATCAGGTGTCTCAGGGTCGGAGCTGGCAGAAAGGATAGGGTGTTCCAGAATGGCAATATCAAAGAGTGCTGCAGGGCTTGCTGATGAAGGGTACAGGCTTTCCGTATCCCGGACAGGTGGATATAGGCTTGAAAAGAGCGATGTGCTGTCCCTCCCTGTACTGAGTCATCTTTTTGATATCCCTGTGTACTATCGTCCTGTATGCCAGAGCACGATGATGGAAGCTAAGGATCTGATAAATAAAGGCGTTGATGTGCCTTTTGCTGTTGTTGCAGGAAGGCAGGAGGGTGGAAGAGGCCGTCTTGGCCGGAGCTTCTTCTCTCCGGAAGGCGGGGTTTACATGTCCATTGTATTATCTGGAAAAGCTATTCCAGCTCCGGATATGCTGACTACTGCCTCATCTCTTGCTGTAGCCAGAGCAATAGAATCGCTTACAGGTATCGGATGTTCTATAAAGTGGGTCAATGACATCTATATCCATGGCAGGAAAGCAGTGGGAATCCTCACGGAAGGACTTGTTAACATGGAGGAAGGCGGTCTTGATAAAGCTGTGATAGGAATAGGTGTGAATCTTTCTCCAGGGCCGGAGGGAATTCCTTCCGATCTGAAAGACAAGATGATATATCTCTATCCAGCAGGAGGAGCGCCGATAACAAGAGCAGAGCTTGCTGCGAGGATTGCCAGGGAGGTTCTTGCAATACAGGGAGAGGATTTCATTTCGGAATACCGTTCCAGATGCTTCATACTTGGAAGCTCGATAACAGTTGTCAGGAATGGCATGGAGCGTGATGCAGTTGCTATAGATGTGGATGATAAGGCCGAGCTTGTGGTAAGGTATCCTGACGGCAGTATAGAAGCGCTCTCCTCTGGAGAGGTCACTCTTAGGATATGATGAGGTTTATATGCTTAATGAACTGAAGAATGAATGGAAGAATGCAATAGAAGCTGAGCTTAGAAGCTATCTTGGACAGGAAGAGATTCCTGAGCTTTCTGTCGGAGTACCTCCGAAAAGCGATATGGGAGATGCTGCATTCCCGATGTTTCCGTATGCGAAAATGGCTGCAAAGGCTCCTGCCCTGATTGCCAGGGATGTTATGGCTTCCCTTTCTGCAAAGGCTCATCCGGAGGGGGAGATGCTGGTTGCCGGCCCATATCTTAATATCCGTTTTGATATCCCTTCTCTTTCTGGGAAGATCCTTGGAGAAGCAGAGGAGAAAGGCGATTCCTACGGTATGGTTGATGATCTTTCCGGAAAGAAGATCATGGTAGAGTTCTCCTGTCCAAATACAAACAAGCCGCTTCATCTTGGGCATATGAGGAATGATTCCCTTGGTGAATCTGTTTCCAGTCTTCTTAAAGCTGCAGGAGCCGATGTGATGAAGGTTAATCTCATCAACAACAGAGGTGTCCATATCTGCAAATCAATGCTTGCATATAAGCTGTTCGGCAACGGTGAGACTCCGGAATCTACGGGAGAGAAGGGCGACCATTTTGTTGGCCGCTACTATGTACGCTTTGCAGATTGGGAAAAGGAGGCTGAGGAACAGAAGGCCGCTAATCCTGATATCGTCAATGATCCATCATTCATTGACCCCGATACCGAGGCTCAGAAGATGCTCAGGCTCTGGGAAGCTGGTGATGAGGAGACAAGGGCTCTCTGGCAGAAGATGAATGACTGGACTCTCTCCGGCCTTTCTGAGAGCTATGAGAACATGGGCATCTCCTTCGACAGGCTGTATTACGAGAGCGAGACTTATAAGCTTGGCCGCAGCGAAGTAATGAAGGGGCTTGAAATGGGTGTCTTCAGAAAAGAGGAGGATGGTTCTGTCCAGGTCGATCTTTCCCCGATAGGTCTTGATAAAAAAGTCCTTCTCAGACGCGATGGAACTACTCTTTATATGACACAGGATCTGGGAACAGCTGTCCGCCGCCATGAGGACTGGCCTTTTGATTCACTCATATACGTTGTTGCTTCCGAGCAGAATTACCACTTCAAGGTTCTTTTCTATGTTCTTTCGCTTCTTGGATACGACTGGGCAAAGGAACTGCACCATCTTTCATATGGTATGGTCAATCTCCCTGAAGGCAAGATGAAAAGCCGCGAGGGGACTGTTGTTGATGCTGATGATCTTCTTGAGGAGCTTACTGAGCTTGCAAGGAATGAGATTGAGGCAAAGGGAAGGGAAGAAGCTGTCGGAGATGTTTCTGCCACTTCCAGAAAGATAGCTCTTGGTGCGCTTAATTATTATCTTCTCCAGGTACAGCCTCAGCATGATATGGTCTTCGATCCGAAGAAATCAATTTCGTTCAATGGCAACACCGGGCCTTACCTGCAGTACACATGTGCACGTATTTCATCGATTCTCAGGAAGTTCGATGAGGCAAAGGACGAATATGAAGGAGCAGAGTGCAATGGAAGTCTCCTGGTCAATGAGGATGAGAAGATCCTTCTCAAGGCTATTGAGTCATTCCCAGATACGGTAAGGAAAGCCGCTCTTAACTATGATCCTTCGATTATCGCATCATATCTTTACGATAATGCAAAGACTTTCAGCCATTACTATCACGACAACCAGATTCTAAAGGCAGAGACCAAGGAGCTTTCAGTTACCAGAATCAGGCTCATAAGTGCATTGAGGACAGTCATGAAGAATGGTTTTGCGCTTATCGGGGTTCCTTATCTGGAATCCATGTGATCCAGCAGGGAGGCAAATGCCTCTGCATCTGCTATGAAATCTTCATTTCCTTCATCCAGCATTGATTCCAGATGCTGGATAAGGAGGGAGGAGAAGAGCGAGGCTATGAATGTATCCTGGAAGCCAAGGGAGCTGATGATTACATCAATCTGGCTTCTGATCATAAGCGAGAGTGCCCTCGCTTCTTCTTTTGCCCTTTCATCTGTATATCTTAGAGAGAATACAGTTCTCAGATAGGGAAGTATTTCCTCATCCGAGAAGATCTTCGTCCATTCGGAGGCTGCTCTTGCAAGGATTTCGGAGGCGCTTCCTTCGAGGTTGAGCCGGAATCCTTTTGCCATCAGTTTTCTGTGCCCCTCCGTAAAAACAGCTTCCAGTATCTCTTCTTTTGAAGAGAACCAGTGGTAAAGAGAGGCTTTGTTCAGCCCGAGTTCTTTCCCTAATGACTGCATCGTGAGCCTGTCCAGACCAGAGAATGCTATTATCTCCGTAGCTCTATCTATGATTTCAGCTTTATTCCTGATCTTCATACAGATATTATAATCTTACAATCGTTTGGTTGAAAATAAGATTATTTCATGGAAGAGAAAGCTGAATCCAGTATTAACAAACAAACGTTTGTTTTTATTTAATGATTTTTCAGTTCCGGGGATTATTTTTCCATTTCCGGCATTGCAAAAGGCTCCATAAAACGATATTAACTTTGTCAGACTAAATTGAAAGGATACGACATGTACGCACTAGTTGAAATTCTCGGCAAGCAGTATAAGGCTGAAGAAGGCAAGGAGCTGGTTGTCGATAAACTCAGCATGGAAGAGGGATCTTCCTATGAAATCGAGAAGGTTCTGGCTGTCGTTGATGGTGATTCTGCTAAGTTTGGTGCTCCATATGTAGAGGGTGCCAAGGTTACAGCTACTGTTGGCGCAGAGTTCAGAGGAGAGAAGGTAAAGGTCTACAAGTTCCACAGAAGGAAGGGCTATCGCCGTACTCAGGGACACAGAGAGACATTTACTACAATTAAGGTCGAGAAGATCGAAGGCTAAGGAGGGAGAGAAATGGCACATAAGAAAGGTGGCGGATCATCCCGCAACGGACGTGATTCCAATGCACAGCGCCTTGGCGTTAAGAGATTCGGTGGCCAGGTTGTAAAGGCCGGTGAAGTTATCGTTCGCCAGAGAGGAACAAAGATTCATCCGGGTGCAAACTGCGGATGCGGTAAGGATTATACTCTTTTCGCACTTGTTTCAGGTACTGTTAAGTTCCACGAGAGAAAGAACCGCAAGTACTGCTCAATTGTTGAGACAGAGGCTAAGGCCGAGTAAGAATGTTCGGTTTCTCCGACGAAACATATATTGATATAGCTTCCGGCAATGGAGGACACGGCTGTGTTTCCTTCCGCCGGGAGAAGTTCGTCCCCAAAGGCGGTCCTGACGGTGGTGACGGTGGCCGTGGTGGGGACGTTGTCTTTGTCGTAAAAGATAATCTCAGGACTCTTGGGCATCTCAAGCTCCAGCGTTCCTTCAGGGCTGAAAACGGACGCCCTGGACAAGGGGCAAGATGTGCTGGTCGCGATGGAAAGGATGTTGAGATTCCTGTTCCACCAGGGACGGTTATCCGAAATGCCGAGACAGGCGAGCTTATTAAGGACCTGACAGGGCTTGACCGCTATGTGTTCCTTGAAGGAGGAAAGGGCGGTCTTGGCAACTGGCATTTCCGCACAGCCGTAAGACAGGCTCCTCGTTTTTCTCAGCCTGGTGGAAAAGGCACAGAGATGAGAGTCGGGCTTGAGCTGCAGATTATTGCAGATATCGGGCTTGTTGGCTTCCCGAATGCAGGAAAGTCCTCTCTGATAAATCTTTTCACGAATGCACGTTCAAAAGTTGCTGGATATCCATTCACAACGAAGATCCCTGTTCTCGGTGTCCTGAGGGAAGGCGATCAGGATGTTGTTATTGCTGATATCCCGGGGATCATCGAAGGCGCCAGTGAAGGCAGCGGAATGGGATACAAGTTCCTGAGGCATATCTCAAGGACAAAGGGCTTATGCTATTTGGTTGACCTTTCCGATGATAATTATCTTGAAGCTTACGACATACTTTCTTCTGAACTCAGAAAATACAGTGAGGAGCTTGGTGCCAAAGATCACATAATAGTGGGCACGAAGATTGATGAACCCGATACCGAGGAACGTTTTGAGGAGCTGAAGAAGAAGTACAGTGATAAGACCGTACTGCCTCTTTCAATATACAGGGATGATCTTCTTGAGCCGCTCAAGCATTCGCTTTTCCGCCTTTCCGGAGAGAAGGAGGAAGATGGTTTTACGGCAAGGATGGACATGGATGCCCATTACAGAGATGAAGAGTAGGACAGCGCTTCTTGGCGGTACATTCGACCCAGTTCATCTTGGACATGTTCATCTTTTTCATGAAGCTTATTCCAGATGCGGGGTAACTCGTCTGATTGTTATCCCGGCATATATCTCTAATTTCAAGAGGGGGACTCATCCGGCTTCTTTTGAGCATCGCGTCAATATGCTCGGTATTGCGGCAGATGATTTCAGAAAACTTTATCCGGATGATTGCCTTGATATTGAGATTTCTCTTTTTGAAGGGGAAAGAGGCGGAGTAAGCTATACATCGGATACAATCAGGGCATTCTATGATGGGGCTGAAGATGACGGTAAGGTCAACTTCATAATAGGCGATGATATTATCCCGACGCTGGGGGCATGGCATGATTTTGAGTACCTGAAGGAGCATGTCAGGTTCCTCTGCTTCACCAGACTGGGGAGCGTTGAGAATAAATCCGGGGCTGAAGTCGTTTTCATCCACAGCAATATCTATCATGCTTCATCTTCAGAGGTCCGTTCAGGGAACCTGGAGATGCTCAGTTCAGGAGTCAGGAAGTATATTGATGAGAATAAGCTATACAGATCTTGAGAACAAAGTACGCTCTATGATAAAGGAGAAGCGCTTTCAGCATTCTCTTGGTGTTGTCGCCGTTTCCAGGATGCTTGCACAGCGTTTCGGTCTCTCTTCCGACGACGCTGCCTATATCGGTATATACCATGATGCATACCGCTATTGCTGTGATGACAGCACTCCGGAATTCTGCAGGAAAAATGGTATAGAGGTTTTTCCTGAAGAGGAAAAGGACCCGATGCTGCTTCATGGAGCTCTTTCAGCTATTCATTTTCCATCAGATGCGGAGGGGGATGTTCCTGAGTTTTTCAGGGTAGCTGTACGTCATCATACCTTAGGGCATAAGGATATGGGAAAGTATGGGGCCATACTCTATATTGCTGATTATATCGAGCCTGGGAGAAAGCATCTTGACGATGATGACAGACAGCGGATACTCTCAGGGGAACGCCTTGAGGATATGATAATCTCAATCATGGATATGCAGGGTGAATATTTTATAAGAGAAGGAATTAAGAGCGCAGAAGTTTCGGATGAGCTCTATGATTATATAAAATCTGGCGGTTTGCTATAATTGGAGTTGATTATGAAAGATACGACAAAGGTTAATGCAGATAGACTAAAGGCATTTCTTGATGATCACAAATGTACTGATACGGTTGTCATCGATGTGGCTGGTGAATGCACCTGGACTGAGTGCTTCATTATTGCAACAGTATCATCAGTGGGACACCTGAGGGGTGTTGTCCACCAGATCTGGGATGAAATCAATACTCTTGGGATGAGTGTTGTGAACAGGCATAAATCCCCTGATACAAGCGGCTGGGAGCTTATTGATTGCGGAGATATCGTAATTCATCTTATGTCTGCAGAGCTTAGGGAGTTCTATAACCTTGAGAAGCTCTGGAAAGCTACGGAGAATCTTGTCTGATGGCCGATAAAAGAGCAGAAAAAGTTAATTCTGAGATTGAGAAACAGCTTGAGGATCGCGGTTATTGCACAGTTCCTGATGTGCTTATCGGCATTGGAGTGCTGGAGGAGTGCAAGTACAGGGAATGGAGAAGCGGAAACGCTTTCTGCCTTGAGGATTTCTGTTCTACGGATCTTTCAAGGCTTCATGCAATTGTCACTTCAATCAAGGCGTATGCAGAGGCTGTTGGTCTCAAGCCCTCAGTAAACAAATATGTAAAGGATGGTCGGGGTGGACTTCCTCTTAGGTTCACCAAAAGCGGCGATCCAGTACGTGAAAGACTTTATTCGACACATTATCTTGATCCTTGGAAAGCACAGGAAATAAGAAGAAACAGATAGTCAAAGCTCCTCGGTTGAGGAGCTTTCCTTTTATAGAAAGCCCGAACATTCAAAGCGCAAACAAAATATTTTCAAATTCTTCCGAATAATTACTTGACAAAACAGAACCGGGGGGGGTAGGCTGATTGTAGAAAAATTTTCGGAGGAAAAAACAAGATGAAGAAAACTATTCTTGTTGGTCTTATTGCATCGATGATGCTGTTTGCGTTTGTTGCTTGTGACAACAGCTCTAATGTTGGTCTCGGCAATAGCGTAGTTACAAAGATCGAGGTTACATCAGAGGCTCCATCAATATTTGTTGGTGATACTGTTGCCAAGTCTTCGCTCACTGTTGTAGGAACTTATCTGGATGGATCTACATTCACAGTACCAGAAACAGATTACACATTTACTCAGAATGCCGCTGCATCTTTGACAGATGTAAATTCTGGAGAACTTACAGCAATTGGAACTGTTGCATACGAGGGTTTCAATTATTCTGGACAGCCTCTTTCAGCAGATGTTGAAGGATATGTTTATTCGGTAGATAAGCTTGTTGTAGAAGGTCCTGATACACCAGAATCATACTATTTCATTTATGATTCGACTGCTACATTCACAAGCGAATATAATCCTGCAAATTATACTGTAACTGCACAGGCTCTTGATGATGAAGATAATGTTCTTTTCTCAAGAGAGCTTACATATGTAGCAGATGAGGATGCTACAGCAACATTTGCTGCTGACTCTACATCTGAATATAAAGTTACACCGGCAAAGACTGCTTCTAACGCAACCCCTGGCGCAGGAACACTTAAGTTTGAGAGAAACTCTAAGTTTGCAAACGTTGGTGGCTCTAATACAGCTTCTGCAGTAGAAGAACCAATTGCTTGCCAGCTTGATACCGTTGCAAGAATAACTGTTTCCGTTAAGGATGATGCAGAGTTTATTGCTGGTGCCGCCCTTTCTACGGTCACAGGTGCTCCAACAACATATTTCACAGCAAAGAGCATATATCAGAGTGGCTATGAAGCAGATTTGGCAACTTTCTCTATCGCATTTGATGCTGCAATTTCAGCAACAAACGAACTTCCTGTAGCTGGTTCTACTGTTACTGTTACAGCAACATCTGGAACACTTACAGCAACAACTCCAATAACAACCATTGCAAATTACATTACAGGTTTCACTGCAAGTTATAAGAGTGGTGCTACAGTAAAACCAGGTGAGTCCATCGTCAGAGACAATGTGACTATTTCAGGTATTACATGGGAGAATTCTACTGTTGGCGCTCCAAGTGGATTCACTCCAGCTTTCACACTCTCAAGAAATGATATGCCATCAACAGTTGCAACAAATGGTTCCTGGACATATGTTGTAACACTTACTAATGCAGAAGCTGCTAAAGAAGCTCCATATGCTTATATGACAGTTAATGCTGGTACAACAACAACTCCTGCAGATGAGGCTTAATTGAGACTTTCTGTCCTCATTTGCAATGAGGGCAGAAAATTTGTTCGTAGGAGGACGCAATGGAGAACAGAACCACGTCCCTCCGTCAGAGAATTCCAAATGCAAAGCGTCAGGAATGCTTGAAGCTCTTTGAGCAGGGATACGGATACAAGAAGACCGCTCAGCTTGCAGGGCTGAACACATATACAGTCCGCGAGTATAAGCGGAAGTTCGCGGCAGGAGATATGTCCTGGGCAGCGAGAGGGAGCAACGCTCCCACAATGAATTAGGTTGAAGTGACGATAACGTATTCGTCTCTTCCAAAGATTATCTGTTGGCCCAACTTCAGAGAGGAGTTGGGCCTTCTCTTAAATGGGTTTTGTAATCCAGTAAGGAGGAAAAATGAAGAAGGTAAGGACTGCAATAATTTTGGTAATCGCAATAGTTTTAATGGTTGCTATTACAGCATGTAATCAGGAACCTGATATGACTATTCCACCAGGAGGTTCCGGTGGTTCTGGAAGTGGAAATCTTACAACAAGCCAGAAAGAGATTGTGAAAGAAGCAGTTTCAGAAGTTCTGAATAAAATTGATCCGAATCTTGGTTCTTCAGCAGGAAGCTGGGAGACAAGTGAATTCACCGGTGGATATGATCTTGTTGTAAGTGGAGAAAACTGGTCTGCTCATTGCTATGGAATGAGAAAAGGCTCAGCAATATCCTCTGCAAGAAGTGTTTCAAATGTTGCTAGAAGCAATTCATATGACATTGAATTCACTCTCACTTCTGAGAATGTTGTTAGTGGAGTAATCGAGGTTTCTCTCGATGGCAATACATACAGGCCAAGTGCTTCTGAGATAGTTGATTCGGCAGTTGTTCCATCAAAGGATTGGGATATTACAGTAAGGCTTGCAAAGCATGTTCTCGGCAGCGAGGCAGATTATGATAACTGGAAGGATGTTACTGTAAACTATGAAAATGGAATTGCTAATGTTGATATCAAGCTTTCAGATATGACTGCTTATGAGAGTACAGATCCGGGACAGCAGACTGCTGATTATAAATGGTTCGCAGTACTCATCGGTACAGGTGTTGATGATATAACAGAAATTTCTTTCAATGGTGAAAAACTTGAATCAACGGAAGAAGCTCTGAGAGATGATATGCAGGGTACAGATGGTACTTCAGCAGAAACTGATGAATTTGTCTGGTGGATTAAAGCAGATGAAGTTGTCAAAGAAGGATCTAAGACGGTAACTCTTACCAGAGACGGTGCAGATCCAGTTGAAATCAAATTCAATTTCACCGAAGTAATGGGCGATGCTGATTATGCAGAAATGGTTAGCTTTCTGAAATCATTTGGTCATAACAGAGTTTTAAGGGATATCCAGGAAATGATTGCTACTGATGATCACACAGGATTCAAGCCAGAAACATATGGAACAATTAAAGCCAATTCAATTGTATATGATGGTTCATCTTCAATAACATTTGAACTTACAGCAACTGATTATAGGTTCTGTGGCGGAACGGCAGGAAAGCCAACGGTTTCTGGAGATCTCACTCTTGTTCTGTCTGGTACAGAAGATGCTGGAAGCTTTGCAGCTGAGATGTATTCATTTACTTCAGATAATCTGACGTTCAAGACTTCTGGCGGCGAAACTACATCAATCGGCATTACTGATGTTTCAGGATATTTTGCTGCAGAGAAGATAAGTTTGACAAATTATGAAACTGGACCAGAAAAGAAAGCTCTTAATATAACCATAGTGGATGGTAATCCAGATAAGGTTGAATTTGATAATGGCAGCCATGCATTCTGGATTCCTGAATCCGGGGAGTTTGAATTTGATGGAAAGACTGCTACTGCAACGGATTTTGTGAATTATGTTAAGAACAATATAATTTCACTTTTCTGATTCAGCATGCATTTCCAATAGTGGAAATGTGAATATTGATTCCAGGTTGAGCTATGTAATGAATGGGTAGCTTCTGCCTGGAATCTTTTTTATAACCAGAAGTTATTTTATGCTTCTGCTGTTATGGCAAAAGGCTGATTTTCCTTGTCTGAAGATTTTTAGTTGTGATAACTATCGTAGAAACTGTTGCTTTTTGAATGTTTTGAAACTTAACAGAGTTGATTGTGGTATATTCTATCATGACGGCTGTGTATTGGAGGCAGTACAGTATTATGAGGATTCTTGTCATAAATCCAGGATCTACATCGACTAAAGTCAGCGTATTTGATGATGATGTGAATATTTTCACGGAGAGTATATTCCATGATGCTCCAGTTCTGCTTGCATACAGCAGTGTCAATGATCAGCTTCCTTTCAGGAAGAAGGTTGTCATGGACCTTCTCAATAAACACGATATAGATATTTGCTCCATTGATGCCTTTGTAGGCCGTGGTGGATGTGCGTTTTCGCAGCCTGAGGGCGTTATGGTTATTGATAAGAAGCTTTTCGATGACACAAAAGAAGATAAGGGCGGAAGTGACCATCCTGCAAAATTGGGCGTAATGATTGCATATGAACTTGGTACAGAGTATGGAAAGCCAATGTATACTCTGAATCCTACAAATGTGGATGAATTCATAGATGAGGCAAGAATCACAGGTCTTAAAGGTGTTTATAGACGTGCACAGTCACATGTACTCAACCAGAAAGGAATAGCTCGTCTGTATGTTTCTGAAATTGGCAAGAAGTATGAAGAATGCTCTCTTATCGTAGCTCATATTGATGGCGGAATCACAATTGCTGCTCATAAAGATGGAAAGATGATTGATGGTACGGAAGGTGCTGGAGGTGATGGTCCTTTTACTCCAACACGGCTGGGAAGTATTCCTGTGATGGAGACTGCCCGTTTTCTTGAAACACATAATCCTTCGGAACTTGAAGCAATGTGTTCCAGATCAGGTGGTTTTGTCAGCCATTTCGGTACATCCGATTCCGAAAGAATTCATGAGCTTGTTAAGCTTGGTGACAGCCATGCATGCCTTGTCTGGAATACGATGATATACCAGATTGCTAAAGCTATTGGTTCTATGGCTGCAGTGCTTGAAGGAAAAGCAGAGGCTATCCTGCTTACCGGTGGACTTGTCCGTTTTGACGACATAGTTGAAGGAATTAGGAAAAGATGTTCCTGGATTGCTCCTATCCATGTTTTTCCTGGGGAGGTTGAACAGGAGGAAATGGCTTCAGAAGTCCTGAAAGTACTGAGAGGGGAAAAGACTGCGAGACTATACTCTGGAAAACCCGTGTTTTCTGGTTTTTCCTGGGACTGAAATCTGGAAATGGAACAATCATGATTATCTATTGATTAAATTTGCCAGAGGCTTATAACCTCACAGGCATAGTACAGGTTTCTTTACATGCATTATTCCCTGCTTTACTGGAACAGCTGGATGATTTTCTCATTCCTAAGAGGGATGTCAGTCAGCAAAAAAATTACCAAGAATTTATAACATTCCTGGTAACATTTTCTGTTGTATCTCTCCGAATGATTGGCAGATATTTTATCTAGCAATCATTTTAGGAGTTTCCCCAGGACGAGGATTATTACACTTTCTATAAAGTGAAAAACTTGATTTCTGTGTGTGAATTGCAAACGTTGTTGTTTGTTACAATACTTTTATCCCTATGATTTAGTAACAATTCGGTAACATTCGGTAACAGCTAATCCATAAGTGCCTCCTTATCTTTATGCATAGTCGATATTGAGAAATCGGCTATAGCCTTTTCTCAATACGGTTTTTATGCGTGGCTCTATTGGGCTATTTCTGATTCGCATCATTGAGAAGTCTATTGTCTGATAAAGAATATTGCTAGGTCCTGTATTGCTAGCTTGGCTTTTCTTTTCTGATGTTGCTGGTTCATAAAGAGTTACGCATGATTCCTGCAATATTGAAATAAGTGTTTGTGCATGGTAATCAATATAGCTTTCCAGTAATGAAGTTAATGTGACATTCTGGTTGCTTCTTATTATTTCCCTATACACTCTCATTCTTGTTTTTATCAGATCGTCATAGTCGATACGATTGAATCCGCTGAATGAGTACCTTCCTTCATTGAAAGCCGTGTCCCATAAGGTATGGAAGAAATGATAAAGCGTATCCCATTCTGGCACTGTCATATCGTGCCTGAATAGCTCATGGCATAGCGAGAACAATGCTACAGCAGTTTCCGCAGATATAGCCCTGAGAGCATTCTTTGTATATGTCTGTTTCTCTCTTTGCCCATCCTTATCATCCCAGAAAGAGTTCAGATTTAGATACGTCATACAATTCCTGCTTATTGCAGCTGTGTAATCAAGGATGAATTGCCTTAAACGTACTGGATGGATATCAAGCCTGTTGTACTCTTCTTCTGTTAGATCTGTATTCGGTTCATCGCCGTATTCTCTTTCTTCTGGAGTCGTGACATTATGATAAACACGATAATCCAGATCTTTTTCTTTTTCCCTGTTGGTTTTTGAATTATCAGATATAAGGAACCCACAGAAGGCGATTATCGAAATAATAAGTATCAAAAATACAGTCGGTTCCATTTAGCTTTCCTTGTTTTTCTTATTCTCTGCTATCATTCCAACAATGCCTAATACAAGAAAGAACAAAACGGTTATGGGCCATATCAGCCCTGTTATAAATGAAGGAAAGAATGAGCCGCCTCTTCCTACTGCTGCATATATAGAAACAGCGCAGGCAATAACAAGATAGATAATCAATATTGGATTCATGTTTACCTCCCCACGAACAGCTCTACGCCATTAGGCAATACTGCCGCTGGCATTCCTTCTTTCTTTTCCTTCTTTTTTGATTACTTCATATTCCGTTGGTAGATTAAGAATCTGCTCAACCATGAATAATTGCGTCTCGGTTGCAGAATATTCACACCTATTTGCAATCCTTTCAGTTCTTTCAGAATAGAAAGTCTTTCTCTTAGTTCCTGTTAAGAGAGCTTCAATCGTTTGTCTTGTAGCGTCAGAAAGACGAAGTAAATCCTCCGGTTTGGGCATATATCCTCTTGATCTCTGTTGCGTGAGTCTGTGGTAATCTATGCCTCCAGCCTTAGCTAATTCACCTAGAGAACGATATGGATTGATCTGATCTATGTTGTCCCAGAATTCCTGTACCGTGAACATGTGCAAATTATAACTGCATTTAGAAAATGATAGTACAAATACTTAAAAAATACCTTGACTTTTACTACTACTACTACTACTATCAGGCTATCATTTTAGTAGTTCTACAAGATTTGAGGTAGTTGAGATGAAAGATACTTTGATGATGGCTGTACAGATAACACCGGAGGAACGTGATGAGTTCCGTAGAATTGCGCGTTCTAAAGGAATGATGATGCAAGGTCTTCTTGCTCAGCTGGTCAGAAATACAATCAGGGATTACTCCTCCGAAGGAATCACCGCCAGCACCCCTCCTCTCATTACCCACGGCAATGCTGGCGATATAAGGGACGGCCTTTCCCTATAGGGAAGCCTCTTCTTGGAGGCTGGCCACCTCTGTCCCGAAACGGCCGTTTCTTAAGGAGAAATCATATGCAGATAGAAGTCCATGACCCAGCAGCTGAAGAGCTGAGAAACGATGTTCAATTCATAAAAGAAGCATTCCAGCTCCTTGTCATCACAGGAGGGAAGCCTGTCGCAACGATAAAGCATATCGCAAGGATGGAGGGATGTGCCGAATCACAGCTCAGGCGCGGAGGGAAAGAGCGTTATCTTCTTCCGCGCTTCGGGGAATCAGGATACCCGACAGGTTCATGTAGATGGGACATGAAAGAGTATCTGGAATGGCGTGCAATCCCAAGGGAAGAGCGTTATCGGATGTGGAAGAAGCATCTGGCAGAGGGAGCGAAGCGCTATGTGAAATCACAGCGTGTAGCTGATATCGGAAGTCGAGCCGGACGCAAGGCAACGAGCAGGTGAAAATCACAGCTCCTGCCGGAAACAGGAGCTGTAGCTATCAGAGGGAGCTATACCCCTCTCTATTCATTCAACAGAAGTATAGCAAAGGAGAACAGATGCCTGCAAGGATTCCTGAGTTGATTATCGCAGTAGCTTCTTTGATAGCTCTTGTACTGGCTATCTTCGTGGTTCCTCGCATCGAGAGGAAAGAGAAAGCGGGAAGGGAAGAGAGAGTCTGGGCAATCATTGACCATGAATTCATAGAGTTCGGGATTGGGGAGGCTGCCAATGACTGAGGCTTTTGCAAGACTTTCATTTTCAGAACGGGCCGCATGGCTTCTGGAAAGGAACAGACATCTCCAGGCAAGCGATGCCGCCGCTATTGACGGTTCTTCTCCATGGAAGAGCGCAGCTGAGCTATATGATGAGAAGACCGGGATATTCCCCGCTGAGGATATCTCAGGTAAGCCTTATGTGCAGTATGGGATAAACATGGAACCTGTGGCTCGCGAGGCTTTCATGCTGGATGTTCCTTATTTCTCCCTTGAATATCATCAGTACGACATCCTTGTTTCCAGGAATAATCCTTGGATGGGGGCCACTCTTGATGGGGAGCTTTCGGTTTCCAATCCTATGAATCCCTGGAATCTTCCTTTAGGAACAAAAGGGATTTATGAAGGGAAGACAGGATCCTGGACTAAGGCTTCCCATCTCTATTCCTGGGACGGAACCGAGACTTATATCCCTGCCCACTACTATGTCCAGGGGCTTCATCAGCTTTCAGTGACAGGATGGGATTTTGTGATTTTTCATGCCCGTCTCAAAAGGGAGCCTTTCAGGGACGAGGACATGGGATTCCCTGAAATCCGCACATTCTACCGGATCATTGACCGCAGATCATCAGCAGTACAGCAGGATATAGCTCTCCTAGAGGAAGAGGAAGAGCGATTCTGGACTGGTTGCATCCAAGCGAAGAAGAGACCGCCAAGGAGGGTTGCTATATGAGTGAACAGTTTGATTTAGTCGTTAAGCCTGCAGCAGGCAGCGTTGCTTCGAATATATCGGAGCTTGAGGCATGGGTTAAGCATATAACCGAACCATATATCGGACAGGTTGTAACAGATGACCAGGCAAAATTTGCAAAGAAGGATCTTGCTGAACTCAGGAAACTCAAGACAGCACTGGAAGATGAGAGGAAGAAGGCAAAATCCATCATCATGGCTCCTTATACAGAGTTTGAGACACTTTATAAGAAAGCTATCGCCTCTCTTGATGAAGCTATTTCAGGAATCGATAAACAGGTCAAGGAAATAGAAGCTGCAGCCAAGCAGAAAAGATATAACGACCTCGTTGGATTCATTCAGCAGGAAGCGAAGAATATCTATGGAGAAGGCATGCTTATCAAAGTAGAGAAGCCTGATGTACTTGCATGGTTCATGGATCCCAAATGGCTGCTTTCTTCCGCGACCACGACATCAGTGCAGATTGCAGTCAGAGAAAAACTGGCACAGCTTGACAGGGATTACGACTGTATCCTTAAGACAGCTCCAGATCCTGCAGCAATAGATGAATATCTGAGAACCGGCTCATTATCCAGGGCTTTCGAGAAGAAGAGGCAGATAGATGAGATACGGAAGATGCAGGAAGGGGCAGAAAAGGCCGAGACTGCAGAAACACCTGCCCAGGCTGCTGTCAGCCCGGTTGCTGACCGAATCTTCTTTGACATTCCAGTAGAACCGGAAGATGAAGCACAGAAAGAACTTATGCATGTTCCTATGGTTCTTGTCTTCCCTAGATACAAGAAAGACCTTATCAGAGAAATTATGACCAAAGTCGGAATAAAGATGATGAAAACAAAGGAAGGTGGCAATGATTGATTTCAATATTCTAGATAAGGGAGAAAGAAGCGGGCTTGAGCCAGGAAACCTGGTTGCCCAGGCTCAGGGGAATAAAGTCACATTAAGCGCAAACTGTTCTGCGGCCCAGATGATGACGATAGCCTCAGTCATCATCGATCAGCTATCTCCTCTCGATTTCCTTGTATTCATAAAAACGTGGAACAGATTCCAGGAGAAGAAAGGAATGGAATCCCGCCGCCTGAATGCGGATAGCGAAGAGCTTCAAAGGCTGCGGATGGAAAACGAGAACCTGAGATATGCACTTAACAGCTTAAGCAAGGAGGATAAATAGGATGGCATATAACCCAGAATCAACGCCGGTATCAAAGATAAGGAATAATGGAAACCAGGCAGCAGAGGCCATGCAGCCACAGCAGGCTATGCAGCCCGTTGCAGGATTTGCAGGGATGTCACCTGCAGTAGCTAGGGAGGTTGCAACAATCCAGGGGCAGATCATGCTCGCCAAGATGTTCCCTAGGAATATGTCGGATGTCTGGAAGAAGGTAGAGGCTGCATGCTCAAGGAAGAAGCTTGCAGAGAATGCACTCTACCAGTATTCCCGTGGCGGTACTGATATCTCCGGTCCGTCCATCAGGCTCGCAGAAGCCCTTATCAATGCGTATGGCAATGCTAAGTCAGGATTCGAGGTCATTGATTCAAATGCGGATTTCTCCAGGGTAAGGGCCTATGCCTATGACATGGAGACAAACACGCTTCAGGAAAGAACCTTTGATGTGGAGCATATCAGACAGACAAAGACTGGCAGGACCAAGCTCACTGACCCAAGAGATATTTATGAGACTGTTGCGAATAATGCCTCAAGACGTGAAAGGGCCTGTATCCTTGCTCTCATCCCAGGAGATCTCCAGGACTATGCCGTATCGCTCTGCAAGACAACACTTGAGCAGGCTGTTGATATCACTCCTGACAAGATTGAAGGGCTCTGCAGGGGACTTGCGAAATACGGCGTATCCAAGGTGATGATCGAAGCCCGCATACAGCGCCATATGGAGGCGATTACCGCACAGCAGTATGTATGGCTCTGCAGTGTCGGAACATCTCTCAAAGAGGGCGTTGCAAAGGTCGATGATTTCTTCGACAGAAATGCAAAGCCCATCGGAGAACCAGAACCAGCTGCAGATAAGAAGACGGACTCAAGAAAGCCTGCTGCAAAACCGCAGCAGAAAGCAGAGCCTAAGGCTGCGGCCGGAACAGCTCCAGAGCCACAGCAGGCGGATGATCCTTACAACGTTCCCGATGAGGTATGGAATGGCTCCATAGCACCTAATGGCGAGATAGCCGAGGGACAGGACAATGGCCCTGAATCCTTTAAGGAAGATGGCCTGGAGAACTTCTTCGATGTAGATGTATGAACGTGAGCTATCCCCCCAAGCAGATGTGCTATGTCGTATATGACACAAAAGACCACGACCTGCCTGTCCTTGTCGCAGACAAGGCAGCGGACGTGGCGGCATATCTTGGGCTTTCTAAGCGTTACATCAGGGAAGCTGCAGCATCCGGGGCACTTTCCCGCCATAGATATCGGATTGAGAGGATTTTCATAGATGAATGACAAGAATTCCGGAATGAAGAAGCTCTCTGTATGGATACCGATAAGGCTTCATGCAGAGGCGATGTATAGAGCGAATCTCAGCAGCAGGACACTCACCGAGTATGTTGCTGAAGCGATAAAAGAGATGAACGAGAAGGAGGGAAATGATGAGAAGGACTGAAGGCCAGTGGAACAGCAGTCTGGAAGCTATCAAAGCCGGATTGCCTGCTGTTCTCAGTGTTATCCTCACGGGCAGAACCATACACCATGCCGAACTGAAGCATGGCTTAGATTCTGAGCTGGCGTATGAAACAGGTGTCGTCTATTCAACTTATCCCTGCTTCATAGACAGCGCTTCACTGCTGGCCGATGTTTCCCCTTATGAATCCTGCTCTGCAGTCAGTTCCTGCAGTTCCAGATCGGGGAGTCTCATTAGAGCTTTCATGGAATTTTCTCCTTTGAGATTCCGCGAGGGGAATCACAGGGGAGTCCTATCTCATCTTTCCCTCCTCCTCAATCCTCTTTTGCTCATTTCCTCACACATGGAAGAAGGGGGAATTGATGGCTGAGAGAAGGATGGTATCGATAAGCCTTATTGATGATGACCGCTTCCTGGACATGAGCCAGGGGGCACAGCTTCTGTACTTCCATTTCTCAATGAGAGCAGACGATGACGGCTTCTTTGCTTCAAGAAAACTCATGAGGACTGTCGATTCAAAGCAGTCTTATCTCGATGAGCTTGTCTCAAAAGGCTATGTGATTCTCTTTCCCTCAGGTGTCGGATGCATTGTCCACTGGTTTGCAAACAACACAATCCAGAAGGATAGATACAAGGAATCACAGTTTGAGGAAAGAGAGCTCGTCGGGGTTGTAACTATAAATGGCAGAAAGGAATACAGATTAAAAGATGTTTCCAATTTGGATACGAAAACGGGAACAGATTGTATACAGGATAAAAACAGTTCGGAACCAGATTGTATCCAATCTGGAAACGGAATGGAAACAGAGTGTATCCAAGATGTTTCCAAAGTGTTTCCACAGGATAGGATAGATAAGATTAAGGAAAGAGAAAAGAATCCCTCTCTTACAGAGAGTGATTCCAAAAGAGAAACCCCCTCTCATGTTTCCAGATCGGATCCAAAGCCCTGCAACTGGTTCAATCCTCCGACAATCGAGGAGGTCAGAGACTATTTCGGGGGCAATTGCCTTAAAGGCAATCCTGATGATTTCTGGTCGAACTACGCTGCCGTCGGATGGGTTGATGGGCTTAACCGCAAGATCACTGACTGGAGAGCTGCGGCCCGTAAGTGGTCTGGCAGGGAGAATTCAAAACCTCGTGGGTTCCCTTCCCCTGAGACAGGTGGCAGGCCCCGCGACTACGACGGCTCTTACGACAGCCATGGCATGAAGGAGGTATCGCTATGACAGACCAGGAACTACAGGCCCTTTCTCCATTCTGGCAGAGTGTGGTCAGAAGAAGGTGCCAGGAACTGAAATGCTCCGTATGGGATTTCTCGATGGACTCGTTCTCGGAGCTCCATGGAAAGATGATGAAGCTTGCCAGAGCCCTAGGAAAGGACCCTGAATCGCTGAAGCTTGAGGAAGTGAACAGGAAGAATGATGAGCTCCGTATCAAGCTCCAGGCATTCGAGAGTACCGTGCCTTCCCGCTACAGAAATGCCAATATAGCCAGTGATTTCTCAGCGCCTTTCATCGAGAAGCTGAAGGAAGGCCAGAGCGCTGTGGTTGTCGGCGGAAACGGAATCGGGAAGACGCGGCTCTGCTGGGCGCTTGCAAGGCACTGGAAGCAGGAGAACCCGAACACGACAGTGCAGATCGTGAAGGGAGCAGCGCTTCTTTCCGAGGTCAAGGCAGTTGATGACGACTGGTACAGATACATCCGGGAAACATATGGGAAATCAGAGCATCTCTTCATCGACGAAATCGACAAGATCAAGGGATCTGAGGCTGATTGGATGCTTCTCACGTATCTCATCGACTATCGCTATGAGTGGTGCTGGCAGACAGTGGTACTCGGGAACTGCGGAAAGGATGAGGCGATGAGACTTCTTGGCCAGTCGTCATATTCTAGGCTTTCAGGTGATGGTGCAGATGCGTACCACCTGACAGGGACAGACAGAAGAAAGGAGATTTCACATGGTTGTATGTAAGAACTGCGACACACTCTTTGATGAAAGCGAGATTATATCCGTGACAGTGAAGGGCCGGACTTATGCAGTATGCCCGGAGTGCCTGATGGAGTTTCTTGAGGAAGCTCAGAATGACCTGGTGGATGTATCTCCGCAGGAAGAGAAGTACATCTGCAATGAGTGGGAAGCAGATGAGCGATATGACGAGATGAAGCTGAGGGGCGCAGTATGACAAGAAGCTGTAAGAATTGCAACTCATTCTCATCTCCCGCCGCTGATGGCTATAGCCATTGCCGTACATTCGAAGCCTATAAGGGCTATGCAACGATAGAACGCTGCTACATCAGGCCAGAATGCACTGAAAAGCAGCCATGCCCATACTGGACAGAGATTCCAAAGGAACCCTCTGTGGAACCGTATAAGCAGCCTAGCTATGACAATGCAATCATCTTCCAGAAAAAGCAGCTTAAGAGAAGGAGGAAAGTGAATTGAGGAGGCAGAAAATAGTTATCGATCTCTTTGCTGGCGCAGGAGGGGAAAGCTGCGGAATACACAGCGCTTTCAGCGCAAGAAACGAAAGTATAAGGCTCTTTGCGGTTAATCACTGGGAGGTGGCATGTGCTACACATGCGGTGAATTTCCCAGCAGATGAATGTATCTGCCAGGATATTCAGACAGTTATCCCGACAAGCCTGGTGAAGCCTGAGGAAAGCGTGGAGCTTTTCTGGGCATCGCCTGAATGCACGCATTTCAGCACTGCACGAGGAGGGAAGCCGATGGATGATCAGTCAAGATGCACACCCTTTGATATCATTCGCTGGCTTACGATGCTTGACGTCAAGCGAGCGATTATCGAGAACGTCGCAGAGTTCGAGACATGGGGACCGCTGGGCAAGGACTGCCGGCCGATAAAGGAGCAGAGAGGTTCATTCTTCTCAATGTTCATCGGAGCGATAAGGAACATCGGATACACAGTGGACTGGCGGATCTGCAACGCTGCCGATTACGGAGCGCCTACTACCAGAAGACGCCTCTTTATCCAGGCAGTGAAGAAGGGTTCAGGTAAATCTATCAGATGGCCGGACAAGCTTTATGCAGAATGCCCTGATGAAATCAATGGAGATCTTCTGGGAACAGATGTGAAGCCGTGGATTCCTGCTTCTTCCATCATCGACTGGTCCATACCATGCCAGCCAATAGATGACAGAAAGAGACCGCTATCGCCAAACACGATGAAGCGGATTATGAACGGTATCAAGCGCTATTGGGGAGAAGCAGCCGAACCTTTCCTTGTGAGATATAACGGAGGTGATCATCGATATCACAGCATACATGATCCTGTACCGACGCTGGACTGCTCGAACAGATACGGATTAGTAGAGCCTCTTGTCATGGAATACTACGGCAACGGCCAGTGCCAGCCAGTATCAAAGCCACTCAGGACGGTGACATGCAGGGATCGTTTCGCGCTTCTTAATCCAGAGAATTGTCAAATCGGGTTCAGGATGCTCCAGCCTCATGAGCTTGCGGCGGCGCAGAGCTTCCCGGAGTGGTACAGGTTCACAGGGACAAAGGCTGACACAGTAAAGCAGATTGGCAACGCTGTATGCCCGAAGATGGCAGAGGCGCTTGTTGGATGAGGAGGACTGAATGAACGAAGTAAGACCTAAAGAAATGAGCAAAGAAGAGCTTCTAGGGATTATCGATGAATATAGGGACAAGAATGTTGATCTTGAATTAGAGCTAAGTGCTTTACAGAAACAGTTATGTGCATTTCTGAGCCGTGAAGATATGTACATACGGACTATAAAGAACCTTTCAGGAGCACTTTGGAATATGATGGATCAGATAAAGGAGGACTGAATGACGCTTGAGGAAGCAAAGAAACAAATCAAGGCACAGGCAGATGCCGAGTGGGAAGAGTACAAGAAAACAGGTTCTATGCTCCATCAGGGCGCTGCGCTCGGAGGAGACGATGCTCTGGAAATCCTTGATGAGGTTGGTACCGAACCTGTCGCAAAGGACAAGCTGACGCTTACGGAATTAGCTCTCGAATTGAGGAAGATTTTTAAGTTCAAGTATCTGACTGTAAGCCCATATCGTGAAGAGGTATTACTTTGGTGGGATAAGCCAGAATCTGATGGCTTTTATTGGTGGGCAACTGAAACATGCACTCAAGTAGCGTTTTGTTCAAACGTACTGAGCGTTCCCCTCAACCTCTCTGAATACAAGGATGAGAACGGAGACATCGACTACAGCAAATGTATCGTGGAGGTGAATGAATGACGCACTCTGAGCTTATAAGCGTCGGATGGTTTATTGCAGAATTTATTATGAGACAACACTTAGTTGGAGAAAGCGATAGGCTTATCACATATGAGCCGGGAATGACATCGCTTCCAGAGTCTCCTGACATCATTGCTTTATCCAAGAAATTCAGACTTAAAGAACCTTCTGTCGTGGTTGAATGCAAAGCAACAAGAACTGATTTCCTCAAAGACAGAAAGAAGCCCTTCAGAATTTATCCGGACAAGGGAATGGGACTGTACAGGGCCTATGTCACAAATCCGGGCATTGCCATGGAGAGTGAAGTGCCGGAAGGATGGTTGCTTTATGAGGTTTTTGAAGATGGAGCCTTATATCTGAAGCATGGAGAACAAGGCAACTTTTATGAATTTGCCAGAAATTCCGAGGCTGAGTTCATCATGTACCGATATATACAGCATTGGTTGGACAAGGGATATGAAGCAAAGATCCCTGAGCCACTGGATGTACCGATACATTTCATCGATAGGACTGAATATATGGAAAAGTTCAGAAAGGAGGTGGAGTGATGGAATGTAACGATTGCAGATTTTATGACGTGCTGGACGGAATTTGCACAAGACTTGACATATATGTTCATTGGGATGAACTAGCTTGCAACGATTTTGAGCAACAGACAGATGTGAGGTGGAATGAAGACGAGGAGAAAACCAATGGCTGAATACGGATACGAGGATGTCATCTTCTCTCCAAAAGACCCTAGGGCACAGAAAGGCAAGCTCTACTTCGTTGGCCGTGATGATTCGCCTGAGGGAGTATTGGAGAATGCCAACGGAATCGAGCCCTTCTTGTGGTGCACCCTCAAGAGATTGCATGGCAGACAGAAGACATTCGACTTGAAAGTGGCTGGGCCGTCATATATCGGATTCGGCTTTGAGGCCAATTACCTTATTCGCAAAAAGGAGGAGAACAATGGCTAAATACACATACAAAGACGTGATTATAGATCCGGAAGACCCAAGGGTGGAGATTGGGAAGGAATACTGGTTTGGCAGTGGGCCAAAGCAAGTTATCGATAAGGCAAATGGGGACAACTCCACATCAATGCTACGAGAGATAAGGCCAAATTTAGAACGTCCATTTTTGTTCTCTTCTGATATGAATAGTGATATAGGTATGGCCCCCTGTATGATCCGCAAGAAGGAGCCGAAGAAGAAGTATGTGCCGTTTGATCTCAGTAATGAAATCGACAGGCGGTTTCTTTCATGCAGGTGGATACAGAGAAAAAACGACACAGGAACGCATATATACATGATTACGGGTTTTCATTGTACGCCGGGTTGCAATCTTATCGCCGCTGGGAATATTTCAGTAAATCCCAAAGACCTACTTGAAAAATACGAATTTTCAGACGGAGAGCCATGCGGAAAGATGGAGGAGTGACCTTTATAGGAATCAGCCCGATTTTATAAAGATTCGGGCAACGTTTATAGAATCAAGGAGGATTTATAAATGAGAAAGAGAACGCCGCAGGAGATTGCTGATTTCTTTCAGCTCTATGTGGTAAGGCAGCCAAATGGCTGTATATGGAACGGTTTTTCAGAGAAACCTAAATTCCATGAATCTTGTAATACATGGTTTTCTGTTGGAAAGGGTACAGTTTTGACTATAAATTCAGGGCTTATTGATTCTCCTGAGAATTGTGATGCCAACTGGACGCATCTGTATGAGCCTTGCGTGCGAAATACATGCGAAAACGAAGATGAAAACGCACGAATAACGCAAGAACCAAGCACGAATTCAGCCTCTTTATGTCCTCACCAGAGCGAGGTTCATACGCATAGGGAATATCAGATAATCGAAGGGGAAAGCACTCCTATGCTTCAATATAACGTGAACCATCTGATCAGCGAAGGATACGAATTGCAAGGTAGTCCATTTGTTATGAACAATCATGTCTATCAGGCAATGGTGAGGGGCGTATGACGATTCAGAAGAAGTTCAACGAAGGCGACCGAGTGCGCTGTGTGTATGGCGGAGGCATATACATCGTAAGAAGGCAATGGATGAACCATAGAACGCCTATGGTAACAGCCCTGAATGCAGAGACAGGGGTCATCGGCTACTTCTCTGCTGATGAACTGGAGAAAGTGGAGGCAGGAGATGATTAAGGTATTAGCCCACGAGGGAGACGCATGGACTATACAGTCAAACTTGGATGTAATCACAGTCAATAAAGGTGATTACGTGATGTGCATAACCTATCTAGGTTCAGTCTTAACAGGAAGTCTGTATGGAATAGATGATTGTTACATAAGGTTCATGCTAGATGATAATTACTTTGATGATATCAAGATAGGATATATAAAGGAATTAAAACTGACAGAAGGAAAGACTATGACAAATTTTGAGAATCTTAGGAACGGCTTCTTAATCAAATGGAAAAGCTCTGACTTGTTCGATGGTTTAAAGAAGCTAACTGCTACTTTATGTTTCCGCCGCCCGGCAAAAGAAAATCTTGAAGAAATTATTCCGATAATAAGGGTAGAGAATATACAGAAGGATTACTTCTCAGAGGAAAGAGCGGTAGCAGATATGAGAAACAAAATCATCGAACAGCTCGAAGAAATAATCAGAGACATAAGGAGCATTAATGAGCCGGGCTTATAGGGAGAGATTAGCTTCCGAAATATCTGAAGGCTGATAGCACGCTGTCGGCCTTTTCCCTTTCTTTTTCTATCTTTTCATATTTCATTTCAAGATAGAGCTCAATAGCGCTTCCTAGAGCGATATAGATAAGCATTGCGCTCACGAATCCCAGCAACAGCAGTCCCGATATTATGATGGACATTAGGAATATGGCATGCATAGTCCAGTTTCTTTTCCTTCCTTATTACATATACCAAGATCTAGTAATAATAGAGAGATATGTTTATATCAGAGTATGATGTGTATAATTTATTTAATATCTCTATATTCTGGTTAATAGAATAAAGCCGTTTTGCATATTTCCTGCCTAGATCATCCTTCGGAATTTACAGAAATCAAAGAAAATCACGCATGAAGTGCAGGTTTCTTATAAAGACGGGATAAAATCAGCTGATGAACCGAGGTCGGTAGTTTTCCTAAAGACAGCAGAAGGAGGCATCACAAGCGCACATGGCAAAGGGCTACAGGGCTATTGATAAGGACGGGCACAAGGAAGAGATAGTCCAGATGATTGTCTCATCGATTCCCTATACAGAGATTGCCAGGAAGTTCGGGTATGACAAAAACACAGTAACCGATTATGTGAATCAGCGGCTGCTTAAGGACATAGCTGTTGGCAAGGCCAAGGACAGAAGGAAGC
Organism: uncultured Spirochaetaceae bacterium; assembly: GCA_944389105.1. Lineage (GTDB taxonomy): Bacteria > Spirochaetota > Spirochaetia > Sphaerochaetales > Sphaerochaetaceae > Ornithospirochaeta. The sequence goes on along the minus strand of CALXLD010000007.1, from coordinate 27,889 downwards.
TATCCGATGATTTCATGAGAAGCCTTTCGTATCAGCAGGAGAAATGCGAGAAGCTGATAGAGGCTTGCCATGAATGGCTTCTTAAGCCTGGAAGAAGCAGGAAATACACCCTCGACCCAAGGGCTGATGAGATAAACGTAATCTATCGCACGGCAGAGCTTGATGAGGCGACAGGGAAGCCTAAGGAAGTGAAGAAGGAAGCAACGCTTCAGGACCTTATAGACGGCAGGGAAGATATAGTCTCGCTCCGTTACAAATATTCAGACCCGAGAGCGCTCATAGTCTCAGCACTTGAGGAGGCGAGGAAGCAGAACGAGCTTATTGCCAAAGTCACAGGAGAGCTGAAGGAGATATCCGAGACTATGGATGTGTACAGAGTAGTCTCTATGGTCATTGAGGCTATAACCTCAGACAGTGATGTACCCGCAGCCACAAGACGGAAGCTCATGGACGGGATAGAGGGCGGTATGGCTCTTATTGAGCAGGAGCTGATATCGTGACAGACCGGGTTCTTGGCGAATGGGGAAGAATGGAGCTTGATATGCTCCGGGAAATAGTCAATGGCTGCGACCCGGTGAGATATCTCCGCCATATAGGCTGGGATGTGTTTCCCTGGCAGGAAGCGGTGCTCTCTGATGATTCCACGCGTATCTGCATAGACGGAGCAAGACAGGGAGGAAAATCAACTATTCTCTCTGCTGTCACATGCCACCATGCAAAATATTATCCCAATTCCCTTTCTGTAATCCTTGCACCTACGCTCATGCAGGCAGGCGAGGACATGATGAAGATTAAGGCATTCATTGCCAGGGATAAGACCTATCCTAAGCTCACTCGCTCAGGAGCGCAGGAGATAGCTACAGAAAAGGGAGCCCGAATCCTTGTCCTTACCGCATCCGATGACGCCGCCAGAGGCTTCTCCAATCCTGACATCATCCTATTCGATGAGGCTTCGCGTATCCAGGACGATGTATTCGAGGCGGTTCGCCCGATGATTACCGACAACCCGAGGGCGAAGATCTATGAGATATCGACGCCGAATGGCAAGCAGGGATTCTTCTACAAACATTTCTCATCGCCATCATGGTCAAGGTATCTCGTGAGAGCTCCCTGGATAGCAGCAGAGGGGATGAGAGGACCGGAACTTGTTCCGATATCCGAGGAAGAGGCAAGAGAAACGCTGAGAGAGAACCTGCCGCCATCAGGAAAGGCAGGGGAGATAAAATTCTTCTTCTCTCCCCGGCATTACAACGAGGCAGAGCAGAGGGATGCGCTTGATGGTATGCATATCCGCAAGTATCTCCAGGAATACGGGTGCGAATTCGTGGACGCGGAGGACCAGGTATTCTCGCAGCGCCTTATCGAGGAGATGTTCGCATCGCGTGGAGACAGTTCCCTTGATGAGCCTGAGATCCTTCCCGGAGAGCCATATGCAGAGCCTGATCCTGAATTCATGGAAGATTACCTGGAGTATAGGAGGACTGTCTGATGCCGCTGTCGATGAAGAGATATCTCATAGTCCTTGACCCGGGGCAGAAGCAGGACCCTGCTGCTATACAGGTGTACAAGGCCGTGCCCGAAGTCGTGCATCCTGACCCTCTTATCGGCAGGGAAGGGAAGATAATCTACCGCGATGATCTGGTAATGCAGTATAAGCTCTCTGACAAGAGATATACATATCTTGCTGATTTCATCGTAGCGCTGATGGAGAGGCCGTCTCTTTCCTCCGAGTCGCTTCTTGTCTTTGATGCAACAGGAGTCGGCGCTGCCGTTAAGGACCTTTTCCACGCAGCGGGCGTAAAGAGCATGATACCGATTGTCTACACAGCCGGTGGAAAGCTCTCATACGTCTACCGCGATTCCAGCGACAAGCGCTTCAAGATGAAAGGGGACGTATTTGAAATGAAGGTGCTTGATGAGCTCCATGTGCCCAAGTCCGACCTGGTGGATGCTGCAAAGGCAGAGCTTGAGAGGCACGCAGTGCGTATTGTCCCTAAGCTTCCATATGCCGAGGACTTCGAGCGCCAGATGATTGAGTTCAGGGGAAAGATGAATGACAAGGGATACAGGTCATACAACAACAGCAAGGATGAGATACATGACGATTTCGTGAACTGCTTCATGATGAGGTCATTCATCAGGCGGTTCTATAGGGCTGAGATATACCGAGAGGAGCAGCCATACGTTAATCAGGAGAAAGCCGAGGTTACTCTGCGGACAGTGCTGGGTGACAGAGCTTCCAGATGGAGATAGCACTATGCTGACGAAAGAGGAACTGTTAGAGCTCCAGAACATCCAGAAGGAGCTTAAGAGCGAGAAAGCAAGATTCGAAGATGAATGGAAGGACATCATCACATACATAGGGCTGAGCTATGCTGCATGGCCTGATGAGACAGAGAGAAGGAATGGAGTATCGGCAGTGCCTAAATACGTTCTCACTGATACGACTGCGGCTACTGCTTCCGACACTCTGGCAAATGGCGTTGAGGGATATGCCTGTTCATCCTCCCTGCAATGGTTCGATTATGCCATCGAGCGCGTGAAGGATGGAGTTGATATCGAAGCTGCCAAGTCCCTTCTGGAGAAGGTGAAGAAGATTGCCTACCAGTGGCTTCAGAAATCGAATTTCTACCCATCATTCCGGGCTCTCATAAGATCAGGCTGCGACCTTGGCACTGGCGGTATCTACTTCTCGATGGATAAGAAGTCAGGGCTTCCGATGTTCCAGACATACCATCTTGCCGATATTTTTGTGATGAATGATGAGTATGGCAGGGCAGATACTGTCTTCCGCAAGATCTATCTCACTAAGAAGGAAGCTGAGAAGTACTTCGGGAAAGAGAAGATAGACTCTATACAGGCCCTTAAGGGCAAAGAGAAGAGCAGCCGGGACAAATTCCTCTTCTGGCATCTTGTCTCTCCTGTCCTCAAATGGGACTTCGATGTTCCCGGCAGCGGTGACTGGCTCTCAATATACTGGTCGGATGACGATAGGGAGCATACCCTGAAGGAAGACAGGCTTGATGAGAAGTCATTTGCTTTCTTCCGCTGGGAAGAGCCGGTATACGGAGGCACATGGGGCGTTGATTCCCCTGGACAGCAGGCGCTTCCTGCAATGCGCTTCGTTAATATCCTTATGGAGGACATGGTAGTTCTCTCCGAGCTTACATCTAAGGGCCTATGGAAGAAGACAAAGGGCCTTAAGGTCAATTTCACGGCAGGAAGCGTCACAGATCTTGAAGGCGACCAGAACTTCGCATGGCAGCAGGCATCCGGTGACCTTACATGGCTTGCAGAGCATATCCAGTATTACAGGGCTGTCATCAACGACTGCTATAAGACGAATCTCTTTCTCACGCTCACGATGAACATAGACAGGACAAAGACAGCTACGGAGGTTGCAGGGCTTACGCAGGAGAGGGAGACCTTGATGCAGTCCTTCTGGTCACGCCTTTCAACGCAGATCTTCGAGCCTCTTCATGAGTGGCTTTTCAAGAGGATACTGATGTCTGGCGAGGTGCAGGATATCACGGAGGAAGAGCTTCAGACGCTTGAGGACATGGAGATGAGGATTGATTATGTCTCTCCTGCGTACATGGCTCAGAAGAGGGCTTTCGAGCTTGGCCCTTCAATGCAGTGGATGAATGACATGATAACGCTCTCACAGGTCAACCCGAACCTCATGGACAAGATAAATTTCGATACATTCGCGGACCTTGACCATGATGTAAGGAACGCCAAGTCCGAGATACTCATCAAGACAGAGGATGCGCAGAGAGCAAGGGATATAAGGGCAAGGATCCAGTCCCAGGCGAACCAGAATGCGCTTGAGCAGGAAGCGCTGAAGAACGCAGGAGACGTCTACAGCAAGTTTGCCAAGGGAGCTGATGACAACTCGCTTGCGGCGGCTATGATGGGCGCACAGACGCAGGGAGGTAACGCATGATGACAGCCGATGATATCGCAGCAATGGGAGCCCATGGCACAGACGACCCTGGGCTTCCCGGATGCATTTACCGCACATTCATCACTGATGACGGCAAGACCACGCTTATGTGGATACTCGACCAGTGCGGTTTCTTCCAGACTGACAAATCGAAGATAGACCCGTCTCTTATCGCCTTTGCAGGGCGTCTTATGAAAGCCGGGAATATGGGAATCTCAGGGGATGCAGGAGCATTTGCTTCGGCAGTCCTCTCTAGCTATAGGAGGAACGATGCTTAAGACAGTATGCAGGTATGGCTTAAGGCGGCTATGGTTCTTCGCTGAAGACAGCGGAGCGGGAGATGGCGGCACAGCAGGAGATAGCGGTGCTGATGCAGGTGCGGACGGCATCCAGGATGGAAATGGCGGTGAAGGTGAGGTTTTCGACCCATCGACAAAGCTTGATACCCGGGTCCGAGCCAAGTATGAATCGCAGCTGCCAAAGGAGCTGCAGAAGGATGATTTCAGGGGAATTGAGGATATCGGCACCCTTTACAAGAGCTATAAGGACCTGAAAGAGAAGGATAAAAGCGCCCTTCATATCCCTACAGCCGAATCAAAGCCGGAAGATATCAAGGCTTTCTTCACGAAGATAGGGATGCCTGATGATCCGGCAAAATACGACTGCATGCACTTCGATGATATGGCAGATGTGATTTATGAGCCTACCTCTCAGAATTTCCGGGAAGCAGCATTCGCATGCGGGCTTACCAAGGGACAGGCCACAAGGATGTGGGCCAATATGGCAGCAACCATCCAAGGCTTCGTGAATGTCGCCAACAGCAAGACCGAAGAGCTGAAGAAAAGCTATGATGCCCGCTATTCATCCCTTCTTGAGAAAGAGATACCGGACGAGACCCGGCGGAGTGCTAAGATTGCGGAGGAGAAGAACAGCGCAAAGGCATTCGGTGAAGCAGCCGGACTGACAGCATTCTTTGAAGCCTCAGGGCTTAGCTATAACCCGGAGTTCACCCATAAGCTTGCCTTATGGTATCAGAAGGTTCAGCCAATGACGATATTCTCCGGAGATGGTGGAAGCTATGTCGATAGAGGACTTGAGGGAATGTACAGGAATTAGATATGCAGGTACAGGTTCCGTGGGAAACCGGTATATAATCACCTTGTAAGCAACTCATCATCGACCCTAATAAGAGCTGCAGGGTTCCGTAAAAAGGACCTTGCAGTTCTTTTTTTGATGATTTTCCGCCTCAGGGTACAGGTTTTTGGAAAAGAGGATGTATCCTCATTACGCATTCAGACCAGGAACGCCAACTGAACTTGTTTCCAAGCGCCGCAGAGTAGTGGGTAAGTTAGCCGTAATGGGTGGACGATACGCGAAGATGGCCACGAGGGAGCGCAGACCTAATCAGACATCTGAATTTCAAGGAGCAAAGAATGGCAACATTCCTTTCCTCTGACCACATGACGCTGTCACAGGCGCTTGAGTATCAGAGATGGAACGGTTCCCTTTCCTTTATCAAAGACCTGGAGAAGCGGTCTAACCTTATGCGCATGATGCCATGGTTTCCTACTTCCGATGGTGCTGTACATAAAGGAGCAAGGGCTACAGCTCTCCCTGAAGGAAAGTTCGGCGCAATCAACAAGGCCGTTCCTACAGGTTACGGAGCTACAACGGAATATACCGAGTCAGTCGGTGTATATGAACTTGCTTCCTTCGTGGATACGAGAATCCTTGAAGGACGCACGACAGAGCAGGCCAACAAGATCCGTGCAGCCAATGACAGGCTTCAGCTGATGGGATTCCTTCAGGGTCTTGCCAAGGAGGTTGTTTCAAATCCCGGAACAGACCCGGATGCGGTGAAGGGCCTTCTTGCAAGGAGAGCCAAGCTTGGCGGGCAGGTTATCGACATGGGAGGAACATCGAGCGCAAATGACCTTGGCTCAATCATCTTCATCCGCTTCGGAGAAGACGGGGTATCCCTCCGCTATCCATCAGGCGGCACTCCTAATCTCTCTATTTCGGACCTTGGGACAGTCCAGGCACTGCAGACTGATTCCTCAGGGAAGGTCGTTGGCACATTCCCTGCAAAGGAGACGCTTGCGCGCGTGTACTACACCGTCGATGTAGCAGACGATGACGCGCTTGTCCGCGTTGCCAACGTGCCGACTAAGACTGCTCTTACCACTGCTCAGGTGCAGACTCTTGTGGATGTTGTGAATACAACTCTCGATAACGTCGGACAGGGCTATGTGGCATTTGCGCCAAAGCAGATCATCGCACAGTTCTGGAAGTATCTCCTGGACAAGAACAATGTCTACTTCTCCCAGGGTGAGGTACAGGGAATGGGAAGACCGGTACAGCTCTTCGGAGTTCCGTTCTTCTACGAGGAATTCATGACAGCTGCAGAAGCCAAGCTCACAGCATAAGGAGGCAACATGAGAGACATACTTACTGATTTCGGTACGGTCAAGACAGCTGCTTCCGCGGCTGATACTGAATTTACCAATGGCGTAGATGCAGGAGAGGGCGGCAACCTCGGAAGGCTCTGCAATGTGTTTGTCCGTGTCAAAGTCGAGGGATCTGTGGCAGTGCCAGCGTCAGAGATTCTTACTTTCACTGTCAAGCATAAGGAGGATTCCGGTGCCGGAACGGCATTGATGACATATGCTCGTCCCGCCGGGGCTCTTGCGGTTGGGGAGGATTTCTCATTTCCTCTTCCCAAGGATCATCTGAGGTATCTCTCGCTTTCGGCGAAGTCCAGCGCGACAGCTAATATCCAGCTTCATGCATGGCTTGAGGAAGGTGAGAAGAAATAAGGAAAAGAGGGCAGGCGGTTAGTCATGTGGCCGCCGCCCATATATTACCGGAGGCAATATGGACTGGAGCCAGACATGGCTGGGTATCGCTAACAATGCTTTATCGCGCATCAACAAATCGCCATTGCAGACGCTTGATGATTCCTCTACATCAGCGCTTCTCTGCCGTCAGCTCATACCGGAATCCGTTAAGAACATCCTGAACCAGTATCCATGGCATTCTGCCCGGAAGAGAACAGTGCTTGCACCTCTGACGGAAACGCCGGAATACGGCTACAGAAATGTCTTTGAGATGCCTGACGACTATATCCGGCTTGTTTCGGTTGACTCTCTTTACAGATGGTCAAGGGAAGGAAACCGGATTCTCTCCGATGACGGCACGCTATGCATCATCTATGTTGCAGTGCCGGCATCACCATATACCCTGGACCCTCTTATCGTGGACACGATAACTGCACAGCTTGCATCCCAGCTTGCAGTCTCTCTCACATCAGACAGCTCTCTTGTGAACCTCTTGTACCAGGAGACAGAGATAAAGCTGCAGAAAGCAAAGCTCCAGGAAGATGCAGGAGAAGAGGACATAAAGCCTCATATGCACTCATGGGCCAATGAAATCAGGAGAGACGGAAACAGCGGGTGTGAGGGCTTTGATATCCTCCGCCAGCTCTATGGGGAGCGTGGCTGATGGCGGCAGGATACAGGACAATCCAGGCAGATTTCTCCTCTGGGGAGATAGACCCAATGATTGAGGCTAACCTCAATCTGCCATACCGTTCTTCGGGACTGAAGGAAAGCTACAACACTCTTCATCTCCCCAATATGACGGTATCCAAGAGACCAGGGCTTGTCAGGGAGATAGGGGCATCATTCGGTGCCATTCAAGGCCATGAGGCTTTCACTCCGGTGGAGGTGCAGATGGAGACGGGAGAGACCTGCATCCTCTTCCTTGGCTCTTCGGCTAGAGTGATCCTCAATGGTGCCTTCTATGATGTCCCTATCTACGCTTCAGAGGAGGAAGAGACTGAGACTATATCGCTCTCTCCTGCGCTGAGGCATACGGCAGTCTATCAGCAGTATGTTTTCATCTCGTATCCGGAGGACACCACGACAGGCATCCTCATGCTCAAGGTCGAAAAGGATGACACAGCAGGGGTTCGCGTCTATAAGCCAGCAGGGGAGATAGAGAAGAACCTTGATTTCCCGGAGGATATCGGGGCATGCACAAGAGCTCTGTATGTGTCCAATGGGCGTCTTCTATTCGCTTCAAAAAACGTCTTCAATGCTTCTGAATCAAGGACGGTCAAGCAGAAGGAATCGGAGACAGGCTTTCCTACATGGATGATGAAGTACACTCTCTCGGACTACCAGTACGATTATGTCTACCGCTACACCGCAACAACCGATGATGGCTACACGGTTAAAGAGACAGTTAAGTACCAGAGCTTCGATGAGGAACCGCCGGAGGACCCCTTCACCAAGCCGGAGAATATCCTTCAGGTAATTCGGAACATCAAGAAGGATGATGAGGAATATGTAGTCACAGATACCTATGCATACGGCGAGGCGTATATCACCGACATAGTAAAGAAGTCCGCTAACGAAGAGGGGCTTACTGAGGTCCATACATCTGAGACTTACCCGGATAAGAGGGCCTATCCATCGAATCCGGAGAAGATAGATGAGAAGGATACGCCGGATGTGCAGCCAACTCATGGGATACAGGTCAGGGAGAACGATATGTACGGCTCTGATATCAAGTGGATAACCTCATCAGGGCGTATCATCGTCGGGACAGGTACCGCCATCTTCATGGGAGTTGACCAGTATCTTGACCCACGCACATTCGACCTGACGCCTACATCGCAGACAGGAACATCCTCCCAGCAGCCAAAGATACTCAACCAGTACATCGTATTCACATCGGCAGACCGCAAGAGGCTTTATATCGGTGTCTACTCGGATGAGATAAAGGGCCTTTCTATCACTGAGGCCACATCAAACGTAAAGCATCTCTTCCTCTCGGGTATAAAGGACTATTTCATATCCGACAACCCTTACCGCGTTATCTATGTCCTCACGAACGACAACGAATGCAGGGTATGCATCCCTATCTTCACGTCAAACGGAATCAGCTTTGCATGGTCCACATGGGATTTCGGAGCTGGCCACGTTGAGTACATAGTGTTCGACAGAAGGGCAGAGGAAGAGCCAAAGACATACTTCATCATGAAGGATGAGAATACGGGGGACGGATGGATTTATACCCTTGATTACCGTGAGCCTTATCTTTATGGCCTGAATGATACAGCTCTTCTTCTGGATTATGCGGAGACGCTGACTGTGAAGAACACCAAGGGAAAGAAGGAGATATCATCGCCATTCCTGGGCTATTACGACAGGCTGGATGTGATGCTTACATATCCGGACGGTAAGCAGGTTGTGCTGAGAAACCGTACTGTATCTTCGGAAACCACGGATGAGGGGACCGTTTACAGCGTTGATATCACATATAGAAGAGCGGATCTTGAAGAGACCGTGGATGTCGAGATGAAGATAGGCCGGAGCTATGAGACAAGAATAGCATTCTTCCAGCCTCTTCTGCCGAATAACGCAGGAATAGCCCTAAGGACAAGGCATAGCATAGAGAAGCTTTTCCTGCAGATATACCGATCACAGGGCGGTTCGGTCTACTCAGGAGAGAGAAAGATAGCCGACCTGCTGCAGCTCAGGTATGGCCATGATCTCTACAACGACAACGCAACCAATCCTCTCACTGATAAGCCATACACTTTCAGCGGGGTATATGAGATAGAGAATCCCACGCAGACGGATGTAGATGATGACATATCGATTATCTCGGACGATCCATATCCTTTTAACCTTATGGCGGTTTCTTACAAATACGCAATCACGGAGGTGAGCTGATGAGAGCAGGATATTCAGCTGTCAAGCGCTTCTTCGTATTTATCCTTCTTGTCTTCATTCTCATTTCCGGCGTTTATGCAGGAGGGGTAGGTGAAGCGATAGGCGGTGCTCTTGCAATGGTCGGCGGAGCGCTGATGACGCTTGTGCCTGGAGGGCAGCTTGTCGGAGGTCTTATGATTGCCGGAGGATTCGGCTCCATGGTTAAGGGAGGACTGAATGCATCCGCAGAGGCATCGGCTGAGAAGCAGCAGATGCAGCAGGAATATACCGCGGCTTTCGAGAATGCCTATCAGAATTATCTTAATGCACAGCAGTGGGCAACAAGCCTTGAAGGGCAGATAGCCGATACTGAGGTCAGTATCCTCCAGACTGAGGCCAATATATCCTCTTTTGACCAGACTCTTGTAAGATGGCAGTCACAGTATGACCAGCAGAGGACACAGCTCCAGATGCAGGGTGAATCTGCATATTCAGAGCTTATGCAGAACTGGCAGGGCGCAGAACTTGTGAATGCTACCAGAGGGCAGACAGGCGGAAGCGCTGACCTTGTGGCGATGTCGCAGGAGATGCAGGTTGAGCGTCTTGCAGGCTCTGACCTTAAGCTTGACCAGAATGGCGGTCTTTTCGGTACGGCTCTCGATGAGTTCAGGCAGGATATGCTTGCCGGACGTACAGAGCTTGTCGGCAATATGAACATCCAGAGGCAGGCACTTGATAGATACAATTCGGCTCTCGGTTCCTATAAGTCTTCTCTGGCAACAGCCCAGGCCAATATCAGGAAGTATCAGAGCCAGTATCAGAGCTACAGGGACCAGGCTATAGCAGCAGGCGTTGACCCATCTCTTCTCGGAGGTGCCTGATGAAAGTAACGCAGCTTGATTTCACCGCTATCCGAAATGCAAATGCAGCGCAGGCCGCCGCAAACAGTGCAAGGCTTCAGAACAAGCAGTTTGACTTTAATGCACAGAGAATTGACACAAGCTCATGGATGAACCAGAGAGCAAGGGAGGTCAACAACCAGATTAAGACTGTACAGGCTGTAGGCAATGTCATCGACACAGCGCTTTCAATCGGCGAGACCCTTGTCAAAGCCAAATACGAGGCTGATGTAGAGACTGCAAACAATGGTCTTGAGACACAGACGACGGATGTAAGCACATGGCTCCAGCAGGAGATAGCCAACAATGCAGGCTCTTTCTTCGATGCAGATGGCAACCTTGTCAGACCTGAATCTTATACCCAGAAGATACAGGGGCTTCATGACTATGTTGATAGCCTTGATGTAATGGATTCGGTAAAGGAACAGGGACATAAACTTGTTGACAGCTATGATAATCAGGCATGGTCGAACATCTCATCAGACCTTATCGCAATCAACACTAAAGCCAGAAATGATGCATGGGCAAGCCGCCTTGATGACCTTCTTGAAATAGATCTGGCTGCTGGTTCCCCCGATAACGGCCTGGAGATGATACAGAACACAGCTTATCTGACACCAGCCGAGAAACAGAACTATTCCGAGCAATATCAGGATAGTTTTCGCATTGGCTACAACAACAGAGCTATAACCGATGCTGCAAAGAATGATGGTTATTCTATCGCAAAGGATCTGATTCCTACGCTTGATACGAAGAGCCAGGATGAAAGGGATTATCTCGATGATCTAGCATATAGTATTGCAAACAAAGAAACACAGAAGAATATCCAGGATTATACGGAATATGCTGCAAACCAGCTTTCGCAGGGAATATCCCCGCGTCTTGTTCTTGATACGGTTGAAGCTGAAATAAGCGGCATGAAAGATGAGAGACGCAAGGAAGATATTCTCACATCTGTTGATAATGCCATCTACAGCAATGGGCTGAAAGCACTGGGACTCAGCACTGACAAAGATATCTCCGGAATGACAGGTTCAGAGCTTGATGATTTCAAAGAGGATTTTGAGGCACAGAGGGATATGCTTTTCCCTGGAGAAAGACTAAAATCCAGTGCAGATGCTTTATCTGCCTTGATTTCGCAGCAATATGATAGAATCGCCTCGGCCAATGCCAGCACGAACATTGAGACACAGAAGCACGCTCTTGCAATGGTCCAGGACGGTTCAATGTCAGTTAAGGATGCCGCTGCAATAATCGCAAACGCCTATAAGAGCGATGATAGTGACAAATCAGATGAAATGGCCTCTCATGAGAATCTTGCAAAACTATACAGCTATATAGTTCCCGCACAATTCAAAGACTATAACAAGCAGAAAGAGGAAAATTTCGAGGATCTATATGCGGCTACCATGAGTTTGGATTCAAAGGATGCAGAAGAGTTTGCTGAAATAAAATCAGCAAGGCTGAAAGCACATCAGTATGTTTTGGGCCGTTTTGAAGCTACTCCAGGCGAGAGTATTACACAGGACATGATAGACGGATGGTGGGAAGATGCTCTGGATATCTATACAGGTGAAACAATCACACTTCTTGAGGACCTATCCGAAGCAGGAAAAGATCTTGTGCAGCAGAACGCGATGACACTCGATACTGACAAGCTCAAGGAATATACAACCCTCGCTATGGAAGCCCCTGAAGGAGTTATCACTGTAAATAGCGATGAGACTGTATCCTCATCCGATCCGCTTTATCTTGAGGCATATGGAGAGACCGGCTCTGTCATTATTACAGCCGTAGATAAAGGCGGATATGGAGATATCAATGGAGCCTCAATCCATCCGCTTGAAGTTAATGGAGTATACAAGCCTATCGCAGTTGTCAGGCTTACAGACGGAACCGAGTATACGCTTTTAGGAGATGTGCTTATCTCAAAGGCACAGGATAGCGAGACTTGGAGCATTCTCGGCCCTATAAGCGCAATCGAAGGTATGAATGACCCGTATTTCCGTCCAGAGGAAATGCATGAGGTTCCAATCTCTGAGGATGCACCAGCTGCCCGTTATTCAAACGACCAGGAAGGTAACGTTGATGAGCGCATGATGTCCGACAGTGAGAACTGGACATGGAGCTATGTTGAAAAGCACGAGAATGAAGAAAGAGTAAGACAGCCAGAACCTGTCTCAGAACCTTTGATTCCGGCTTCTGAAATCAGCGAGGACGCAATAGCGGAAATACAGGAAGAAGAACCCGATATCCCAGTACGTCGTGTATATAAAGTCGGCGCAGAGTTCTGGTATCAGGGCAAATGGTACCTGATCAATGAGCTTCCTGAAAATAGCGAAGTCCTAGCGGCGTATGACAGGTTCAACAACTCTTTTGATAGAACATGGCCGAAAGTCGGATACCCAAAGGATAGGAGATAAGGATGGCAGTATCGATTAACAATACAAATACAGCTGAAGATAATATCCGTCGCTTTCAACGGCCGGGTGCATATGACGGGCTTCCAAACAGCACGCTTATTGCCGCACCATCAGAAAGCGATCTGCGTTCTATTGCCCCCTCATCTTCTTCGCTTCGCACAGAGGTGGAGCTGTCATCGATAGGGAAGATTGAAGTTTCTCAGGCTACCTATGACTTCATTCAGAATAGGCTTTCAGGGATACTTGATAATGCCCAGAGAGAAGCCGAGGAAATCAGGCTTGCATCTGCTATCACTTATTCCAGGAACCTGAATATCCCATTCAGTACAGCATATTCAAACCTTGATACGCTCGCAAAGAACTGGAATGGCTTTGCTGAATATAAGCCTACAGTATCGAACTACAGGGCAATCCTTAACTCATTCAGCATAAGCAAGCGGTCATTCGACAGAGGAAGGATAGGAGATGAGCTCAAGAGGACAACAGACCCAGCAAGACGCCAGATGCTTTTGGATGAGGCGGCGGCCCTTGAAGCGGATATCGAATCATTGCAGGATTATGTCCCTCGAAACTTTCTTATCGAGATGGCAAAGGCATCGGCAAACTCTTCATACTTTACAGTACGTTCCGTATTAAGCGGATTGAAATATGGCAAAGGTGCAGAGCTTGCCATTAAGGCGGTGAGCGCAGTAGCCCCTATCAACCCGGCCTTGTCTTCTCTTATTGCTGCATCTGCTTCCTTGTATGGAGGATTCAAGGTTTCGCAAAGTGTCGAGGGAGGCAACCTTTATCTAGATCTTCTGGCAAATGGAGTTGAGGACAACATCGCTCAAGGAGTATCTGATATCGGTGGTGCCCTCATAGGAGCAATAGAAGTAGGGCTTGATGGTCTCTCCACCTCATGGCTGAAAGCCTTGGGTGTTCCTATCGAAAACTTTACTTCAAAGCTTATTACACGTCTTATCTCAAAGGGAACATTGGGCAAATTCGGAATGTTCCTTACAAAGACTGCAGCCTCCGCAGGGATGGAAGGTCTGGAAGAAGGATTACAGGGAATAGTCAGCTTGCTTGGTGAGGATATTGCCTATGCTCTTTCAGAGACGACCGAGCAAGAGCCCGACTGGAATATTGTAAGGAATTTTGCCTCAGACTTTGCAGGAGGCTTTGCTTCTTCTATCCTCCTCGGATTGCCTGCAAATGCAATAAGCACAAGCCTTGATACCGCGACAGTGAGAGATCTCAAATCGGTTGCTGTATCAGTACGCTCAAAAGAGGAATACGACAAAATTGCTGCCAAGCTTAAGCCGGAGGATATCACCGAAGCTGACTGGAAAACAGTCACTGACCATGAGTTCGAGAGAGCAGGGGAAAGAGCTGTAAGTGAATTCAATGCCCAGATTTCGCAGGAAGATATCGATACAACGCTTGTCGATGCCGATGCAGGAGACGAAGCACCGATATCAAGAGATGATCCAGATAGCGATGCAGTAGGCGAAAGAGAACCTGCAGCAGAGCCATACAGAACATCTTCAGGCAGGCTTTGGGGCCATGAGGTAAGGGAGAGAACATATATCCCTAGAGCTTTCGGGCAGTCTCATAGATATGCGTACGGAGAGCCAGGAGGGCAGGCTTACGGTACTATAACATACCGCACAGACAGAGAAGGAAATCTCACTATCTCATCAGTAAAGACACGTCAGGGATACGAAGGTGTAAGGGAAGAGATGGTAAGGGATTTCACTCAGCGCTTCCCCGATATGAATATCACATGGGATACTCTTTCCCAGACAGATACCGAGATAAGAGACAGGATAATCAGCTCTAATCCACGCGGTTCGCAGTATGGCCTGAACTATGGCGAGAACACCGAGCGCACAGCAGACAGGGAGATAGTAAAATCCCGCCTTGATAACATCTTCTCAGACGATGACACCATGAACAGCGCAATGGCTGAGATTGTCGAGCTTATCGGAGAGCAGGCAGGAATGACAGGCTCAGAGTGGCTTGACAGGTACATCACGTTCAGACGCTGGACAGATGAAGAGCAGACAGAGGCTGATAGAGGACTAAAGCCGAAACAGCACAGAACGGGAGCCACAAGGTTCGAGAACCTCGGAGAGATTGCAGACGGGGTAAGGGCTGTCATCTATGCAGGGCAGTATGCAAACCCGACTACATTCCTTCATGAGATGTCCCATGTGCTGAGAAGGATAGGCAACAACGGGCAGGAATTCAGAACGCTCTTTGAGTCCGTAAGGAACGATGAGCGCTTCCAGAATTTCGTACGCAACGCAGACAATATCAGGCACAAGGACCTTTCAACGCTCTTTACTACAGATGAATGGACAGAAGCGGATGATGAGTTCTTCGCAGAGCTTGCTGAGGCATACTGGAGAGCAGGGCAGACTGGAGATTCGCGCCTTGCAGGATTCTTCCAGAGAATCAGGCAGGCTTTCAGGAATGTCTACAGGGCGCTTGTAGGTACAGGACAGCTTAACGAGGAAGTAAGGGATTATTACGACAGGCTCTTTGGCCTTGCACCGAGGACAGCAGAGACAGCAACAGCATTTTCTGCTTTCACTGATACAGCGCAGAATAATGCAGGGACAGCCACAGAGCCTGCTTCTTCTGATACTGCCGCAGACACAGCTCAGACACAGGATGAGGCACAGGATGCAGGGGCTTCATCCGATACTGCTGTCTCGCCATCACCGACAGAGGGTGAGGAAGCCGCGATAACAGGCGAGAGGGCAGACAGCCATGTTCTTGCAGAATGGCGTGGTACGGACCTTAACAGAGCATTCGACAGCATTGCAGACAATGAGACAGTAAGAGAGAACCTTAAGGCCATAAATCCAGAGCTTCACAGGCAGGCAGGGCTTGTAAGGGAATCCACAGGCGATGTGACACCATCGGATACATACCATCTTGATCCGAGGTATTCAGCTCTCACCGAAGAGGAATCTCAGAGGATGAGGGATAATGCAGAGCGCTATGATGAGGCGCAGAGCCGTTATGAATCGAAGCTGAGGAAGATGGAGAACACCTCAAAGCGCGTTACATACACCATCGGCGGGCGCACCTATGGCGAGATGGCACGCATCTCATCTCTCGGCACATTCACACCTTCGCAGTACATAGCAGAGACAGGGGCAGATGAAAGCCTTACCCTCTCTGTCGAGGCTGATAATGTCCGCATTGATGGTTTTGTGAAACCAGACCCGAATATGCTTTGGGATGGAATCGGAAGGAACACAGAGAGCGGAGATCTTTATCAGACCTTCGATGAGAAGATTTCAGCACTCAGAGAGAAGTATTCCCCGATGATTGAGAACGCGGAGAGCTGGACGAAAAGGCCAGTGCGCGATTTCTTCAGGGCATACAAGCCACAGATAACTGAAATGCTCAAAGAGTACCCGAAGGTAGAGATGGAGGGTGTTCTGCTTCTGGAGGGAATGGATGCTTCTGATATGCCATTCCAGAAAGAGCTTATCCAGGCACGGATTCTTCAGGAGACAATGAGAAGAAATATAATCCTGCTTCCTAGATATGCCAACAAGACAATCCTGAATTCCTTTGGAGTAGAGCTTGCTTATGGTTCGTTCCCAGATGGACTTGCTGCACTTGTTGATGGAGATAAGTTCATTGAGTTCAAAGCAGTTTCAGAAAACAATTTGATAAGAAGAATAAATGAAGCGGCAAGAGATGCTGATATGGGGTTTGTTGCAGTAGACAGCTTGTCTCGAAAAGCACGCAGGATGTTTGTATCATCACATTCCCAGCTTGTCCTTCCTTCTGGATTTGAAGCATATATACTCAATCTTGAGGATGGTAATATATTTGTGCTTTCAGAAAAAAACAAGGAGCTTGCTTTAGAGCCCCTTGCTGAACGCCCAGAATTTTCATTCTCGACTTTGGAATTAGCTTCCACACTTAAAGATTATATCCAGAATCCATCAGCCGTCAAGGTTGCTGAAACTATCAATTTCTCATCCTATCAACAGGCACAGCCAACAGATAGGCTCTATCAGACCATTGAAGATACCGCAGAATGGCAGGAAACAGACAGACGGCTGAGAGCCAACAGTACCAATTTCGATATCGCGGGCCGTCCGCTTGCGCCGAATGGCCAGCTGTCGAATCTTCCTTACAGGGAATGGGTGACAGTGCGTACTCCATCTTTTAAGGCGTGGTTCGGTGATTGGGAAAGTGGCTCCACTGTGGAGAGATTTCTTGCAAGAGCAAGCAGCGACATCTCTAATAATCCAACAACAGCAGAAACAGCAAGAGAGACATACAGGGCTATAGGCAAAGTCACAAACAGAGAAACTGGCATGGTTGTTGATTTCGTAAATTCAGCTTTTGGAAAGATTATCCGTCATAAAGGATATGATCCAAGACTGATAGGTGTATTGGATGATTTGTTCGCAGATGCTGTTTTCATGAATACCGAACCAGCCGACTTTGATACACCTAGAGCTGATGGCACTATTCATAAACAGAAAAACAATATTGCCAGTTTCACTCATTTCATAAACAAATTCAGAATGGATGGTAATGATTATTTGATACGTTATACCGTTCAGGATTTGAAATCAAGAAAAGGGAAAGGCGGGCATCAGTTCCATTCCCAGCAAATCACTAATATAAAATTAAGCAGTCTTACCAATGTATCCACTTTATCGATGTGGGCAGAGGAAAGTACTGCTTCTGATTCAAAGCTAACATCCTTCCTAAAGACTGTCAACAATGATGTATCCAAAGTAGTCGATGAGAACGGAGAGCCGCTTGTGGTTTATCATGGAACAGCGAGCGAGTTTTCAGTTTTCGATAGAAACTACCTTGGTAGTTCTACAGAGGCAAAGTCTGCACGCATTGGATTCTTCTTCACAAACAATCAAAGAACAGCAGAGGGATATGGGAATTATGCCTCTGGAAATGAAGCTAGACAGCTATACAAAAGAGTTCTTGAACTTGAAAAGCAGGGACGCTGGGAAGAGGCCAATCAGTTAGAACTTCGCGTCGAAGAGCTTGCGCTGCAGAAAAGCAACGGTATTGTAATGCCCGCTTTCCTCAACATAAAGAATCCATATGTCGTTGATGCCGATGGTGCAAGTTTCAAAGAGACAGGAAAGATCTTCTCCGAATTTGAACCAGATAAATACGACGGCATGGCCGTCTATTCTCTGAATGACAATATCGATGATGACTATGTTGCAGATCATTATATCGCACTCAAACCAAACCAGATAAAAAGCATCAATAACCGCGGCACATTCGATGACAGCGATTCGAATATCTACTATCAGACTGTTTATCATGGTTCACCATATACATTCTCAGAGTTCAGCACGGAACATATGGGAGAAGGCGCAGGCCGACAGGATTACGGGTGGGGCCTTTATTTCTCAGACGTAGAGGAATATGCCAGAGGTTATGCGGACAGAGCGCGGACCGCAGATAGCATACAGGATGACATTGAAAGACTAAGAGCAGGTATCCAGACAGCAAATGCAAGGCTTGCAGAGGCACAGGCCGTAAGAGATGCAATGAATGCTGATGGATACTGGGAGAACAATGAGCAGTATCAGGAAGCGCTCAGAAACGGGCCATCATCTGCCAGATTCGCAATAACAAGACGCAGATACGAGAATGCGACAAATGAAGAGTATGCCGAGGCTGTAAAGAATAGCATTGTCGAAGGAGCCGACAGGAATATCAGGATGGAGGAATCCAGTATCCATGATATGCAGAGACGGCTTTCCGAAGCTGAGAACACATCACCTCAGACAAGGAACCTTTATACAGTCGAGCTTCCAGATAATGCACGATGGCTTGATATCAATGAAACTGTTCCAAGAAGCCTCATAAGCGCTGTCATGCGAATATCGGCAGTAAGACAGGGCATCATGGATAACTGGGGTAGCCTAGAGGATTATCGCAACGCGATGCTAGGTTCCTCTGCAATGGGATTCTACAATGACCTTGCTATGATAGTCGGCTCTGATAGAGAAGCATCCCTGATACTGAACAGAGCAGGCATAACAGGATTCAGGTATCCAGCAGATGGTATCGCGGAGAGAGCAGGCACAGGGCCTTATAACTATGTTGTTTTCAACCCATCAGATGCCGTAATCAGAAGTCATGAGCTGTATCAGACGATAGACGAAGATGCTATAAGACAGCCTCTGAATGAGAATACATATGAAGCCGCAATAGAGCTTGCAAGCGTAGCTCATCCGCAGTTTGCAGGAATCATTGAAGAAATAAGGAATCTTACAGGCGCTGACGATAATGATGTTTCCATAAGAAGAGCTTTCAAAGGGAAAGCACGTTCTATTGAAAAGGCCATTAGTGATTATTCAGGCGATTTCTCCCGTATCCTCGATTATGACGGAGCTATGATCCGCTACTCAGATCTTGCAGATGCTGAAAACGCCTGGAACACCGTCAAGGAAAGATATGCCGATAGGATAGTCAAGGAGAAGCATCTTTCAACGCCATTAGGATATCAGGATTTCAAAGTGAATATCCGCATGGATAACGGCTCTATTGCAGAAATCCAGTTCCTTGATAAGAACACGCTTTCAGTAAAGAACGGTATCGGCCATAAACTATATGAGATAAGCAGAAGAATCGATAGCCTTGAAAATCAAGGCGTAAGAAACCTTCAGGATATACAGGAGGCAATAACTGCATGGAGCAGATATGAATATGCTAATGGTTATCTTGATGGGGTTACATCCCAAGGACGGGATAGTGCAAGAGATTCAGCTTCTTCACGGGAGATTATGCAGGCACTGGTTTCTGCATTGTCCCAGAACCATTCTCTTTCGGCTCTGCTTAATGCACGCTCAGAAATGGTTTTGCCATCAGGAGAGATTACAACAGAAACAGGAGAAGCACTCCTTGATTCTATCTTGTATGGTTTATCGTTAATCTCAACGAATCTGAATTCCTCAGCCACAACAGCCTCCAATCAAAGTATAAACGAACAGCGAGGAGGTGTAAACGGCTCACTCTTCCAGACCATCGATGACGACTGGATTGTAGAAGAGATTCAGGACGACATCACTGATGATGGTTCTGTCTCCCGCGATTCTATGAATGCCAACGATGCACAGGCTATCGAGGATACACTTCAGTCTCTGATAAGAATAGCCTTTGAATACACGGACTATGACGAATACAGAGAGGTAGCAGAGTGGAGCTACTTCGCAGAAGATGAAATCATAGACAAGGCATGGAACATAGCGAAGAACCCGAACGGAGACGGCACAGGAAACTCTGCTGCACCTTCAAAGACACTTGCTTCCCCAGATACATCAGCTT
Source organism: uncultured Spirochaetaceae bacterium (assembly GCA_944389105.1). Lineage (GTDB taxonomy): Bacteria > Spirochaetota > Spirochaetia > Sphaerochaetales > Sphaerochaetaceae > Ornithospirochaeta. The sequence continues at coordinate 7,569 of CALXLD010000007.1, read as the reverse complement.
CCTCAGAAGAGGCCAAGGACAGGGAGTTTTCGGAGATTATCAGCACGGATGCCGGATTCGATGAATGGCTTGAGGCTATCCAGATAGCGCTCAGGGATGCGGACACAGAAGGACAGAGAGCCGTATATGAGGCTATTGAGGCAAGGCATCTCATAGCTCCTCTTATCGAGGCTCTTCTCCATCCTTCAGAGAACCAGCAGTACCTTAAGACCCGGCAGTCTCAGGCACGCTCAAGGGCGAGTGCCAAGGGTATTCTCAAGGCAAGCCCTGCCTTCTACCGCGACCTTTATGCAAAGGCCACAGACAGCGAGTTCTGGACTTCTCTCTATGCAGACAGCATCCCTGAAGAGCTTATGGCGCTTCCTGAAGAGGATGCCGCATCGCTTTCAATCTCCGCAAGGAAGAGGCTTGCTGAGGATATCAGGGATGAGAATCTTAAGAATGCAATCCTTTCCGGAAACGAGGTATTCGGCGAAGAGGGCGTCTCCGAGAGCCTTAAGAGGGTTCTTGATAAGGAAGAGGAAGCCATCAGGAAGGGAGAGGCAGACCTTGCAGCTCTCAGGGACGAATACAAGCGTCTCAGGGACAGATACACAACCCAGTCTATTGAGAAAAACAATCTCTGGAAGAAGGTTATTGAGCTTGATGAGCAGATAGACAGGGCCGAGAAAAGGCTTCACACGATAAGCGAGCGTATTGCCGCATCCTCAAGAGCTGATTTCGGAGAGGACGGCAACAACCCTGCACAGCGCAATATCGATATCCAGTCGCGTCTTTCTTCCCAGATTTCCCAGCTGATATCACAGCATAACAGCTACCTACGCCAGCTCAGGAATGAGGGCATAAGGAATGCTGTATCTGAGACAAGGAACACTGAACGGCAGAGAGCGAATGCGCGCGTTGAGAATGCACGTGAGCGCGGCAGGCAGGCGGTATCCGACCAGTATCAGAGAGACCTTGAAAGGATGAGGAAGATAAGGGCTGACCGCGATAATAAGCTCAGGGAGCTAAGAGAGCATTATAAGGGGAAGGAAGCTTTGAGGCGCGTAGAGGCATACAAGAGACGCCTGATGGATTCCATCATGAGGCCAGCCTCATCAGGCGTTGATGTCGAATACGGCAGGAAAGTTGCTGCTATTCAGGCTCTCATCGACCCAGAGAACCGCAAGTATATAAGAATCGATAACAAGACATGGGATATAAACCTTCTGAAGAAGATGTTCCGAGGAGAGGTGGAGCGCGATCCTGCTGTATTCGATTCCCTTACGGAATCCCAGCTTGATAGGCTCTCGAAGAAGAGCAGGGATGAATTCACAGTCAATGAGCTGTTGAGCCTCAAGACTGCTATTGACCAGCTCAGGGATGAAGGGCGTACTGCATGGAAGCTCAGAAAGACAGCTGAGAGAAAAGCAATACAGCAGTACCGCGATAAGGTCATGGCAACCCTTCTCGGCCTGAAGAACTACAGGGAAGCGCCGCCATCAGGAAGCGGAGAGGAAAGAGACCTTAACAGGAGCCTATGGGACAGGGTTAAGAGCATCTACCGCGATACCATCAATATGGCGAAGAAGTCACAGATGCTTGATGGCGGGAAGAAGGGTGTGTTCTATCATCTTCTCGCTGCTATGAAGCGCGATGCGCAGGCTCAGGAGTTCAGGATGGTCGTAGAGCGCATGAAGCCTATCAGGGACTATATCAGCGAGCATAAGATAGATTCTTCACGCTTCTATAACTCTTACAAAGTGGCCTTCGATGGGAAGGAAGCTGAATATAGATACACGGACCTTGCCTACATCTACCTCTCAAAGAACAACATCCGCAACCGCAATGCAGTTGCCTATGGCGTTCTTGTCTCGGAGACAGAGAAATTCAATATCGCTAATGCGGTAGATAGCGAGATGCCAGGAGCGGGAAGGCAGGCTGAGGATAACAGAAGGAAAGAAGTCAACAAGCGTATAACTGAGCTTGGAGACAGACGCTATAACGAGCTTTATTCTCAGGCAGAGAATATCGTTAAATCCTCTGACAACTCAGACCTTTTCGAGGTAGTTCGTCTTATAGAGCAGGATTTCAACTCGGACCTTTTCCAGCGCCTTGTCGATGCGATGAGGAACACATACAACATCGCAGTCGAGAAAGAGGACTACTATCTTCCTATCAACCGTACTGATTTTGCGGGCTCGGAACCGGGAGAGACAATAAAGCAGGATCTGCTGAATATGATTCCAGGAGAAGGGGCAGTACAGCGTGGCTTCACGAAATCAAGGCTGGATATTTCGCCACGGCAGCAGAAAGCTATTAACATTGACCTTTTCGGTGTCTGGCAGAACTCAGTTGAGGCGCAGGAACATGCTCTTGCGAATATGGATTATGTCCGTCTCCTGAAGGGAGTATTCGTGAACCACGGCTCAGAGGCTATCCGCTCTGCCATCACAAGCACATTCGGAAAGAACATGATGAGGGATATAGAGAACCACATCAATATGATTGCGAACCCTCGGAGCTTCCAGAAGGTAGACCAGGGAGCAAACCAGATACTCCGCTTCTTCCGTGGCTCTCTCTATTCGTCATATCTCGGATGGAGAACATCATCCCTCATTACGCAGGCTGTCACATCTCCTATGCCGTTCCTGGGAGCAGTAAACCCTGTCGAGCTTCTTCAGGGCGCTTTCACAGTCTTTTCCCATCCTGTAGAAACATGGAATGAGATACAGCGACTTTCGCCATTCATGGCCAACAGGTCACAGCATCCTATTGTCGAGTGGATAAAAGAGGAATCTGAGAGAGCAGATCTCCCGAGAGCAAGAAGGATATATGCGAAGTTCCAGAATATGGGAATGCAGGGACTTGAGTATGTTGACCGCTACTCGGTTGCTATCGGCTGGTGGGCAATTTACCAGAAGGAGAGGAACAGGATACTCAATAGTGATGCCCAGATGACAGAGGCAGAGCTTGAGAGAGCGGCGGCAAAGGTTGCGGATGAATATGTCCAGGAGACACAGCCGCAGTCCGATATCACAGAGCTTTCTCCGCTCTTTCAGAACAGATCGGAAGCGCTTCAGGCTCTTACGCAGTTCCAGTCATCGCTCAATGTCATCTGGCAGAACATCACATACGATATCCCGCAGGCGTTCAGAAACCATCAGTATGCTAGGGCATGGGGCATGATATCAGGCTATATCGTTGCAGGAGTTCTTCTCTATCTCATACAGGATGGCTTTGATGATGACGATGATGAGAAGGACAAGGCAAGGAAGCTTGCATATGCCGCTACAACGCAGATTACATCAGGTGTTCCTCTTATCTCGGATTATGTCGATAACGCTCTTCAGCAGGTGATTACAGGGGAATCGGATGGCTTATTCAACAGCCAGTCATTCCCTGCTATCGACAAGTTCTTCAGAGCGGCTGCGAATGCATCGAAGGGCAACTGGGAGAACGCATACAGGCAGTTCTTCGATTCTGTGATGCTTTTCACGGGAGCGCCGTATTCGCTTCTCAACGACATAGAGAAGATGACAGGAAACTTCGGGCAGGACGAGGATGCCTCATTCCATCCCGAAGTGCTGATAGGGAAGGATCCTGAATGAAGGAAATAAAGGAAAGGAGAGTTAAAGAGAATGCTGACAACTGACAATTCAGTAATGCGATATCAGATAGTTCCCACGGTAGTTCGATATACTATCAGCTATTCGTTCTGGGATTTCTCTGAGATTGTTGTTACGGTTACAAACCCTTCTACGGGAGAAACCGTTACGCTGAAGCGAGACGTGGATTATATGATCTCGGTCTCAGAGCCTCTCACCGACAGGGTATACCAGGGCGGGCTCCTGACGATGATATCCGATGTGTTCAAGGGTTATTCAACGCTCGTCATACAGCGTGTCATACCGCTGACCCAGGAGACGGATTTCGAGAATTCAGAGCCAATAGATGCTGAATTGCTTGAGAATACCCTTGATAGGATGGAAGCACAGATCCAGCAGCAACAGGAAGAGCTGAAGCATACCCTTCAGGTTCCTATCGCAGAGGATCATGAGAGCGCGCAGGAGAAGCTTCTTCAGATAATCCAGATAGGCAATCAGGTTACGGAAGATAAGGAGCATATCGATAATATGGTCCAGCAGTCAGAGGATATCCTCAGCCAGATGGAGGGGATGCTTCACCCAGGATACCGAGAGACAATCGGCGATGGCGCAACAGCGGAGTTCACGATAAATCACAACCTCAATGCCGAATGGGTGAGTGTTCAGGTGTGGTGGTCTGATCTTGCCAAGGCGTATCCGTATCAGTTCAAGGAGCTTGATAAGAACAGTATCAGGGTGACATTTGCAAAAGCGCCGGAATTCAATAGCGCAGAGATAAGGATCATATCCTCGGAACGTGTTGATATTCCCATCATCGGAGAGGACGTTAAGCTTTCCCCTCCGAATCTTACCGAATGTACGCTGTCGTCAGATGAGATTGCAGAGATCATCGGCACAGCATCGAACGAAACATACTAAATGCCAAGGAGGACAAAAATGGCAGAAAGTGACAGCAAGGTTTTAAACGGGCTTGGGCTTGCCCAGGTATGGACACAGGTGATTGCGCTTCTTGGACAGAAGTACGGACAGTCAGAGGTTCAGAATGCGATAAACACTGCTCTGAACAACTACTACACCAAGAGCGAGACTCTTTCAGCAGAACAGATCAACACTCTTATCAACAACCTCAATGCAATAAAGATGCTGAATAAGTCTTCAGTCGATGGCGGGGTGGTTTCTTCGACAATCGCAGAAGTAGATACTACATGCGATGCATATGTGCAGACTAATTATTCCAGGGAACCGCAGGATTTTGATGGAATCCTCGTAACACTTACCGATGGCAATAATGATATCGTCATGTATGTTTATTCTTCTGCCGCCCAGTCCTGGGTGGATGCTTCCAGGAACATCTCTATAAGTATTGCTACCGCTACCGATTCCGTAGCCGGTATCGCAAAGCTCTATAACGCTATCGGAACGCAGACAGATGGCGGTATTACACCAAGCGCTGTCAAGGCAAAGACTGATTTGCTTGATTCTTCTATTGCAGATCTTCAGACGGAAAAGGCAGATGCCTCAGCTCTCTCGACGCTTCAGGGAACAGTATCCAGCCTAAGCACAGAAGTAGGGAATAAGGCCGCAAAGGCTACATCGCTTTCTGGCTACGGCATTACTGATGCCTATACGAAGAGCGAAGTTGACGGGAAGATCCCTGGAGTGCTGACAACTGAGGAAATCGCCCAGATCATCGGCGCAGCAGGCTGAGGGAGGTGATAGGATGCCTGATATCTATGACAAGGTTATCGATGGCAGCGGGATAGGGTTTCTATGGTCCCAGATTGAGGCCAATATAGATAATGAGGTGGCTGCTCTGGCCACCCCTCTTCCTATTCCTATTATATCCGTAACAGTAAGCGGAAGCTCTGCGGTTCTGCATGTTCAGAACGGCTTTACAGGCTATGGGGATGTAACCGTGAGATACAAGCTCGGGGCAGAACCCGGGGCAAACGATGCAACGATAGATCTCTCAAATGGAACTGCCGTTTCAGCGGAGGGGACTTATTATGTCCGGGCATTCCCAGTATCCGGCAGCAGTTATCAGCCTTCGGCCGCGGCTAAGGTCGAAGTAAATATCTAAAGAGGAAGGATAGAACGATGGCATGGATGGATGGTTCGGGAACAGAATACCTATATAATGCAGCGATGCAGTACTTCAGAGAGAAGACTGCAGCCTATAAGCGATTCGTGCATATTCCAAGGCTTCAGATGGATCTTGGGAAGAAAGCGCAGAGCGCGACTATCAGATGCATGAATACATTCACAGGCTATGGTGAGGTAGTGATGAGATATAAGGCCGGAAGCGATCCAGGCGAGACTGACCCGGTTTTTGACCCGGACAACGGCATTACCGTCACGGAAAGCGGCGACTATTATGTCCGGGCCTTTCCTGTTGGGGAGAGCATATACGGCCCATCGCCAGCTGCTATCGCAAGCTTTACAAAGGCAGTGCTTCAGACTCTTCCGACACCAAGCATCTCTGTCTCCCGTACATCCAGCACGCAGGGCCGTGTAACCATCAGCAATACCTCTTCATATCCGTCAGGTACTATGCTTGTCATCAATGGCACGTCCTATAGCATGACAAGCTCCGTTACCTTAAGTATCGGAACAACTGCAACCACTGTAACGGTTTATGCAACATATAATGGCGATGAGTACTATGAATCCCAGTCAGCAACAGCGAGCAGGACAATCTCTGAGTATGTTCCGACTTGTGCAACGCCATCCATATCTTTCAGCTCATCGACGAACAGGGTTACTATCACATGCTCTACCTCTGGAGCGACTATCTACTATAGAAGGGGAACAAGCGGAAGCTACAGTGTCTATAGCGGGTCGTTTACGATTTCTTCCAGCACGACAATCTATGCTTATGCGACAAAGAGCGGCTATAACACTTCTGGTACAACAAGCAGGTACTGCTCCTATACGGCGCCGACACCTAGCCTGCCAACTCCAAGTTTCAGTATAAGTAACTATTCATATGATAGAGATGATCTAAAAAGAACTGTTTATTTTAGATTCAGCAACAAAGATGCTTTCCCAGATGGAACCTCTTTCACATTAACTTACCATCCCGTATCTTCATATAATAGTGATCAAACCAGTACTTATACCAAATCAAATTTCCCATCAATGCAGACTTTTAATGATGGTGGAAGCTATGGTGATTGGTCTATAACTTTGAGAGCAAGCTGTACAGGCTATATTAGTTCATCAATAACTGCTAGCCCCTGATGAATATCAGCCAATTGGCTAATGAATGGAAAAACATTATTATTCTCCACTTATGCCGATTCCGGATTTGCTAGCACTTGTACTGGTATATCCGGAACAGGAAGCAGTTACCTTGACTGTATATTTATCACCGCTTACATGATCTACAGATGAAGATACTGAAAAAGAGTTGTATCCAACTGTGAATTTAAGTGAGCCAGAAGATGCAGTCCATCCTTGCTTACTGCTTGTAACAGATACTACGAAGGTAGTTCCCGATGGGAATCCTGAAATATTACTTACCAATACTTTACCTGAGTAGTTTCTCCGGCCAGATACCGATAATGAGCCATTTAGTGTAATAGTAAAGGAAGGTAGACTAGGTTTTGAGGCCGTATATGAGCAGTACCTGCTTGCGCTCAGAAAACAAAATCGAGATACTGTACCAGGCACTGCTTGAAACAGCGGTAGGCGGTACTGGCCAATGCTTTCCGCAAAGGCACAGGATGCTTCTGGAATCCATCTGGATGAAGGAGGCTGTATGATCAAAGAGTTCTTAGAGATTATTCTCGGATTCCTGAAAGTTCTTCGTGAGCTTTTGGCTCTGATAAGAGATAAGAAAAATACCCGCCATCATGGTGTGACCCCTTAAAGTTGGACACCTATCAGAAAGTCATCTTAAAGGCAAGTTTCCTGTATTGTAAAGGTGCCATTCCTTTCAGTTTCACCTGTATTCTCCTTTCGTTATACCAGCTTATGTAGT
>CALXLD010000006.1 GCA_944389105.1 uncultured Spirochaetaceae bacterium | reverse complement strand
ACAACGACAGCCGCTTCAGAGTATTCCATGATCTCCCTTGCGAAATTGAATGATGATGTCCCTCCTTCCATCGCCACAAGATCTCCGGCCCTGATGATATTCGCGATGAAATGCATCCTTCCCTCAGGATTCATCTCACCAGTGAAGATCTTCCTGTCCTCGAAGTTCTTCTCCTTCGTGAGCATGCAGCCTTTCATGGTCTTTTTTGCCAAGTCAAGACCGATGATACGCTTATACTCTACGAGGCCCTTTGACATATCCATCATCGATATGCCTCATTGGATTTTATTCAGCCAAGAAAGAAACGATCCATTCATCGTGGAAGTGAGCAACGCCCTTCAATTTTATTATTGGGCTCTGGCCTGCAACACTGCCGCTGACCAGTCCCTCTGAATAAGTAATCGATGAACTGAAGCTGTCCATTTTTTTGTATGAGGTAGATACCATGGTACTCCATCACTAAAAAGCCTCTGACTTGCTTCAGTCTCTTCTGGTCGTCACCAGAAGATTAGCATCGCTTTACTTCTCAGCTGAGGATATCTTAATTTTTGTGCCCGTAAGTCAGGAAATTGATTGAAAATTAAAGTAAGCGCTCTATTTATCTAGGAAGAACGCTTGGTTTTTATTTATGAGGTGACGCCCAGAGTAGGCTGATGAAGAAAAGCCAGTCCTGATGTCTAGGATATCTGATAGATCTCTAGAATGCTCTCATTTCATGAATAGCCATAAGCTCCTCTTATTGGTTGCTTCTGTGCATTCTTGAGAATGAAATGCATGCTCCTGCTGCGATTATAAGAACAAGACCGATCACAAACATACCAGATAGAGCCTCATCAAGGAATATAGCTCCGAATATAGCGGCAGTGACAGGTTCAAGCATGCTGAGGATTGAAGAGGCCGGTGCTCCAAGCTTTCTTGTTCCAAGAGAGAAGAAACAGGCTGGTAATGCTGATGATAGCGTAATCATACCCAGCATCGGAAGAATAGCGGACGAAGTGATTGGAGGGTGTACGCTTACTGAAGCACATATTACCGCTGCAGCAAGGAAGAACAGCCCCGAAGACAGCGACAGATAGAATACAAGCACGTTGTTGTTTATGGATTTTATCAAAGGTGTATCAAGAGAAAGCACATATGCTGCGAAAGATATGGATGAACATGCAGAGAAAAGGAAACCAAATGCATCCATCTTCTCTGAGGCAGAAGAAGGGGCTGTAATCATAAAAAGCGCTATCAGCGATATTATAGTTGCAATGATGGAGAAGATAGTGGCCTTCTCTTTTTTTGCCGCAATCGAGAAGAGCATTACAATTGATGGATAAAGAAAATGTATTGCAGTTACCTTTCCAGTTGGTGCATGCATATAGCCAAGGAGGAGGAATGCACTTGTTATACCGAAGGCAAATATTCCTATTATTATGATCTTTATCGCAGCTTCCTTTGCTATTTTCAGAGATTGCCTATGCCCTCTGATGATAAGCAGCATGACCAGGGCAGAACCAAGATACCGTCCTGCGAGGCAATCCCAGGTATTCATTCCTGCATTCTTTGCGAACGATGTGAAAAAGGGCAGAAGTCCAAAACCTATTGCAGATGCCGCGGTTAATAATATTCCGGAAAAGACCTGTTTATTGTTGTTCATAGTATAAAAAACCTGGGTGTCGAAGCCACGTCACCCAGGCAAGAAAATAAAGGGGTACAGACTTATCTCTTTATTTCAGATGTCATGTGCTCGAACCATACATAGAATGCAGACTTTCCTGTAAGCTGGTGATCGAGCCCTGCCTTTACATATGACCATTCACCTTCGCCCTGGTGGATTGTCTCATTGTCTACAGTGAGTTCAAAATCTGCTCCAGGGAGGCTGTAGTTCCACTGATCAACGGAAGGATGTCCTTTTTCAAATGTTCCTTCGTTTTCACCTTCTGCCTTGACTACGCCGATAAGTACTCTTGCAAGATTTCCTTTATGGATGATTGACCAGCTGTGTGTATGTGGTCCCTTGCAGCTCTGTGTATATTCTTCGCAGTCATAAAGCTTCTTGAATGAAGGAAGAATCATGTGTGTATCTTCATATGCCACGTGGTCGGATTCAACCATGTCAACAACAACCATCATATACTCCATGTCTTCAACAGCATGAATTGTATATGTGTCATGATCAAAATCAGGAACAAAGAAACATACATCTTCGATATTGTATGCTTTCTGGCTAGTGGTTATATATCCCTTGCCGTATGAGAAGATGAAAACAACGGTCTTATCCTTGTATGTCTTTGGCTTGACGTCATGTCCGGCTTTGAGAACACATTTGTAGCCATGAACAAGTGGATGCACTTCTGTAAGCCAAGCGACTTCACCGTAACCATTCTTGAGATCAACAGGTCCTTCAGACCTTCTTGCAATATCAATTGCCATGTTTTTCCTCCAGTTTGTTGAAGTATTAAAGAACTCTGAATCTATGGTAGCATTCTTATGAATAAATGCAATAATGAAATTAGATTTTAAAAAGAAATATTTTTAAATCATGCTTTTTCTTCGATTCTTTGAGTTATTCTTCTATTTTGAAATATTATTTTGAGAATTTCTTTTTAATTCTTTCCCTCCATTTGCCCGAGAGGTAGTATCCATTTGCAAATGCCGCTGCAACAAACCAGCCGCTTGGAAGACACCACCATATTCCTTCTGCTCCGAACATGTCTGCTGCCAGATATACAAGAGGAACGCGGATTACCCACATCGCGACGATTGTTGAGCAGAGGAGGATGAGAGTATTTCCGACGCCGACCGCAACACCCTGAACGACTTCCTGAAGTGCATATATTATATAGAAGATGCTTGTAATCCTCAGATAGTCAGTACCTATCGCTATGACTTCTGGATCGTCTGTGAAAAGGGAGAGGATAGGATGTGCGAAGCAGAATACTGCAACTGTCATGAAAACGGCGAATGCCATTCCGAATGACATACTTGTCCGTACGCCGTTCTTTATTCTTTCAGGTTTGTTGGCACCTGCATTCTGTCCGACAAAAGTTGAAAGACCATTCTGAAGGCTTATGATCGGTGTCTGCAGGAGAGAATCGATTTTCGCTGCGATGGAATAAGCTGCAATTGTTGCTGTTCCGAACCTGTTTATTACAGATGTTATGAAAACGAAGCCCAGCCAGTATGTGGAGCCCTTCAGTCCGGATGGGATTCCTATGCGAAGGGAATCTGCAAGGATCTTTCTGCTGAATAGCCTTGTATTTCTTATCCTGAGTCTGAAGTCACCATAATTCTTCTGGAACATGGTGAAGGCGAGAATGAAAGCTATTGCCTGTGAGGTGATCGTTGCCAGCGCAGCTCCATCAACTCCCATTCCGGCAAATCTAATAAGAATATAATCAAGGAATATATTCATTACCGTTGAGAGAGCCAGAAGGATAAGAGGCATCTTTGAGTTCCCGAATCCTCTGAACATTGAATTCGTCACATTGTATCCAATCAGGAAAACCGTTCCGCAGAATGTTATACGCAGATAGGCTATGGCATCCTGCAGTATTTCTGATGGTGTGCTTATCAGGCGGAGAATCGCAGGGGTCAATGAGATTCCAAGGATCATGATGGCAATGCCGAAAAAGAGAAAGAAAATATATCCGGTACTTATTGTCAGCCTTACATTGTCATTGTCATTTGCCCCGAAGAACTGCGAGACCGTTACGGATACACCTAGCGTGACTCCGATGGCAAGGGAAATAGACAGATTTGTAATCGGAGAGGTTGCTCCTATTGCTGCAAGCGCCTCTGGACCGAGAAGATTCCCTACAATCATCGCATCTGTGATACTGTAAAGCTGCTGAAGTATATTCCCCAGAAACAGCGGTATTGAAAAGGCTATCAGAGGCTTCCCGATATTTCCTGTTGTAAAGTCTATATATTTTCTTTTCATAGCAAACCTTGAAATGTAATTTCATAATATCGTTGTATTCTCTAAAAAACAACGCAGAATTTTCTTGACATCGCATTATAAGGATGTTGTACTAAGCTTATAAAATCAAATTTTGAAATTTATTTTCAAAAAGGAGGAATTTATGGAATATGGCTATGTAAGGAAGGAGGACATCAAGCTTAATTTCGTCAATGGAGCTGCGGAGACCGAGCTTCTCGAAGGTTCTCTTCCATTCATTCATTGTTATAGAGGAGTGCTGCAGAAAGGGCATTCAATTACTCCGGAGGTCAGATCCAGAGTTCTTTCTACATATATAATCACAGCTGGAACAGGAATGGTTATCACAGAAACCAAGGCATATAACATCGAAGAGCTTTCATTCTTCTTCGCCAGCCTTGAAGAGCCTTTTACAATGAAGGCTGTTACAGATATCGAGTATACGAAGTTCGATTGCGATCTGACAGATTATGATATGAAGAACTATGATGCGAGCCATCTTGTTCTTCCTCTTTTCAGAAAAGAGTCTGATTGTCTGGTTTACACACAGAACGTCAAGAAATCGAATGACACATTGCAGAGGACAGTTGTTCAGGGACATCAGATGATCCGTGTTATCGTCGGTTCTAATCATGCTGGCGAGAATTCCGGTTTCTATGAGATAGGACATAATGCTGTTGCACAGTATAATGTCTGCCACAGCAAGTGTGACTTCACAATGGAAGTCGATGGACATCAGTTCCCGCAGAAGGCTGGAGATGTCTGCTACGTAAAAGCAGGACTCCCTCATGGCTCGATTGTCGGACCTGGACAGCATCTTGATTATGTTTACTACGAAGTATATGTAAAGCCAGAAGGCTTCCTGATTTCTTATCCAGAAGGACCTTTTGAAGAGGATGAGAAATAAGAGGCATATATAATGCAGTTTTCCCGGAGGAGAGTATTCTTCTCCGGTTTTTGTTGTTTATAAGACCTCCTGATGGTAAGATTGAGAAAACGGTACCAGGCGAATATGGAAAAAGAAAACTTAGAAGAAGAATATATTGCAGAAGATGAGAGCCTTTCAGATCTCCATACTAACTCGGTTTACAGGACGCTGAAAATCCTTGAATCTCTTTCATATAACCATGGTAAGACGCTGGAGGAGCTTGCTCCGATTGTGAATCTTGCCAGACCCACTTTGTATCGATTCCTGACAATACTTACCCGGATGGGATATGTCAGCAAGAATCAGGATAACAGGTACAGATTGACACCAAAGCTTTTTACAGTTGCTGCCCATAGTATCGATGATGTAGAGCTCAGCAGGATAGTAAAGCCATTTATGGAGGATCTCAGCTTCGAGACCGGAGAGACCACAATACTTGGAATACGCGATGATGATGCGATCCTGCATGTATTGAAAGTTGAGTCAAGGTATACCGCCAGATTCTACGAGAGAATAGGAAAGCACAGCCCTATCTATTGTACGGTTATGGGTCTTGTTATCCTTTCTGGAATGAGTGATGACGAGCTTAATATCTATCTTCAGAAGGAAAGGCTCATTCCATATACGATAAATACTATCACCGATCCTATGGAACTGAAAAAACATATTCAGAGGATCAGGGAAGATGGATTTGCAGAGACAATATCCGAATATGAACAGGATATACATTCCCTTGGATGCCCTATTTTTGATCATGAAGGGCATATTATAGCTTCTGTCAGCATCAACTGGCCTCTTTTCAGAGAAGAGCCTGGAAAGAGAGAGAAGTGTCTGCAGGGGATAAAGAAAGTAGCAGCGATGGCTTCTTCCCTGATGGGATATAAAGATACGAAACTCGTGGAAACCATCTGATTCCGTAAGCAGTCTGTAATCTTATCCTGATTTGCCTGTTTATTGTTCCCACCTGCTTAACCAATTGCAGAATATCGGGCTAAACTATAAGGGCGATATACACTAATGGAGGTGGAAATATGGCAGCAGGAAAAGTAAGCGGGGATTTTATCCTCAAAATACTTGTTGGTATCCTTTTTGTTGTTATCGGTATCGAGGGTATTGCCGATTTCGGAGGAAATGCTATCTATGATGAGCTGGATGAGCCATTCAGCATCATAGTCGGCGTTGTGCTTCTTGTAGCGGGTCTTCTTCTGATCGTCCCTTCATTCATCGGAGGAATAAAGGGATCCTTCATAAAGATTTCGACGCTGGTAGTGCTTGTAGCCTGGATAATCTTCATAATCCTTGAAGATTTCATCTATGGTCTCAGCGGCCTGAATGGAGATGAGTGGTTCCTTTGGCTTGAGGGCCTTATTTATCATCTTCTGATACTTTACTGCATATATCGTGTGGCAACACCTGCCGTACGCAAGCTGGGCAACAAGTAATCAGCGTTGTCTTGTAACTCCTTTCTTTTCGCATCTTCCGTTTTCCGGACAGAGCGAACAGTAGGGAGAAACTGGCGTACATACCTTCTGCCCATAGCGCACAAGGAGCTCGTTTAAAGGGATCCAGAAACGCCTGGGCAGTATTTCTCTCAGTCTTTTCTCCGTTTCTTCCGGTGTTTTTGTATTTACCCAGCCAAGCCTGTTCGCAATTTCATGGACATGGCAATCAACGCAGACAGCATCTATTCCATAGCCGAGGTTCAGAACAAGGGAAGCTGTTTTTATTCCTACTCCAGGAAGTGCAAGAAGCGTATCCATATCATCTGGGACGACGTTGTTATACTCATCCCTGAGTATTTCTGCGAGCCTTCTGAGCTGTTCTCCTTTCCGTCTGTAAAATCCGGCAGGTCTGATTGCTTCTGCGATTTTCTCGGCATCCAGAGACGCTAGCGTATTTATATCGGGCGCAATCTCAAAAAGACGTTTTGATGCCTGGAGTGTTACCTCATCCTTTGTCCTGAGGCTTATGATTGTAGAGGCAAGTACCCTGTATGGGTCATTGTCTTCTTCCGCAATAGTGCTTACGGATGGTAAAGGAGAGCCAAGTTTTCTTAGCTCTTCGCTGAAAGAATTGAAAATTGAATCAACATATTTTTCATCAAGCATTTTTCTAACATTGACCAAATCATTTGGAAAAGTTAGCGTTTTCCGTATGATTGTCATCCTAAAGCAGGGTATTACACCCCAGGAAAAAGATAAAGTAAGAGCTTTCCTTACGGAGAAAGGTTTCATCGTTAAGGAAATCGTCGGGCAGCAGGATACTGTTCTTGGTGCAGTCGGAAAGGTTTCGATAGATCCCAGAACTGTTGAGCTTATGCCTGGTGTCAGTTCAGTTGTGCCGATTTCCAAGCCTTATAAGCTGGCATCGCGCGAGCTCAAGAAAGAGGATACGATAGTAAAGGTCGGAAAGGTAAGCATCGGAGGAAACCGCGTTGCTGTTATTGCAGGTCCCTGTTCCGTTGAGAACTATGACCAGGTAATGACTATTGCAGAGCAGGTAAGAGAAGCTGGTGCTGTGATGCTCCGAGGCGGTGCTTTCAAGCCCAGAACAAGTCCATATGCTTTCCAGGGATTAGGTGAAGAAGGTCTTAAGATCCTGAGAAAAGCAGGAGATGCTTTTGATATGCCTATAACATCGGAGGTTGTTTCGCCTTCTGATGTGAAGATGATGGCAGAGTATGTCGATATGTTCCAGATCGGGGCAAGGAATATGCAGAACTTCGAACTTCTGAAGGAAGTCGGGAAGACTGGTATGCCTGTCCTCCTCAAGAGAGGTCTTGCAGCTACTATTGAAGAATGGCTGATGGCTGCGGAGTATCTGATGGCTTCCGGAACTGATCAGGTAGTTCTCTGCGAGAGAGGTATCAGAACATTTGAGAAGGCTACAAGAAATACCCTTGACTGCTCTGCGATTCCTGTTGTTCAGAAGCTTACTCATCTTCCGGTGATCGGAGATCCGTCTCATGCAACCGGCATCAGGGATATGGTTGCTCCTATGAGCCTTGCAATAGTGGCTTCCGGAGCTTCAGGAATAATCGTTGAAGTTCATAACTGTCCAGAGAAGGCACTTTCAGATGGCCCGCAGTCACTGTATCCATCACAGTTTGAGAAGCTTATGCGTGATATCCAGGCTCTTTGCCCGGTTGTAGGAAAGAGTCTGGAGAGAGTTCCGAGAAAGAATCCTTCCACAGAGAGGAAAACCGGGAGCGAAGAGAGGGCGGAAGGCTCTGTTAAGATCGCTTTCCAGGGTGAGAGGGGTGCTTTTTCAGAGGTGGCTGCAAGACGGACCTTCGGTGAGGATGTTTCCGTTCTTCCATGCCACAGCTTCAGCGATACATTTGATGCAGTTTCCTCTGGTGCTTCTGATTATGCGGTGCTTCCTATTGAGAACACTCTTGGCGGAATGATCTATGATACGATAGATCTTCTTGCGATACATCCAGAGCTGACAGTTGTGGGGGAGCAGCAGATAAGGGTTGTGCATAGCCTGATCGGTACTCCGGATGCGGAAATCTCTGATATAAAGAACGTCTATTCCCACCCACAGGGGCTTGCGCAGTGCAGAAAGTTCCTCAGGGAAGAGCTCCCAGGCGCGGAGGCGATACCATACTTCGATACAGCCGGAGCTGTTGCGCTTGTTGCGGAAAAGAAGGACAGAAGTATTGCCGCAATAGCTGGAGCTCCTGCTGCCAAGCATTATGGTATGAAGGTGATTGAGGAAGGAATTGAGACAGATGCTTCCAATTTCACACGTTTCTATGTGATTTCGAGGGAGGAGAATGCTGAAGCCATCAGATCAGGGGCGAAGATAAACAAGGCCGCATTCCTCTTCTCCGTGGCTGATGAACCCGGTTCGCTTATTGATGCAGTAAGTGTTTTCAAGGCTCATGGTATCAATATGAAGAAGATCGAATCCCGTCCGATACCAGGAAAGCCCTGGGAGTATATGCAGTATGTCGAAGTTGATCTTCCTGAAGGTATCGATATTGAGAAGATCTGCAGCGAGATCAGGGAAAAGACCACTTCGTTCAGGGTATTCGGCACATTTGCCTCGGCTCTCTGATGATTGCAAAGCCTTATGACAAAGTCATGCTTTTCATGGGAGTCCTCTCTGTGAGGGGATTCCCTGATAGTGTGCGCTCCCGTCTTGAATCACTATATGGCCCGATTTCTGTCATAACGCCCTCCATTCCTTTTGATTTCACCGATTATTACGTTCCTGAAATGGGGGAGGGAATAGAACGTTTCTTCATAGCTTTTGATAACCTTATTCCGCCTGACTCTCTTGCAGATGTGAAGACTGCAACTGATGCTCTTGAGCTTGAAGAAGCAGAAGAAGGCAGACGTAAGATCAATCTTGATCCTGGCCTGATAACAGAAGGAAATGTTATTCTGGCTACAACAAAGAACAGGTCGCACAGAATTGCAATCGGCCGCTCTTTATATGCAGAGGTAACTCTTATTTATCATAGCCATGGCTTTGAGACATTTCCCTGGACTTATGCAGATTACCGCTCTGAAAGGGTCCAGAATGAACTCTTGGCACTTCGTAAGAGATACTTATCATTGAGAAAGCTGACTAAATAGAAGACATGCAGTGTATATCCTTGTATGAGGATTATAATTCTGTCTGTTCTGCTTCTTTCTTCCTGTGTTCTTGAACCCTGGATTGAGATTGAGCTTGTAATACCGGAGCCGCATCCTTTTGAAGATGCATTCTCTGAGAGCATGTGGTTTACCCTTTCCTATTTTGATGGAGAGAAAATCATTGATCGGCATATCCCGAAGGGTATCAGGCGTATTGACGTGAAAGTCAGGGCAGGAGGACTTGCTGTCTTTTCATTCAGGCCCGCAGGAGAGCTTGGTGCTATCGGGGGATTCTATGAGCCTGGGGATGATAATCAGGTTGAGGTCCTTCCTGAGTATGGCCCGTTTGCGGAACTGCTTCTGAGTGCTGCTTCATATAGGGCAGACCCTGTTTCAAGGCTGTCAGTAAAAGCTGTTCTTGCTGCTGTACCGGATATTCAGGCTATAAATGAGACGGCATTTCTTCTGGACATATTCAATGGTACCCTTGGCTATGGAATAACGCTGAACAGCAGATTCCACATAACATACGATTCAGTTCCGGAAGGAAGATGGATTTCCGAACGGTTTGATGTGATGTCGTTCGAGGTCCCGTATAGCGGAGATACTGTAAGCTGGATGCTCTATCCAGGTGTATATAGGTTTGCGGAAGCTGAAAGAAGGCTGCTGCTTACAGTGATCATCGATGAAGAAGGGACCGCTTCTTTTATGATTGGCAGGATACCTCTGTGGTAGAAATCCCGAGTTTTATGTAGACTTGCACTCATGGAATCCCTGAAAGAACTTTATCGTATCGGATACGGTCCATCGTCTTCACACACAATGGGGCCAAGAGAGGCTGCCAGGCTTTTTATTGAAGCTCATCCGGGAGCAAGGAAAGTAAAAGCTGAGCTTTTCGGGTCGCTTGCAGCCACAGGAAAAGGACATCTTACAGATAAGGCTATCAGGGAGGTTTTCTCGGAAAATGGTATTGAGACCGATATCTTCTGGTTCCCTGATGAATTCAAGCCTTTTCACCCCAATGCTCTTACCATAACGGAGCTTTCTCCAGGAAACGCAAGTGAGACATATTATTCAGTAGGCGGAGGGAAAGTTGTCCAGGAGGGAGAAAGGACGGAAAAAGGAGAGGACCCTTATCCTGATGAAGAAGTCGGGACAATGGCCAAGCTGCTGAAATTCTGTGATGACAATGGCTACCAGATATGGGAAACAGCTCTGGAATTCGAAGGAGAGGAAATTCTTGACTATATGTCTGAAGTCTGGGAAGTGATGAAGGAAGCCATAAGAAGAGGTCTTGAGGCAGAGGGCGTTCTTCCGGGAGGGCTCAGATTGCAGAGAAAAGCTTGCCAGGCATATGCGAAGGCGAAGGATTTCACAGGTTCTATGGGAACTTCGGCACATGCTTTTGCTTTTGCGCTTGCTGTATCAGAAGAGAATGCGGGAGGAGGAAAGATAGTAACAGCTCCGACATGCGGAAGCTGTGGTGTTCTTCCCGGTGTCCTCTATCATCTTGTCAGGGAATATGAGCTTCCGGAGATCAGGGTCCTGAGAGCGCTTCTTACAGCTGGAATGGTAGGCAATCTTGTAAAGACAAATGGATCGATATCAGGGGCTGAGGTTGGCTGCCAGGGGGAGGTCGGTGTGGCCTGTGCCATGGCGGGCGCTGCTGCTGCACAGCTTACTGGCGGTACTATCAGGCAGATTGAGTATGCTGCTGAAATGGGACTTGAGCACCACCTAGGGCTTACTTGCGATCCGCTTATGGGGCTCGTTCAGATTCCCTGCATTGAACGCAATGCAATGGCATGCATGAGAGCCATAGATCATGCAACCTTCGCTATTATGGGTGATGGCAGGCATAAAATCTCATTCGATGATGTTGTTGAGGTAATGATGGAGACCGGTCATGCCCTTCCTTCTCTTTATAGAGAGACATCAATGGGAGGCTTGGCACGTATCCATGAGCTTTGAGACGGAAGGCAGTGGCCATGTGTTATGGCAAGAATCACTGCTTTTTTATCAGTGATCCGTGTGAGGACTCTATAATCTCCTATCCTGTATTGCCATCTCTTGCTGCCTCCAAGGCTCCGTCCTATGCTTTTGGGGTCCTTTAAAGGTATTACATTTCTGATCAGCCAGCCACGGATAAGAGAAGCTGTGATCTTATCCATGTCTTCCAGCTCTTTCCGGGCTCTTTCTGAAAGCTCAATTCTCACCATCTTCAGTCTCCAGTAATGTTGTTTCCGGGTTCTCCCTGAACTCTGAGAGAGCTTTCCTGTAGACTTCCAGATCAAAGTCCTCTTCGATTCTCTTCAATACAGTCTGTCTTATCATTTCAGAAAGATTCATGTTATTGAGTTCTGCATACTTTCTGAAAAGAACCGCATCTTCTTCAGGTATTCTGAGCGATATAATCATAGCATCTCCTGAAATGCATCGTATTACGATATATCGGGAACATCAATCAGAAAACATCGTTCTATCATAAAGAGGTATTGCGCCTTTGTGTCCTACCACGAAATCCGCGACAGCTGTTGCTTTATGAAGTGCCTCTGATACAGAGAGTTTTTTCTCATATCGGAAGAAGAGGAAAGCTGCGGAAAGACTGTCTCCCGCACCTACTGTATCGACTACGTGCACGCTGGAACATTCTTCATGAATCTTTCCTCCGTCCAATGTAAAGCAGTCGGAGCCGTGTTTTCCTCTTGTAAGAAGCAGCGTGTGGATTGCAGTGTTCTCCGAAAGCCATGAAAACAGGGATGAACCATCGCAGGTATCAAGTCCGATAACCGAACATATCAGATCTATCTCATCTTCGTTTATCTTCAGTATTGTTGCGTTGTCAAGGCAGAATCCAATAAGCTCATCGCTGTAGAAGTCCTTTCTTATATTTACATCGACAAATATTTCCTCTGGAGAGGTTTCTCCGATGATTCTTTCAAGAGCCAGGAATGATGTGGTGCTTCTTAGTGCCAGTGTGCCGAAATACAGGATGGAATCATCTTCAATTGCATCGATGTCCTCATCGTAGATTTCTATTCTGTCCCAGGCAGCAGGGTAGCTGAATTCATAATCTGCATCATTTCCTTTCATTGCTATTGATGCGATGCCTGTCGGGACTTTATCCAGGACAGATATCATTGAGGCATCAATTCCGAGCTTTTCGATATCAATGAAGGCTTCACGGCCGAGTTCGTCATTTCCGAGAGCGCTTATGATTGCGCTCTCTCCTCCAAGCTGCCTGAAATGTGCTGCGACATTCAGCGGAGCACCGCCAAGGGTATGCGTATCTTCAAATGTGTCAAAAAGAATTTCGCCGAATGAATAGAGCTTCATGGTATGTCTCCATCTGTGAGTTAAAGGAAAAGGGTGCTTTTCAGGCACCCTTTCCTTCTGTAGTGTTTTACCTGACTACGATGTTCACCAGTTTTCCTGGAACGACAATCTCTTTAATGATTGCCTTTCCATCAATCCAGCTCTTTATTTTCTCGTCGTCTTTTGCCGCAGCCAACATTTCATCCTTGGAAGCTGAGCGTGAGAGCATGAGTTTTGATCTGACCTTGCCATTTACCTGGACGACGATCTCGATTTCGTCGTCGACGGTCTTTGCCTCATCGTATTCCGGCCAGCTGACAAGGGCAACAGAAGGTTCGTGACCCAGCATCTCCCAGAGTTCCTCAGCAAGGTGCGGTGTATAAGGTGAGAGCAGGAGAGTCAGTATCTCGAGAGCTTTCTTTGGCACCGTTTCAAGTCTGTTGAGCTCATTTACGAATACCATCATCTGGCTTATAGCGGTATTGAAAGCAAGGGTTTCTGTATCTTCTGTTACTTTCTTTATTGTTTTATGCATGAGTTTATCAAGTTCGGGCGATAGTCCGATGTCTTCGACTTTCTTCTCTGTTGCGATTCTCCAGATTCTGTCGAGGAAGCGATACACACCGATAAACCCATTTGTTGCCCATGGCTTTGATTCTCTGAGAGGTCCCATGAACATTTCGTACATTCTTACGCTGTCCGCACCATAGTTCTTGATGAAATCATCCGGGTTTATGACATTCTTCAGGGACTTTGACATCTTTGCGATGACCTGAGTAAGTTCCTCTCCTGTTTCCTTGTCAAAATATTTGCCATCTTTCTCTTCGACAAGATCCGTCGGAACGAGGCTCTTGTTCGGTCTCTGGTAAGCAAATGATGTGATCATTCCCTGGTTTACAAGCGCATGGAATGGCTCGGATGTGGATACAAGACCCAGATCGTAGAGCACCTTATGCCAGAATCTTGAATAGAGGAGATGGAGAACAGCATGTTCTGCTCCTCCTACATAGAGATCAACAGGCATCCAGTATTTCTCTTTCTCCGGATCAATGAAAGCCTTATCATTATGCGGATCGATGTATCTTAGATAGTACCAGCATGAACCTGCCCACTGAGGCATCGTGTTGGTTTCCCTTTTGGCATCTCCGCCGCACTTAGGACATTTGCAGTTTACCCAGCTCTCCACATTCGCAAGCGGCGACTCTCCTGTTCCTGTAGGTTCGTATTTATCGACCTCAGGGAGAGTCAGAGGAAGCTCATCCTCAGGGACGAGTACCGTTCCGCAGTGAGGGCAATGGATAAGAGGTATCGGTTCTCCCCAGTATCTCTGGCGTGAGAATACCCAGTCTCTGAGCTTATAGTTTACTGCTTTATGGCCATAACCGTTCTTCTCAAGGAATTCGAGCATCTTCTGGATGGCATCTTCCTTGTTGAGGCCATCAAGCCATTCTGAATTCACATGCGGGCCATCTTCTGTCCAGGCTTCCTTCTGAACGTCCACCTTTCCTTTGAGGACTTCAATGATCGGAAGGCCGAATTTCTTTGCAAACTCCCAGTCTCTGGTATCATGAGCAGGAACAGCCATGATTGCGCCGGTTCCATAGCTTATCAGGACATAATCAGCAATCCATATCGGGATTCTCTTTCCATTTACAGGGTTTATTGCGTAAGAGCCTGAGAAGACACCTGTCTTATCTTTTGCCAGATCCGTTCTTTCGAGATCTGATTTGTGCTTTACTTCGTCAAGGTATTTCTCAACAGCCTCTTTCTGCTCTGGGGATGTGAGCTTTGATACAAGAGGATGTTCTGGAGCAATTACCATATATGTTGCTCCGAAGAGCGTGTCACAGCGTGTCGTGTATACTTCGAGCTTATCTCCGGTATTCTCTACGGTAAAGAATACCGCAGCACCTTCCGATCTTCCGATCCAGTTGCGCTGCATTGCCTTCACTGATTCCGGCCAGTCAAGTTCATCAAGCCCTTCGAGAAGCTTATCGGCATAAGCCGTTATCCTGAGCATCCACTGCCTGATGTTCTTTTTCTCTACCTTCTCTCCGCAGCGTTCGCATCTGCCTTCCTTGACCTCTTCGTTTGCAAGTCCTGTCTTGCAGCTTGGACACCAGTTGATAGGTGTTACTGCTTCATAGGCCAGTCCCTTCTCATAAAGCTTCTCGAAGATCCACTGTGTCCAATGATAATAATCAGGCTCACATGTGGAGACCTCCCTGTCCCAGTCATAGGAGAAGCCAAGGCTTTTGATCTGGCGGCGGAATGTGTCTATGTTCTTCTTCGTGGTCTCCCAGGGGTGCGTACCTGTCTTGATAGCATAGTTCTCTGCAGGTAGGCCGAAAGAATCAAAACCCATTGGATGAAGGACGTTGTATCCTCTCATCCTCAGATACCTTGAATAGATATCTGTTGCTGTGTATCCCTCAGGATGTCCTACATGAAGTCCTGCTCCCGATGGATAAGGGAACATGTCCAGGACATATTTCCTTTTCTCTCTTGGAATGGACGGATCTTCAACAGCACGGAATGTTTTGTGCTCTTCCCAGTACTTCTGCCACTTAAGCTCTATTTCATTAAATGGATACCTGCTCATATGGGTGAGGATATCACTAAAGGGGAAATAAAGGCTATATTCAACTACTCCAAGTCTGAATACGTTGCGAGAGAATATTGCAGTATTGATTTCCTGAGTGACCTGCTTCATCTTTCGCCGCTGCTTAGCGGCTGTAGTCTTCTTGCCGCTTATGTGTAAAATCTTAAAAAACAATGATGAAAATTTAAAATTTAATGTATTAAAATCTGAAAAAACTTGATTGAAAATTTAAAAAGCTTAATTTTTATGATAACGCGAACCATTTCCAAGCGGATTGAATCTTTGTCGAAGAATTTTAAGGTTTTGTCACTAACTGGAGCGAGGCAAGTAGGAAAGACTACTTTGCTGAAAAGTCTGAAGGAGCCTCAGAGAGAAACTGTTTCGCTCGATAATTCCGTAGAAAATGAACTTGCTTTGAATGATCCCAACGCATTCTTTACTTTACATAAGACTCCTTTATTGATAGATGAAGTCCAAAGAGCTCCATCTCTGACTCTGAAAATCAAGGAGATAGTAGATTCTGATGATTGCAAGAATCAGATTTGGCTAACAGGCTGTCAGAAACCTAAACTTAAGAAAAATGTTTCAGATTCGCTTGCAGGAAGAGTTGCAGAACTTGAGATGTATCCATTGTTTATTGCGGAGAAGCAGGGTGAACCGTTCCGTTCATCATTCTATCCAGCTTTTAATGCGGTTGAAGAAGCTAAATGGAATTATAGAGAGACCCTTTTAAATGTTGTCCTAGGAGGTTATCCGGAGCTTCAGAATATCAGAGAAGAAAACAGAAATGATTGGTTCAGATTATATATTTCAACATATCTTCTTAGTGATATCAAAGATGAGATTGGGGATATTGATGAGCTGACGTTCTCCACTTTCCTTCAGGTTCTGGCTGCCAGAACGGCTACAGGTATAAATTATTCAGCAATTGCCTCTGATGTTGGCATGAGTGCTTATAAATGTAAGTAGCTGCTATCATTGCTATATGAATGCGGAATAGTATTTCTCGTTCCCCCATATTCTCGGAATACATTGAAATCAGTTGTTAAAACTCCAAGGCTTCATTTCGTGGATTCGGGCTTATGCTGCCATCTGCTTGGTATTAATAGCGTAGAAGGTTTTCTTGCACACAGGCTGCGAGGCGAGATTTTTTGAAACCTTTGTGGTTTCAGAATTAATACGCAACGCTCGTAATAATGGTGATTTTTCCTCTTTCTATTTTTACAGAGAGGAGAATGGAAATGCTGAGATTGATTTGATTAAAGAGTCAAATGGAAAGCTGTATCCTATAGAAATCAAGCTTAATTCAACGCCTAAAGCATCAATGGCTGGATACTTTTCACGGCTGGATAAGAATGAAAGAGGAATGGGAACGATTATCTGTCTGAATGATAAAAAGACGATTCTCGCTTCTGATTTGCTGGTTATGCCTGTCTCTTTATTATAATTTTGTTATTATAATAACATTAAAGTTTTTATCATAACATATTGACACTATTCTAACCATTTACTATTATGCAGCCATACTCATCAGGAGGAACTTTGATGAAGCTTAGAAAAATTGCTGCAATAACTATAATGATCGTTCTTTCTCTTTCTGCTGCTTTTGCAGGGGGAAGCTCGGAAGAGAGTACAGTATCCGCATCAGGACGTCCTGTTCTCCGTGTTGCGATGGAGTGCGGTTATGCACCTTATAACTGGACGCAGACAACCGATGCAAACGGAGCTGTTCCAATCGCAGATTCCAATGATTATGCATATGGTTATGATGTCATGATGGCAAAGCTCATCTGCGAGAGACTCGGCTATGATCTCCAGATAGTTAAGCTTGACTGGGATTCTCTTGTTCCTGCTGTTCTTTCAGGCACTGTTGACTGTGCTATTGCAGGGCAGTCGATCACATCTGACAGACTTCAGATGGTTGATTTCACAGAACCTTATTACTATGCATCCATAATCTGCCTTGTAAATGAGGGAAGTGAGTATGAGAATGCACAGGGCGTAAGCGATCTTGCAGGTGCAACATGCACAAGCCAGCTTGCAACAGTCTGGTATGATGTATGTCTGCCGCAGATTCCTGATGCGAACATTCTCCCGGCACAGGAGAGCGCTCCGGCAATGCTTGTTGCTCTCGCAAGCGGAAGGGTTGACCTTGTCTGCACAGACATGCCTACTGGTCAGGCAGCACTTGTTGCCTATCCTCAGATGAGACTTCTTGATTTCTCCGGTTCTGACGATGATTTCCAGGTAAGCCAGGAAGAAATCAATATCGGTATATCAGTTAGAAAAGGAAATACTGAGCTTCTTGATGCTATGAACAGTGTTCTTGAAACACTTACAGTCGATGACTTCAACCGCATGATGGATGAAGCAATCGCAGTTCAGCCGCTTGCTCAGTGATTGGTGTGGAAATGACAATAGCAGAAATGAATTTCTTCCAGAGGATGCTCTACATCCTCGAACGTTATGGTAGCTCCCTGGCAAAGGGAGCTGCTACTACGATGGCGATAGCCATAATCTGTACACTCCTAGGATGTGTGATCGGATTCGCGGTAGGTCTTATCCAGACAACAGAACCCCACAAGAAAGATGGTATCGTAAAGAGGGGAATCCTCAGATTCGTCAAAGTTGTCCTTACTGCATATGTGGAGGTGTTCAGAGGTACCCCGATGATGCTTCAGGCTGCATTCATCTACTATGGAATGAGCCAGCTTTTCAATATAAATCTTGGCATGTGGAGTGCTGCAATCATCATCGTCTCAATCAATACAGGTGCTTATATGGCAGAGACTGTAAGAGGCGGTATCCTCTCTGTTGATCCCGGCCAGAGGGAAGGTGCAAGAGCTATCGGAATGTCTCATTTCCAGACGATGCTTCTTGTTATCCTTCCGCAGGCACTGAGGAATATAATGCCTCAGATCGGCAACAACCTGATCATCAATATCAAGGATACCTGTGTTCTTTCCATAATCGGAACTGTTGAGCTTTTCTTCACTTTCAGAAGCATTTCCGGTGCTCTCTATACATATTTTGAAGCTGCAACAGTCACTATGATTATCTATTTTGTGCTTACATTCGTCTGTTCAAGAATTCTCCGCTTCGTAGAGACAAAGATGGATGGTCCTTCGAATTTTGACCTTGCTACAACCGATACCCTTGCTTTTACAAGCGGTCTTACACGCTATGATGCAAATAAGGGAGGAACATTCTGATGGAAGAGATTCTGAAGATTGAGCACCTTGTTAAAACATTCGGAAGCAATGAGGTACTGAGAGATATAGATTTTACCGTTTCCAAGGGTGATGTTACGAGTATCATCGGAGCCTCTGGCTCTGGAAAGTCCACGCTTCTGAGATGCATCAATATGCTGGAAGAGGCCACTGGCGGAAAGATTCTCTATCATGGCAAGAATATTCTTGCAGGAGAGGTTAATGAAGACCAGTACAGGACAAAAGTCGGTATGGTTTTCCAGTCTTTCAATCTATTCAGCAATTATTCTGTTCTTGATAACTGCATCATAGGGCAGACTCATGTTCTCAAGAGGAGCAGAGAGGAAGCTGAGAAGAATGCAATGGAGTATCTTTCTAAAGTCGGTATGGCTCAGTACATAAAGGCAAAGCCAAGACAGCTTTCCGGAGGGCAGAAGCAGAGAGTTGCTATTGCAAGAGCCCTTGCAATGAACCCTGAAGTGCTTCTCTTCGATGAGCCGACATCAGCTCTGGATCCTGAAATGGTAGGGGAAGTGCTTGATGTAATGAAAGCCCTTGCAGAGACTGGAATGACGATGCTTGTTGTGACTCATGAGATGGCTTTTGCCAGGGATGTTTCAAACCGTGTCATTTACATGGCAGATGGAATGATAGAGGAAGAGGGGACCCCGGAAAAGATTTTCACATCCCCTGATAGCCCTAAGACAAAGGATTTCCTTTCAAGATTCTCTGCAAAGAATGTATGACAGAACGGAGCCTGATGGCTCCGTTTTTCATCCGCTTATCCTTGTATATAGTTCCCATTTCAGCTTGACTGATTCAGCTTTCTTTCCGTCAATCATTGCAAGCAGTATTTCAGCAGCGGTTTTCCCTGTTTTCATGTTTTTATGCCCTAGGGAAGTGATGGGAACCGGACCTATCTGGCTATAGATGCTGTTATCAAAGCTGACGATAGCTACATCTTCAGGGACTCTCTTTCCTTTCACGAGCAGCCCCTGTATAAGGTTATATGCGATTTCATCGTTATAGCAGATGATGGCGCTTCTATCTGAAAGGCGGGTATCAATGAATTTGTCAAGGAAAGCATGGCCTGTAACGATTTCCTTTCTGTCGACCGTATCATACCAGCAGAAGCTTCTGTCATCTATCTGTATGCCGGAATCTATCAGCGCTGATATCACACCGTAATAACGCTCTATTCCCTGGATGTCGTCGCTTTTGAATATTCCTCCGATCTTCCTGTGTCCCTTTGATAGCAGATGGAGCGTAAGCTGCGTTCCTCCTGCGCTGTTGTCATCCATTACGCATGTGAAATCCCTTATGTTTGAATAGATGCCATGAAAGAAGAGGACAGGTATGCCTTTCCCCCTGAATTCGTCGAAAAGCCTGCCGTTTGGTGTCGGAAGCGCTGTTTTCGATCCTTCTATCAGTATCCCGCTTATATTATCCTGCGTAAGGAGGGAATTCAGGATTTCATATTCCTTTCCTATGTTATTCTCCGTTGCATAGAGGAGTATCGAATAACCCTTTTCTGCAAATACCCTCTGTGCCTCATTCAGAACAGAGGGGAATATATAATCATCGATGAATGTCGTGATAACTGCAATCTGCTTGCTGCCATTAGCTGCCGCGGCAGTCTTTATGTATGATCCACTTCCCTGCAGACGTTCAATAGTACCTTCTTCTTCCAGGATGGAGAGCGCGTTCCTGACAGTCTGGCGGCTGACAGAGAACCTTTCCGCAATCTCTTTCTCAGTAGGGAATTTACGCTCCCCGCTCTCTGCGGATTTTATTGCTTCTGCTCTCAGGATGTCCGAAAGTTGTCTGTATTTTGCAGCCACGTTACTGTCCTTTTCCCCGATAATAGCATGGAAAAACAGCACAATGTTGAAATTTGTATTCTTTTTTATATTCAGCCATTCAGAAAATGCATATTTTCATCTTTCTGAATGGTAAAGCGGCAAATCTGATATAATATCAGTCATAATAATTATTTATTGATACTCATATATTTTACGGCCGCTCAATATTTGTATTTTATTTCATCAGATTCATAGGATTTGTATTTAATTTACACCTGTTTTGGCAGTGAAAATAAAAATTAATTGACAGCTCAATATGTGCATGGTCAAATCTGGGCAGGATGCCGGGAAAAAGGAGAAAGACCGGTGTCCAGACAAAAGGAGAGGTATCAGATGAAGAAATTGATGCTTACATTAGCAGTTCTGCTGCTTTCAGTTACAGTAATATTCGCAGCAGGTGCAGCAGAGGCTTCAGCCGATGATGGCGGACTTATCAGAGTCGGTATCATAAACAATGACCCGAATGAATCAGGATATCGTACAGCAAACGATAGTGATCTCAAGAGAGTCTTCACAGAGGAGAACGGATACGATGCATCGTATTATTACAGCCTCAGGAATGATGAGCAGATTGCAGCAGCACAGCTTTTCATCCAGGATGGAGTAGATTACCTTCTTCTTTCCGCAGCAGGAACAGCAGGCTGGGATTCAGTTCTTCAGGATGCTCAGAACGCAGGTATTTATGTAATCCTTTTTGACCGCACTGTTGATGCTGATGAAAGCCTTTATGTTGCTCAGGTTGTCTCTGATACCAACCTCCAGGGACAGACAGCTGTTGACTGGCTTGCTTCCCAGAATCTTGATGAATACAACATCATCCATATCCAGGGCGTCATGGGATCTTCTGCTCAGATAGGAAGAACCGGAGCTCTCAATGAGATGGTAGCAAACAACGATAACTGGAACCTTGTAACACAGCAGACAGCAGAGTGGAATGCTGAGACAGCACAGCAGATCACACAGGCTGTAATCGACTCCGGAGAGCCTTTCAATGTTATCTATGCAGAGAATGATGATATGGCAAGAGGAGCTGTAGCAGCACTTGATAGAGCTAATATCTCCCATGGCGTAGATGGAGACGTCATCATCATGGGCTTTGACTGCAATAAGTGGGCTCTTGAAGAGCTTCTTGCAGGAAGATGGAACTATGACGGCCAGGCAAATCCTTTCCAGGCTGATACAATTGACGGAATCATCAAGAACCTTGAGCAGGGAATCGAGCCAGAGAGCAAGACTATATTCCTTGAGGAGCAGGGTTTTGATGCTACGACAATCACACAGGAAGATGTTGACAGATACGGAATCTGATTGGCTCTGACTTAGATTGCAGAAGGCACGGAGGATATCCGAGAGGAGCTTTCCCCGTGCCTTTGTTCGTCTTGATGCAGAAAGGGAGGTTGGCTATGCAGCATGAAGCTGTTTTGGAGATGAGGGGCATTTATAAAAGCTTTTATAGCGTAAAGGCTCTTCAGAATGTGGACTTTACCCTGCGTAAGGGGGAGATCCATGCTCTAATGGGGGAAAACGGCGCAGGAAAATCCACGCTGATAAAAGTTCTCACCGGAGTGCATCCAAAGGATGCGGGGGAAGTCTTCCTGGAAGGAAAACCTATAGATATCCGTTCCCCTGAGGAAGCACAGAAAAATGGTATAAGCACAGTTTATCAGGAAATAACTCTCTGTCCGAATCTTACGGTTGCAGAGAATATGTATATAGGACGCACGAAGGGTGTATTTACGAACTGGAAGGAGATGAGGGCAGGGGCTACGGAGATGCTGGAGAGCCTTGGTATCCCCGCAAAGGCTGAGCAGCAGCTTGGTTCCTGTTCGATAGCTGTCCAGCAGATGGTTGCTATTGCCCGCGCTGTTGATATGGATTGCAAGGTCCTGATTCTCGATGAACCTACATCATCGCTTGATGAGAGCGAGGTAGCTAAGCTTTTCCGTCTTATGCTTGACCTGAAATCAAGAGGGGTCGGTATCATATTCGTCACCCATTTCCTCGATCAGGTCTATGAAGTATGCGACAGGATTACCGTACTCAGGGATGGGCATCTTGTCGGTGAGTATGAGATAGAGAAGCTTCCACGTGTTGAGCTTGTTTCCAAGATGCTTGGAAAGGAACTTGATGATCTTGCAGATATAAAAGGCGATAGCAGCAGCGAATATGCTGAAAGCCAGGAGATTGTCTATGAAGCAGATGGACTGTCTAGCACAGCAGGAATAAAGCCGTTTGATTTCTCAATCCACAAAGGTGAGGTCAATGGTTTTACAGGACTCCTCGGCTCTGGCAGGAGCGAATGTGTCCGTGCAATCTTCGGTGCGGATAAGGTGATAAGCGGAAAGGTCATGATAGATGGCAAGGAAGCGAGGATATCAAAGCCTCGGGATGCCATGAAGCATGGAATAGGATATCTTCCGGAGGATAGGAAAAGAGATGGCATTGTTGGCGATCTGTCCGTAAGGGAGAATATTATTCTTGCTCTGCAGGTGATGAAGGGCTTTTTCGGACCTATATCGAGACAGAAGGCAGAAGAGTTCGCGGATGAATATATCAAGCTCCTTGATATAAAGACAGCTTCTTCCGATACGCCTGTTAAATCGCTTTCGGGAGGAAACCAGCAGAAGGTCATCCTTGCCCGCTGGCTTCTGACTAATCCCCAGTATCTGATCCTTGATGAACCCACAAGAGGTATTGATATCGGAACAAAGGTTGAAATACAGAAGCTTGTTCTTAAGCTTGCAGGCGAGGGAAAGAGCGTCACTTTCATCTCTTCGGAAATAGATGAGATGCTGCGTACCTGCTCAAGGCTTATTGTCATGCGAGACAGGAAAGCAGTGGGAGAGCTTTCAGGGGATGAGCTAACCCAGAGCAACATAATGAATACAATTGCGGGAGGTGACAATAAATGACAGCGTCTACACTGAAGATGAAAACTCTTTCAATTGTCAGGAAACAGATTTTTATTCCGATTGCAGCGCTTCTGATCCTCGTCGTTTTCAATCTGATAGCTGATCCTTCGTTCTTTAAGATAACATACTCGCTCAGCAGCGATGGTTCTCCTATTCTTTCTGGATATCTGATCACTATTCTGGATAACGCTTCCGAGCTGGCGATTCTTGCTATAGGCATGACGCTGGTAACGGCTGCATCCGGTGGACAGGATATAAGCGTTGGTGCCGCTATTGCCATAAGCGGCAGTGTTGTGCTGCGTGTTCTCTGCGGTGATAACCCCCGTCCAGAGGAGATGCAGGCATCCATCCTTACAGCTTTCCTGATAAGCTGCCTTGTATCGATGCTCTTCGGTGCATTCAATGGGACTCTTGTTGCGTATTTCAATATCCAGCCGATGATAGCCACCCTGATTCTTTATACAGCAGGACGCTCGATTGCTGCGTGGATAAACAACAACAGGCTTCCTATAATAAGCGATCCGTCTTTCGGATACTTCGGAACATTCTTCCCCGGTATTCCGATACCGACCCCGATCTTCATAGCCGTGCTATGCATGCTGATCATTGCGCTTGTCCTGAAGTTCACTACTCTCGGGCTTTATACGCAGGCTGTAGGTATAAATCCTAATTCAGCAAAGCTCAATGGTATAAACCCCCAGCTTGTTAAGTTCATAACCTATGTGATCATGGGGCTCTGTGTCGCTGTTGCCGGGTTTATCAAGGTAACCAGGTTCTCTACCATCAACTACTCAGTCGTTGCTGCAGATATAGAGATGGATGCTATCCTGGCTGTTGCTCTCGGCGGAAATGTTCTTTCTGGCGGAAGATTCAATATGGCTGCCTCAATTCTAGGTGCTTATGTCATCCAGTTCCTTACGACGACGCTTTTCAAATTCAATGTCTCTTCGGCGGCACTCCCTGCATATAAGGCAGTAGTTGTCATAGTCCTTGTCGTTCTTTCTGCTCCTGCAGTCAGGGAGAAGATCGGAAAACTGAGGAAGAAGATAACCGCATCCAGGCTCGGAAAGGAGGCTGTCTGATGAAAATCAAAGTAAATAGAAAAGGAAATCTGGAAAGAGTCCCGATGTCGGATACGAACATCCTTCTTCTGATTACCATAATCGTTTTCTTCGCAATGTATCTTGCTGCGATGATCTTCATCGGAAGAGGTTTCCTCAGATTCCAGACATTCTTCAATATCCTGAACGAGAATGCCGCTCTGATAATCCTTTCCTGCGGAATGAGTATCGTGATGATTACAGGTGGTATCGATATCTCTGTTGGCAAGCTTACAGCTCTTGTCTGCATGAGTGCTGCTGTCAATCTCGATTACCAAGGAGGCAATGTCATGACCGCAGTGCTTCTTTCCCTTGGTATAGGACTGGCTTTCGGGCTTGTGCAGGGCTATCTTGTCGCTTATCTGGATATACAGCCTTTTATCGTCACTCTCGCTGGGATGTTCTTTGCCAAAGGAATGACGACAATAGTCAACTCAACACAGTTCAATGTCCAGAACGAGGCATTTGTAGCACTGAAGAATACAAGAATCTATGTTCCAGGCACTGGTTATGTAAACAGGCTGGGAAACTATGTTCCCGCTTACATAGAGATAGGAGTTGTCGTGGCTCTTGCTGTTGTGGTCATTCTCTTCATCCTTCTCCGGTGGACCAGGATAGGAAGAAGCTTCTATGCTGTCGGAGGAAATACGCAGAGTGCAAATATGCTTGGTATCAATGTAAAGCGGACCAAGTTCATTGCATATCTTCTCTGCGGCTTCCTTGCAGGTATAGGAGGTTTCGTATACTTCCTGCATGTCGGATCGGGAGCGCCTTCTCATGCAACCGGAGCAGAGATGAATGCAATTGCTTCATCTATTATAGGAGGAACGATGCTCAGCGGAGGTGTTGGAAACATAGCAGGAACATTCTTTGGAGTACTGTCTCTGAGTACGATAAAGAACATAGTTGCCCTTCTTGGCCTTGATGATGCCTGGTGGACAAATATAACGGTTGCTGCAATGATCTGTATCTTCCTTGTTGTTCAGTCACTGGTTCTTCTCAGGAAGAATAAGAATAAAGCTTAAAGGAGTTTTTATGAAAAAGTATGAATTCTGGTTCGTTGTCGGGTCCCAGTTCCTTTATGGTCCTGAGGTTCTCGATACTGTTGCCAAGAGAGCGGAGGAGATGGCAGCGGAGCTTTCAAAGGCCCTTCCATATCCTCTGGTATATAAAGTTACAGCAAAGACCAATGCAGAGATCACAGATGTGATGAAAGCCGCAGATTATGATGATAACTGTGCAGGTGTGGTCACATGGTGCCATACATTCAGTCCATCCAAGATGTGGATCAATGGTCTTGAGCTTCTGCAGAAGCCATACTGCCATCTTGCGACACAGTACAATATGGAAATCCCGAATGATGAGATTGATATGGATTTTATGAATCTCAATCAGGCCGCTCATGGCGATAGGGAGCATGGTTTCATCGCAGCACGTCTCAGAAAGCCCAGAAAGGTCATCGCTGGCTACTGGAAGGATGAGAAAGTAAGGGAACGTCTTGCTTCCTGGATGAGGACAGCTGTCGGTGCTGCATTTTCCAGGGAACTCAGAGTCATGAGATTCGGAGACAACATGAGAGAGGTTGCTGTCACTGAAGGTGATAAGGTAGAGGTTCAGATCAAGCTTGGGTGGCAGGTGAATACGTGGCCTGTAGGAAAACTGGCTGAAACCATGGATGCTGTGACGGAGAAGGAAATAGATGAGCTTATGGACACTTATCGTTCCTCTTATGATTTCGCCACCGATGATATCGAGACCGTGCGTTATCAGGCCAGGGAAGAAATTGCCATGAAGAAGATGATGGATGCCGAAGGCTGCTCAGCATTCTCGAATACTTTCCAGGACCTCTATGGAATGAAGCAGCTTCCAGGACTTGCCTCACAGCATCTCATGGCCCAGGGATACGGCTATGGCGGAGAAGGAG
The DNA here is from genome assembly GCA_944389105.1 of uncultured Spirochaetaceae bacterium. Taxonomy (GTDB): domain Bacteria; phylum Spirochaetota; class Spirochaetia; order Sphaerochaetales; family Sphaerochaetaceae; genus Ornithospirochaeta. The sequence continues at coordinate 162,772 of CALXLD010000006.1, read as the reverse complement.
ACTGGAAGGTAAGCGCAATGCTTGCAATCATGAAGCGGATGGGAAAAGATGGAAACGGAGCTTCTGCCTTCATGGAGGACTATACATATAATCTTGTCCCCGGTGCAGAATACAGCCTTGGCGCGCATATGCTTGAAGTCTGTCCTTCCGTTGCCGCAGAACGGCCGCGCATTGAGGTGCATCCTCTTGGAATCGGAGACAGGGAGGATCCTGCTCGTCTTGTATTCGAAGGGAAAGAAGGGGATGCTATTGTTGTCTCCCTTGTTGATATGGGAGGGAGGCTGCGCCTTATCTGCCAGGATATTCATTGCGTAAAACCGATTCTTCCTATGCCGAATCTCCCTGTTGCAAGAGTCATGTGGCAGGCGATGCCTGATCTCGAGACCGGAATTGAATGCTGGATAACAGCAGGAGGAGCCCATCATACTGTTCTCAGTTATGATGTGACAGCAGAGCAGATGAAGGACTGGGCTTCCATAATGGGAATTGAATTCGTCCATATAACAAAGGACACTACTGTGGATTCCCTTGAGAAGGAACTTTTCCTCAACGATCTTGTCTGGAAGCTCAGATGATTATCCGGATGCGCTGCAGCCGCAGCGCATCTTCAATCTCCCGGGATTGTTTCTATGCCATTTCTTAAATGATTTCTTTATTCCTCTGAATGGGGAAATTATACAGCTGTTTTTCCTGTTAAATACCATAATTGCAGATTCTTCATATTATGATTTATACTTATTTTCATGGCGTATGATGAAAAAAATATCAAATCGCTGTCTTCCCTTGAACATATAAGGCTTAGGCCGGGAATGTATATCGGGCGGCTTGGGAATGGTTCCCATCCAGATGACGGCATCTATATTCTTCTTAAAGAAGTTGTTGATAACTCAATCGATGAATTTATCATGAAGTACGGCTCCAAGATTGAGGTGACTGTACTTAACGGCTCTGTCTCAGTCAGGGATTATGGAAGAGGAATACCTCTTGGAAAGGTCGTTGAGTGCGTGTCCGTTATCAATACCGGTGCAAAGTATGATAATGAAGCTTTCCAGTTCTCCGTCGGTCTCAATGGCGTCGGAACGAAAGCTGTGAATGCCTTATCTTCGGATTTCTATGTCAAATCATTCAGGGAAGGAAAGTTCGTTGAAGCCTGGTTCAAAAAAGGTAAGCTGAAGAAGAAAAATGAAGGAAATACTGCAGAGCCGGATGGCACGCTTGTTTCATTCACCCCAGACAGCTCCATATTCGTTGATTATCAGTACAACGAGGATTTCATCATGGACAGGCTCTGGAGCTATGCATACCTTAATACAGGGCTTACCATAGAATACAACAAGAAGATCCTCAGAAGCCGCAATGGTCTTCTTGACCTGCTTTCGAAAGTAATCGGGGACGAGGGACTTTATCCTGCTCTTCATTTCAGGAATGACCATCTTGAATTTGCCTTTACCCATACATCAGGGTATGGCGAGAACTATTTTTCATACGTCAATGGGCAGAACACGTCAGATGGAGGCACGCATCTTGCAGCTTTCAAGGAAGGTGTTCTCAAGGGAATAAATGAATTCTTCAGAAAGAGCTGGCAGGCTCCGGAGATCAGAGATGGAATCGTGGCTGCAGTTGCCATAAAGATGCAGAATCCGGTCTTTGAAAGCCAGACAAAGAACAAGCTTGGTTCAACTGAGGTTCGAACCTGGATAGTCAATGAAGTCAAGGAAGCCGTGATGGATGCCCTGATGAAGGATAAGGCAAAGGCACAGGGACTTCAGGAGAAGGTAACTACAAACGAGAAAGTTCATAAAGAGGAGCAGGAGGTCAGAAACAATTCCAAGGAAAGGGCGAAGAAGACAGCTGTCCATATTCCGAAGCTCAGGGATTGCAAATACCATATCAACAATGCAACCGCTGCGCACAGGAAGGAAGCTGAAGAATCCATGATTTTCCTTGCTGAGGGAGACAGTGCTGCCGGAACAATCTCGAAAAGCCGCAATCCTGATACACAGGCAGTCTTTGCCCTGAGGGGAAAACCTTTCAATGTGCAGGGATATAAGCGTACAGAACTTTATAAGCATGAAGAGCTTTACAATATCATGGTGGCTCTTGGCATAGAGAACGGAATAGAGGATCTGAGGTATTCCAAGGTTGTTATTGCAACTGATGCTGATACCGACGGCTTCCATATAAGAATACTTCTCATGACATTCTTCCTTTCATATTTTGAGGAGCTTGTTACTTCCGGAAAGCTTTTCATTCTTGAGACTCCTCTGTTCAAGGTCCGCAACAAGCAGATTACCGAGTTCTGCTTTACTGAAACAGAGAGGGATGCTGCAATGAACCGTATAAGAGGCTGTGAAGTCACAAGGTTCAAGGGACTCGGGGAAATTGATGCATCTGACTTCAAGAACTTCATAGGAGAGGATATGAAGCTCCTTCCTGTCACGATAACCTCCATAAGGGATATCAGGGAAAAGATGGAGTTCTATATGGGTGATAACACTCCTCAGCGAAGGGAGTTCATAATGGAGAATCTTCTAAATGTCTCAGGCTGATAAACTCTACCGTAATTATTTTCTTGAATATGCATCATATGTCGTAAGGGATAGGGCAATTCCTGATCTTATTGATGGGTTTAAGCCTGTGCAGAGAAGGATAATGCATACCCTCTTTGAGATGGATGATGGCCGTATGATGAAGGTCGCAAACGTGGTAGGTGCGACAATGAAGTACCATCCTCATGGAGATTCTTCAATTTATGAGGCCCTTGTAAATCTTGCAAATGCTGAGCTCTTTATCGATAAAGGCGGAAATTTCGGAAACTTCCTTACCGGTGATGGCGCAGCTGCGGCAAGGTATATTGAATGCCGTCTTAAGCCATTTGCGAAAAAAGTCCTATATAATCCGGAAATAACCGAATATGTGAATTCCTATGATGGAAGAAACAAGGAGCCTGTTGTATTTCCTGCAAAGATCCCTGTGGTTGTAATCCAGGGAACCATGGGCATTGCAGTAGGTATGTCCACATCAATTCTTCCACACAATATCTTTGAGGTTCTCGAAGCTGAGAAGAAAGCGCTCAGAGGAGAGAAATTTACCATTTATCCTGATTTCCCCGGCGGCGGAATCATGGATGTGTCGGAGTATAACGATGGAATGGGAAAGATTGCTGTAAGGGCAAGACTCAATGCATCGGATCCTAAAAAGCTTATCATAGAGGAGCTTCCATATGGCGTGACAAGCGATGCCATGATAGCCTCCATCGAGAAAGCCAATGCAACGGGCAGGCTCAAGATAGCTTCCATCAGCGATTATACAGCAGAGAAGGCACAGATTGAGATATGCTGGCAGCGTGGAGTTTACTCAGAGGATATGGTTGATGTCCTCTATGCTGCAACGGACTGTGAGAAGAAGATCTCCGTGAATCCTCTTGTTATTGTTGATGGTCTTCCGAAAGCAGTTCCTATTACTGAGATGATCCGCTTCCATGCCAAGCATCTTATCGAGGTTCTGACTGCGGAACTGGAGAATGACAAGAAGCATCTTCTTGAAAGGCTGAGGGCAAGGACGCTTGAGCGTATCTTCATAGAGGAGAGAATCTATAAAAGAATAGAGACAGAGAAGACTGCGGAAGCTGTTAAGACTGCTATTGTCGATGGCTTCGTTCCTTTTGAGAAGGAACTTGGAGGGGAGCCTCTTGGTGATGATGATATCGACAGACTCCTCAAGATTCCTATCAGACGCATAAGCCTTTTCGATATAGAGAAGAACAAGGCGGAGATTGCAGAAATAGAAGGGGAGATGAAGACCATTGACTATAATCTGGCCCATATCGTCAAGTATGCTGAATCCTGCCTTACTGAGTATGAGGAAATGCTTGATAAGGATTTCTTCAGGAGAAAGACGGAGCTTTCTTCTTTCGAGACTCTTAATGTACGGCAGGTCGCTGTCCGCAACATGGATGTCAGATATGACCCTGAGACAGGTTATCTCGGAACGAATATAAAGACAGGGGAATCTCTTCTTAAGGTCAGCCCTTATGACAAGATCTTCTATATGAAGAACAATGGTGAATACAGGGTTGTGAATGTCCAGGATAAGGTATTCATCGGAACGGAAGGGATTTTCTATATCAACTATGGAGACAAGGATGTGATTTCCAAAGAGACCTTCACGGTAATCTACCGGGATAGGATAAGGGATAAGAATGTCTACCAGATAAAGAGGTTCCATATCTCCGCGTTTACTACGGATAAAATGTACTCTGTAGTAAGCGGTGAGAAGGCAAAAGTGAAGAAGATGTCGCTGTGGCCTTCTGCGATAATCTCAATGAAGTTCAAGCCTGGATATGGGTATAAGATCATGGAAGATACCGCGAGATTCTCGGATTTCCCGGTTTACAAATCTCCTAATGCGGCAGGACAGAAGCTTACCGGAAAGGAACTTCAGTCGCTTTCAATCAGGCAGACAAGAGACACTTCAACTACCGAGGAGAACACGCAGCCCTCGCTTCTGGATGGATTAGATGACAGGAATAGCTGATAGAATTCTTTATGAAGATAACCATCTGATTGTAATAAACAAACTTCCTGGAGAGCTTGTGCAGGGTGATGATACAGGAGATGCGACTCTTGCGGATTCTGTTAAAATGTATCTGAAGGAGAAGTACAGCAAGCCTGGAAATGTGTATTTAGGTATTCCCCACCGTCTTGATAGACCAACTTCAGGGATTGTCGTTTATTGCAAGACAGACAAGGCTCTGTCCCGTATGACGGCTTTGTTCCGTACTTCGGATGTGAAGAAAACCTACTGGGCAATTGTGGATAGAGCTCCGGATAAAAAGGAAGGAGAGCTTGTCCATTACATTATCCGCAACGCAGAGACAAACAAGAGCATAGCGTCCTCCAGGGAGAGGAAAGGATCCAAGATCGCAAAGCTGTCTTACAAGCTGCTTGCCTCATCGGATAATTATCATCTGCTGGAAATAGATCTCCATACTGGCCGTCATCACCAGATAAGAGCGCAGCTTGCTGCAATAGGTATACATATTAAAGGAGATCTCAAATATGGTGCGCAGCGCTCAAATCCCGATGGCGGGATATGCCTCCATGCAAGAAGAATTTCCTTTGTGCATCCGATAAAGAAGGAAAAGGTTGAGATAATCGCCCCTCCGCCTCATTCATCGCTATGGGATTATTTTGAAGCAGAACTGACTGAGAAAGCCCGGTGACCGGGCTTTCTTTTACTCTGCTGCTCTTCTGTAGATTTCTCTTATATCATCTCTCTGAAGAACCTTGAAGGCTCCGAGGGTCCGCTTCCCATGGAACACTGCATTATCTGCAAGCTCGTCTATTTCCCTGTCTGTAAGATCCAGGCCAAGTTCTTTTATTGATACAGGCATCTTGATTGCCCTGAAATACTCCTCAAATGCTTTGATGGCGTTCTCTGCATCTTTTTCTGCACAGCCTGCTGCTTCTGTTCCAAATACGCCATTCCCAAGCTTTGCGAACCTTTCAGGATTTTCGGATGCAACATAACGAGCCCATGTTCCCCATATTGCGGTAAGACCTGCGCCATGGGCAACGTCGAACATTCCCGAAAGCTCATGTTCCATCTGATGGCATGCCCAGTCTCCTCTCTGCTCGTTTCCTTCCTGCATCAGGCCATTGTGCGAAAGGGAAGAAGCCCACATAAGATTCTTCCTTGCCTCATAATCTTCAGGATTCTGCAGAACCTTCAGGCCATTCTCTGCAACAGTTTTCAGAAGAGCTATCGAAAGATTGTCGGTAAGCTCAAGCGTCTTTCCCGAATGGAAGAACCTTTCTATTGTATGCATCATCATGTCTGCTGTTCCGCATGAAGTATGATAAGGCGGAACTGTATATGTAAGCTCTGGATCGAGAAGGGCAAAACGTGGACGGCAGTAGTCGGAATTATAGCCTCTCTTCATCTTTCCATCCTCGTTTGTGATTACTGAGCTGTCGCTCATTTCAGAACCTGTTGCTGATAAAGTAAGGATAACTCCTATCGCATAGGCTCCCTGCGGTTTTCTTGTTCCGTTGTAGAAATCCCAGACGTCACCTTCTTCCTTGTCATAAAGTCCGTAAGCTATTGCTTTAGCGCTGTCTATTACGGAGCCGCCGCCGACTGCAAGGATGTAATCTATCTGTTCCTTTCTTCCGATCCTGATTCCTTCTCTTACAAGCGAGACCCTTGGATTAGGCATTACGCCTCCCAGAAGCACGTAGCCTATGCCCGCCTTATCGAGCTGGTCTGTGAGTTTCCCCATAAGTCCATCCTTTACGATCCTTTCCGAACCGTAGTGGATGAGAACCTTCCTTGCTCCATCTATTTCAAGTTCGCCTGCCAGTGATTCCTCAGCACCTTTGCCAAGTATTACTCTTGTAGGTGTGTAAAGTCTTGTAGACATTTCACCTGTCCTCCTTTATTATTGCCTCCCCATCAAGACCATTAGCCTTGATCACGAGAGGCTTATCAGATTTGACACATAGAAAATGATCCGTTTCGATTGTATGCGGGAGTGAGGCTATTTTTTCATAGTCCATGGTTCCGTCGCCGAACATCGGATTGATTGTAAGATATATACAGCCCAGAGAGGTCATATTCTGGAAGAAATGAGTTCCCTGACTGGGTTCTACCTGCAGTTCTTTGAGCCCTGTCTCGACAATGACATGTGCTTTTGATATCTGGGACCAGGTACATGGAATTCCTAGCCATCTGTCAGAAGAGCCAAGGCGGCCTGCTGCTATAAGCACATAGAAGCCCTCTGTTCTTCTGTTTATAAGCTCAAGCTCCCTTGCCATGTCTATCATCCTGCTTCTGTCAAAGGCATCTGGCTTTATCGTGACGATTTCCTTTATATCCTCAACGATGCCATTCCCCATGACTTTCCTGGCATAAATCATGGCATCCTCTCTTTCTGCAGAGGTGATCGGGACTTCGGTGTATCCGCTTGTTCCTGATATAGGGCGGATCTGGAGTATTGAGAAGTCGGGGAAATCCCCATGTTCCGTATTTATCGCGAACTCTATTTCCACCGGTTCTGCCATAGCGCTTGTCCCAAGTTTGAGCATGTCATCAATAATATGGGCAAGCGGTATTGTCTCGTATTTCAGGACCCCGTTGAATGTCAGCATCTTCATGCCCTCTGCCCGTATTGATTCGGATAGCATTCCGGTATATGGATCAAGTGTCGAGGCTATGCTTCTGAAAGCTTTAGGGTACTTCCGCGTTTCCTCTTCAACCGGAAGCTGCACAAGATTGTCCGAATTGCTTTCTGGATCGAAGCTGTTTTTCAGGGATAAAGCATAGAAAAGGTCCTGGACAGATGATTCTCCCATCAGCGAGTCCGATGGCATTCTTGGTTTTGCAGGGCAGAACCGAAGCGCAGTTCCTTCATCGACAATGGTCTTGCCAAGTCCAAAGGAAAGCATTCCGACACCATCCTCGGATTTCTGTCCCGGAATAGGGTAGTAGTTGAGCGATCTTGCGACTCCTGATATGTTCGGATACCAGTAGTCCCCATGTTCTGAACCGGTTACCTGCTGTATGATGACAGCCATTTTCTCTTCATCCGCTGTATGGAGAGTACTCTTCAGATATTCCCTTGCTGTGCTGAAATAGGTTGATGCCCATACTGTCTTTATTGATTTTACGAGCTCCTCAAGCCTCTTTTCGTCGCTTCCGCGGTTTGCGATCATCGTTGTCTGATAGACGCCTGCAAATGGCTGGAAGTGAGAATCCTCCAGAAGAGAGGATGATCTGATGGAAAGCGGCTTGGTTATTATCCTGAGGATTGCTCTGAGATCATTGATGAGGTTTTCCGGCATCCTGCCATTCAGGAATATGCTGAGTATCTCATCGTCCTCCATTTCCTGGAAATCCTGAAAGCTCAGGCTGTTGATTTTCATGAAATTGTCAAAGAGCTCGGTCGTTATGACTATTGTTCTCGGGATTGACAGATAAACAGAAGGGTAGCGGGCCCGTATCCCGCTTGCTTTCATCTCCATTGCAATGAATGCAAGACCTCTTCCTTTGCCGCCAAGGGATCCGTTCCCGATTCTTGCGAACAGGACTGTTTCATCATAGGATTCCTTGGAGAAGGCAGCTATAACTCCTCTCGTCCGTTCGCTTCGGTATTCTTTTATCGTTGTGTAAAGGAGGTCCCTCACTTCCTTGTCGCTGAGTCCGGAATCGACATTGATGTTCTTGATGCGCTTCGCGAGCATGTAAAGAGATTGTGCTCTGAGCCATCTGGAGAAATCATTTCTTTTTGAGTGGTATCTGAATGATGGAAGGGGAAGATCCTTAAGTGTTTCCTGTACTTCCTTCATTGTATTTGCCCTTGCGATTTCCTTTCCGCTTTCCGGATCGATGAAGATGAAAGGCCCGAAGTTGTAGTATTTAAGGAAATGCTTCTCAAGCTCCTGCATCAGCGTTGGAGAAAGTTTCCACAGGAAATCGGCACCAAGGCGTTCTGCATCTTCCCTGTTCTCTGCTTCCGTGCTCTGCATAAGTACCGGAACCTCGGGGTTATCCTTCTTGATTGCTTCCGTGAATCTTATTCCGGACTTTTCCGTCCCTTTCTCCGAAGGAAAGTTTATGTCCGTAATCACCCCGAGGATGTTTGCCCTGTACTTCATATACAGATCCCAGGCTTCATTATAGTCCGTTGCCAGGAGGATCTTCGGCCTTCCCCTCATCCTGAGGGTCTTTCCCCAGTCATTAAGAGCTTCAAGTATTGATAGCCTGTTCTGCCTGATCAGGCACATATACATCTCAGGAAGATATGCAGATATGAATCTTACGGAATCCTCGACGAGGATTATTACCTGTACATCCGCCTCGGTTGTATCGTGTTCTACGTTTATCCTGTCCTCAATAAGCTTGACCATGGCAAGAAAGAGAGCAGGGTTGCCCTGCCAGTAAAATAGATAATCTATATAAGGGCAGTTCTCTCCTCTAAGCTCCTTTGCTTTTCTGTGATCAGGGGAAGGGGAGAGCGCGATTACAGGCATTTCCGGCTTTTTCTCTTTTATTGCCTTTGCAAGACCTTCCACCCTGTCAGAGCCGAGATCGAGCATTGATATGACAAGATCAAAGGACTGCCTGTCAATCATCTCAAGAGCGGCTTCCTCATTTGATACATGAGATATCTTAGGAGGACTTGAAAGACCGAGCGCAGTATATTCTTTGTAAAGCTCTTCCTCGACCCTGCCGTCTTCCTCAAGCATGAATCTGTCATAATCAGAGCAGATAAGGAGGACGCTGTAGACATGGCGGAGCATCAGGTTGGCAAATGGCAGCCATGTCTGGTCGAGGAGATACATTATTCACCCTTCCTTTTCTGTATGAAGCTGAAGATGGCGATACAGGCCGTAATCAGCACGATTATTCCCCATACCCTCAGATAGGTATCGGAAAGCGGTGTTGAGAGAATCGATATAAGCATTATCGCAAGCTCAGCGGCAAGAAGAATTGCAGAAACTGTGAAGATGATTCTGTATGTTCTGTTCATATGGGTGAGTATAGCACAAAGCCTTTGATAATGCAGAGCTGTGAAATATTCAGAAAATTGCAAAACTTTTGCATATTCATACATTCAAATATTAACATAACTCCCCGATATAGGTATCATTTACGCTATCAGGTGGTTTTTAATCCGCTCATAATCACTGGGGGAAAATGAATTACCCAAGGGAGGAGAAAATTTTGAAGAAGAAATTGCTCTTTTGTCTTGTTCTGCTTTTTTCCGCTGTAATGCTTTTTGCTGGTGGATCAAGCGAGGCTGACTCCACGGTAGTGAAGATTGGAGTCTTTGAACCAGCTTCCGGCGACAATGGCGCAGGAGGAAAGCAGGAGACTCTTGGTATTCAGTATGCCAATTATCTTACTCCTACTGTGATGGTCGGGGATACAGAGTATACCGTAGAGCTTGTTGTCGCTGATAACGAGAGCTCTAATGACAGAGCTGCCACAGCTGCCGCAACACTTGTGAATGCTGATGTTTCAGTAGCTCTTGGTTCATATGGCTCAGGTGTATCAATTGCTGGCAGCGATACATTCCGCATCGCAGGTGTTCCTATTGTGGGAATAACATGTACCAATCCGCAGGTAACTGAGGGTAATACCCATTATTTCCGTATCTGCTATCTTGATCCATTCCAGGGAACTGTTCTTGCAAACTATGCATATGACACACTTGGAGCGAGGAAGGTGTATTGTCTTGCAAAACTCGGTGATGACTACTCTGGCGGACTTGTGAACTATTTCATCGAACGCTTCACATCCCTTGGCGGAGAGGTCGTTTCTGAGACATTCCCTGATGGAAACAGCGATTTCACATCATATATCGCGAATGCGAAGAACAGCGGCTGTGAGGTTTTCTTCTCACCTGTTTCTACAGAGGCTGCCCAGCTTATCATCAATCAGGCTCAGAGCCAGGGCCTTGGAATGCCTATACTTGCAGGTGATACATGGGATTCCAACGTAATCCTCCAGGCTGCAAAAGGAACCGATGTTGATGTTACTGTAACCACATTCTATCCAGAAGGTGCTGATCCCGAGTTCGATGAAGGCTTCAAGAGCTGGGTAAATTCAGATTCAGCACGTCTTTCAAACAATGGCGGAGATGACACAGTCGCTGCTGTTACGGCTATGGGTTTTGATGCATATTACTTTGTTCTTCAGGCTATTCAGAATGCCGCGAGCATCGATCCTGCGGATGTGATGGAAGCTCTCTGGGGAACAGAGATTGACGGAGTGACAGGGCATATTGCACTGGAACAGGTCAATGGAGATGCAATCCGCAATACCGTATATGTAAAACATGCCAATACCGAGACAGGCGGATGGGATGCTCTTCCTGCTGTAGTCGTTGACTGATAACAGCTTTATCTCATTCAGCGGCAGGAATTTCCTGCCGCATATCGTTTTCAGGAGTAGTTATGGCTGATTTTCTTCACCAGAATCTATCATATTTTCTTTCCGGTATATCAGTAGGGGGACAGTATGCTCTGATTGCCATTGGATATACGATGGTATACGGCATTCTGAGACTGATAAACTTCGCTCACGGCGATGTATTCATGTGTGCCGGACTTATTATGGTGTATTTATCATCATCTCTTCCGTTTGCAGTCTCTGTGCCGCTTGTACTGATATTTACAGTCCTGCTTGGCTTTATAATAGAAAGAGTTGCCTATCGTCCGCTGCGGAGTGCTCCTAGAATGTCCGTAATGATCAGCGCAATCGGAGTGTCCTATCTTCTCCAGAATGCGGCTCTTTATTTTACCGGTGGCCTTGCCAAGGTCTATCCTGCGCTTCCATGGCTTTCGGATTCAGTCGTTATCTGGGGAGCTACGACAAGAGTTGTCACAATAGTGACACCTTTCCTTACCGCTGCTCTCGTGGTTCTTCTTACGCTTCTGATAAAGCACACTAAGATAGGAATGGCAATGAGAGCTGTATCAAGGGACTTTGAGACAAGCCAGCTTATGGGAATCCGGATAAACCGTGTTATCTCAATAACATTCATGATAGGATCCCTTCTTGCAGCAGTAGCTTCGCTTCTTTATTTCACTAATTATGCTTCCGTTACTCCTACAAGCGGTTCCATGCCGGGACTCAAGGCATTCGTTGCTGCTGTCTTCGGTGGAATAGGTTCTATACCAGGCGCTGTTATAGGCGCATTCATAATAGGAATCTGTGAGAATATCATAAAGGGTGGTTCCTCTATATTCGGAATCCCAGGATCCGGCTGGACAACATTCTCCGATGCTTTCACGTTCGCTTTCCTTATCATCATTCTCATTGTTAAACCCACTGGCCTTTTCGGTGAGAAGGCTGTTGATAAGGTCTGAGGAGGGAATATGGACAGAGCAAAAAGAAATCATCTGATAAGAATTTTCATTGCAATAGCTGTTGTCTATCTTGCGATTCTGGTTCTTGAGTTTACACTTCGTCCGACAAATATTCTTTTCACCGTACTGAGAAAAGGTGCAATATATTCGCTTGTCGCCGTTTCGATGAACCTTCTTAACGGCTTTACCGGTCTGTTTTCTCTTGGCCAGGCTGGATTCATGCTTCTCGGTGCCTATACATATGCGATCTTTACCATGCCGGTGAGTGTCAAGGAATCTGAGAGGGTCTATAAATACTATGAATGTATCGTCGGTTTCGATACTGGAGCCTTTATTGGTCTGATAGCCGCAGGGCTTGTTGCTGCTTTCTTTGCATTCCTTATAGGTCTTCCTGTACTGAGGCTTAAGTCTGATTATCTTGCCATTGCAACCCTTGGCTTTGCGGAGATTCTCAGGGCGATTTTCCAGTGGGATGTGCTTGGTCCTCTTACAAATGGGGCGAACCTTCTCAGGGAATACAAGGATCTGACAAGAATAACCCTGCCATTTACTGATATTCCTTTCCCTCCGACGCTTTTTGTATTTATTGTCGTCGGGATCTGCATTCTCCTGATAGTTCTTCTTATAAATTCCTCATATGGAAGGGCCTTCAAGGCTATAAGGGATGACGAGACGGCTGCAGAAGCCATGGGAATAAACCTTTTCAGGCATAAAGAGCTTTCATTCGTCATCTCCTCATTCTTCGCAGGAGTTTCTGGGGCGCTTCTTGCTGCATTCCAGTATACGGTGCAGGCTCAGCAGTTCAAATCGATGATGACATACGAAATCCTTCTGATTGTTGTTATAGGCGGTATTGGTTCGATTTCGGGATCCTGTATAGCCTCATTCCTTTATATTGCGCTTTCAGAATGGTGGCTGCGTGGTCTCGATATGGGACGTTTCCTTGGCATCGATGCCCCGGATCTTTTCCGTTCAGGATTCAGAAGACTTGTCTTTTCTGTGATCATCATGATTATCGTTCTGTTCTTCTCGAAAGGCATCATGGGGGATAAGGAGCTTTCGTTTGAGAGGATGAAAGGCTTTGTGAAAGGCATTGGCAGAAAGAAGGGGGTTTCGAAATGAAAGATCTCCTGAGGCTTGAAAATGTGACGATGCAGTTTGGCGGCGTTGTTGCGGTGAATAATCTTTCCATGCATGTAGGAGAAGGGGAGATCGTTGCCCTGATCGGGCCTAATGGCGCGGGAAAAACCACTGCTTTCAACTGCATTACCGGTGTGTATGAGCCTTCAAATGGAGTGATTTCCTATGATGGGAAAGCTATCATAAGGAATCATCCTACCGGCAGGATGAGGAAAATATACGCAGGGCAGGAATCGGGGAAATACGCCGATGAGAAGATCCTGAATCCTACTCCTGATGAGATTACCAAGCTCGGTATCGCAAGGACATTCCAGAATATAAGGCTATTCAGGAGCATGACTGTATTTGAGAACGTGCTTACCGCCATGCATGTCAGAGCAAAGGAGAATGTCTTCTCTGCTGTACTGCGTCTGAGCTGGAGGGAGGAGAAAAGCATGGCAGAAGATGCTGAGAAGCTTCTGGAAGAGCAGGGGCTTCTCTCTCATCGTGATGATCTTGCAACGAGCCTTCCATATGGTCTTCAGCGGAGACTTGAGATAGCTCGTGCTCTTGCCACAAGACCTCATCTGCTTCTTCTGGATGAACCTGCTGCCGGAATGAATCCGCAGGAGACGCAGGAGCTTTCTGCGTTCATCAGGCAGATCAAGGAACGCTATGATCTTACAGTTCTGATGATTGAGCATCATATGGATCTTGTAATGGGGATTTCTGACAGGATTTATGTTCTGGATTTCGGTTCCTTAATAGCAGAAGGCACTCCTGATGAAGTTCAGAATAATCAGCGTGTCATCGATGCGTATCTGGGGGTTGCTGAAGATGTTTGAGATAAAGGGATTGTCTGTGAATTATGGCGGCATCGAAGCTGTCAGGGATATTTCATTCTCGGTGGAGGAGGGCACGATTGTAACCCTTATCGGAGCAAATGGTGCTGGAAAATCCACGACGCTCAGAACCATTGCAGGACTTGTTAAGCCTCGTACAGGAAAGATTGAGTTCATGGGTGAGGATATAACAGGAAAAGATCCTGCTTATATTGTCGGAAAGGGCATAACTCTTGTGCCGGAAGGCAGGAAGATCTTCCCGGATCTTACGGTTCTCGAGAATCTGAAGATCGGTGCATACCTGAGAAAGGATAACATAGAGGAAGATATTGACTGGGTTTACTCTCTTTTTCCACGTCTCAGGGAAAGAAGCTGGCAGTATGGAGGAACGCTCTCCGGAGGTGAGCAGCAGATGCTTGCCGTCGGAAGAGCTCTTATGTCCAGACCGAAGATCATGATGATGGATGAACCATCTCTTGGCCTTGCCCCTCTTGTTGTCCGCGACATCTTCTCGATTATCAGGAAGATAAGCAGGGAAGGAGTGACTATCCTGCTTGTTGAGCAGAATGCGAATATGGCTCTTCAGGTTGCGGATGTCGGGTATGTCATGGAGACGGGAAGAATAACGCTTACAGGAAAGGGAAGTGAGCTTCTTGTCAACGATGCAGTCAAGAAAGCTTATCTTGGGAAGTGAGTAAATCACAATAAAATTCCTATACAATTTATGGATACATCAGAATTGTAAAGAGATTCTGATGTATCTTTCTGTTGACTGTTAAAATACCCTGCCTTAATCTGAAGAAGGAGGCAGTTGTGTATCGCTTAGATGATTTCATGCAGGATATTGAGAAGAGGAATCCGGCTGAGCCGGAATTCATCCAGGCTGTCAGAGAGGTTGTAGAGTCGGTTATCGATACAGTCAATGATAATCCCAGATATATACGGAACAGGATTCTTGAGCGTATTACCGAACCTGATAGGGTTATTTCCTTCAAGGTAGAATGGGAAGATGATGATGGTAATATACGGGTAAACAGAGGCTACAGGGTTCAGTTTAACAATGCTCTTGGACCATATAAAGGAGGTCTTCGTTTTCATGCTTCTGTTACAGAGGGAACGATGAAGTTCCTCGGCTTCGAACAGACTTTCAAGAACGCTCTTACAACGCTTCCTATGGGAGGAGGGAAGGGTGGCTCTGATTTCTCTCCAAAAGGACGTTCGGATGCAGAAATCCTCCGTTTCTGCCGGTCATTCATGACGGAATTATATAAATATATAGGTCCTGATACAGATGTTCCTGCTGGAGATATCGGAGTAGGTGCAAGGGAAATCGGATACCTCTATGGCCAATACAGACGCATAGTTACGGAGAATACCGGAGTCCTTACAGGAAAAGGCTTTGGATGGGGAGGTTCAAGGATCAGGCCGGAAGCTACCGGATACGGGACTATGTACTTTGCGGAGAACATGCTCCATGAACATGGAGAGGAGATGAGAGGCAAGCGTATTGCTGTTTCCGGATTCGGCAACGTGGCATGGGGTGCTGTCATGAAGGCTTCCCAGCTTGGTGCCAAGGTCGTCACGATCTCAGGTCCTGATGGATACATTTATGATGAGAACGGAATAAACACACCTGAGAAATGGGCATATATGCTTCAGCTCAGGGCAAGCAATAATGATGTCGTCAAACCCTATGCAGCACGTTTCAATGCTGAGTTTATTCCTGGAAGGAAGCCATGGGAGGTTCCTGTTGATCTTGCTTTCCCTGCAGCTATTCAGAATGAGCTTGGGAAGGAAGATGCTGAAAATCTCATAAACAACGGAGTCAGATATGTAGTAGAGACTTCGAATATGGGCTGTACGGCAGAAGCAATCGAATGCTTCAGGAATAACCATATACTGTTTGCTCCGGGAAAAGCTGCAAATGCAGGCGGCGTTGCCGTTTCCGGCCTTGAGATGAGCCAGAATGCAATGCATTATTTCTGGCCAGCGGAAGAGGTTGATGAGAAACTGAAAGCCATAATGAGATCTATACACACGGAATGTGTTACCCATGGAAAAGGGGATGATGGCTATATTGATTATGTAAAGGGTGCGAATATAGCAGGATTCAGGAAAGTAGCTGATGCTATGTGTGACCAGGGCTATTGAAGTTTTTCCTCCTTCTGGGTCCTTCAGAGATTCAGCTCTGGAGGACTTTTCTGTGAAGAAATACAGAAGGATAAGGGCTTATGTGTTTTTTTCGTGTTTCCTTCAGCAGATGTGGTTTTCCTGAAAATCTTATGTAATAATCCATTATGGATGAGAGATCCGCTCATTATGGTTTTAGGAGGAAACTTAATGAAGAGAAAACTTATTGCTGTATTGCTATTAATTGCAGTAATTCCTGTATCACTTATGGCTACACCGTTCTTACAGATAGGACCTCTTGTTTCATATAACCGTACGGTTGTCGAACTTGAGGAGGATGATTTCTGGGCACTGAACAATTTTTCTTTTGGTGCGGACGTGAGAATAAATCCGATAAAGTATTTAAGCATAGATATACCTGCAACAATTGGATTCGGAGATGATTTTGCTGTAAGTATCGCGGCAATCCCGACAATCAATGGCAATATTCCTATAGGAAATATCCTTGACATCTCATTAGGTCTCGGTACTCAGTTCGATTTCCAGTATACAGGCAGGACCAACGATAGCTGGACTATGAATGGTCTTCCTATGGAGAATGCAGGTGATGCATTCCAGCATTCAAAGCTCGTATATAGGGCAGGTGTTACTGTTAATCTTGCCGCAATAAGCATCGGCATTAATGCCCTTGTTCCTGGTCAGGCAGGTTTTGGTGACAATGATATAGGCGGTGTCTTCAATCCTATGTGGGAGTCTACAAGATTCTCGGTAGTTGCTCTGTTCAATCTGTTCTGAACTGATCTTCTTACAGAACTTGATAGGAGAGGCTGTTCTGCATTTCACGATGCGAAACGGCCTCGTTTTTTTCTGATGAAACCTTTGGATTTCCATGCAATAATCACACAAAAAGGAGCAATACTATGACTATCAGAAAATTTCCGGCAGCCATCGCAATACTCCTGATGGCTGTGCTGATGCTTGCATCATGTAACCTTGGCGGAAATGTGGGAAATTCTTCCCCGGAAGCCGCCGCAACTGTTGCGGTCAGGGCAATGACCCAGGCTGTTGATTCCGTAGGCCAGACGAATGGAGTCTCCGTAAGCGGGAATGTATATAAAATGACTTCATTCAAAGCAGACGATGGGACTGTCATCAATGGCACATTTGAGATTGATGGATCTGGCAATATAGTGGATGCAGTACTTGAGCTGAATATAGATTCCAGGGTGCTTTACTTCGTTCTTTCTGATGGAAACGGGACAGATCCCCAGATTAAGGTAGACAATAAAGATATTCCTGAATCTGCTCTTCCGGAGCCGATGACAGCGGATGAGGAGCGCGCATTCCGTATGTTCCTCGCTGGATTCGATGAGGTTCAGGATGATGTGATGGAGGCATTTGAAGAGGCTTTTGAGCATCTTGAGGATATTAGCGGTACCCCTGGAGAAGTCCCTATATCCCATGAAAAGATAGAGGGAACGATAAAGCTTGGCTATGAAAGGGGAGACAGGGATGATATTGAAGTAATCGGTGGTGATATACGATTCACGGATTTCCCTCTTGAAGGAGGTTATTCATCGAGTGTTACCGGAAGCTACAGCTTTGACGTCCAGGACGATGATCATGAGAAGGCGAAGATGAATATCCGCATCGGAACATATTCAGACGATGGAATAAACCTCAGGGATGTCGTGATAAACGGTTCTGTTGAAGAGTACGGCGATGACAGATTCTTCTTTGAAGGAATTGTCTCCGGCGAGTTCAGTACAAGAAACATATCCTCGTCTACGATCTCATTTGATGGAAGGATTGACGCATATGATGATGACTGGCTCAGCTTCCCTGAATACAGACTGACAATCAATGGAAGGAATGTGGCAATCGGCAGACCAGACAGACCTTTCCGCTGATACTTTCCGAAGGGTGCCCGGGGCTTATCATTGGGTACCCTCGATTGTTTTATCGTTGCTGGAAAATATAGTTGACTCAAAGAGTGGGTGTGTGATATTAATAAGTTAGCCATAGCTAACCAAGTCATTCAAGGATAATGGAGCAGGCTGGGTCTAACCCGTTCTGCTGGAGTTCCGGTATAAATATTAAGCAGAATCCTTCTGGAGCCGCTCCTTCTCCTTCTTTTTAACACACTAAGGTATCATCCTAAAGGTTGTATTCTCTAAGGACTTGCGATATTCTATGTAATTGGCTGATACCCTCTTAATCGGTTATGGCTGTGGCATTGCCACATGAAATATTTAGGAGTGTTGAAAATGGCAGACAAGAAAATGGTTACCATTGACGGAAACACCGCTGCGGCGCATATAGCTTATGCCTTCAGTGATGTAGCCGCTATTTACCCGATTACTCCGTCCTCACCAATGGGCGAGTATGCAGAGCAGTGGTCTTCTACAGGCCGCGAGAACCTCTGGGGCAAGAAAGTAGACATCATGGAAATGCAGTCAGAGGCAGGTGCCGCTGGAGCAGTTCATGGTTCTCTTGCAGCAGGTGCTCTGACAACCACATTCACGGCATCTCAGGGACTTCTCCTGATGATTCCTAACATGTATAAGATTGCTGGTGAGATGATTCCGACAGTCTTCCATGTATCTGCAAGATCCCTTGCAGCTCAGTCTCTCTCGATTTTTGGTGATCACTCCGACGTCATGGCATGCCGCAATACTGGTTTCGCAATGACATGTGCATCCTCAATCCAGGAGACCATGGATATGGCTCTTGTAGCTCATCTTGCAACTCTTGAGTCACAGGTTCCTTTCCTTGCATTCTTTGATGGATTCAGAACATCTCATGAGATTCAGAAGGTTGAGGAAATCTCTTATGATGAAATCCGCACTCTCGTTGACGAGAAGTACATCGAGCGCTTCCGCTCACGTGCACAGCGCCCAGAGCATCCAATGACAAAGGTTGCTGCTCAGAACGAAGATGTTTACTTCCAGGGAAGAGAGACAGTCAATCCATATTATGATGCTGTTCCAGGCATTGTTCAGAAATACATGGACAAGGTCGCTGGTCTTACAGGCAGACAGTATCATCTCTTCGATTATGTCGGTGCTCCAGATGCTACAGATGTTATTATCATCATGGGTTCAGCAGCTGATACATTCGAGTGGGTTGTGGATTATATCAACAAGAACGGCGGCAAGGTCGGTCTTGTTAAGGTAAGACTTTACAGACCATTCTCAGCAAAGGATTTTGTTGCATGCATTCCTGCAACAGCAAAGAGAATTGCTGTGATGGACAGAACAAAGGAGCCAGGCGCTCTTGGAGAGCCTCTCTATGAAGATGTCGTAACAGCTCTTGCTCAGCAGGGAAGAACAGGTATGAAGATCATCGGAGGCCGCTATGGACTTTCCTCAAAGGACTTCACACCTACACATGCAAAGGCAGTATTTGATTTCCTTGCACGCGATGATGCATGGCATGACTTCACAGTTGGTATCAACGATGATGTTACTGGCCGCTCAATCCCTGTAGGTGACAAGATTGATGTTACTCCGGAAGGTGTTGTTTCCTGTATGTTCTGGGGCCTTGGCTCTGACGGTACAGTCGGTGCTAACAAGAACTCCATCAAGATCATCGGCGACAATACAGATATGAACGCTCAGGCATACTTTGCTTATGATTCGAAGAAGTCCGGTGGTATTACGATTTCCCACCTCAGATTCGGAAAGGGTAAGCTTGATATGCCATGGCTTATTGACCATGCAGACTTTGTTGCATGCCATAACCCGGCATACATCGGACGCTATGATATGCTTTCTGCTCTTAAGGAGAATGGTGTATTCCTCCTCAACAGCCAGATTCCTTCA
Organism: uncultured Spirochaetaceae bacterium; assembly: GCA_944389105.1. Taxonomy (GTDB): domain Bacteria; phylum Spirochaetota; class Spirochaetia; order Sphaerochaetales; family Sphaerochaetaceae; genus Ornithospirochaeta. The sequence continues at coordinate 142,981 of CALXLD010000006.1, read as the reverse complement.
GATGAGGTTTTCGAGCACCTTACAAAGGATATGCAGGAGCAGATCATCAACAAGCACATCCACTTCTACAATATCGATGCTCTCGATATCGCAAGAAGCGTAGGTCTTGGCAACAGAATCAACACTGTTATGCAGGCTGCATTCTTCAAGATCGCTAATGTTCTTCCTGAGACAGAGGCTATTGAGCTTATCAAGAAGTACATCAAGAAGACATTCCTCAAGAAGGGTGAAGAGGTTGTAAACAAGAACTGGGCAGCTGTAGATGCAGCTTCTGCAGCACTTGTAGAGGTTAAGGTTCCAGCAGAAATTACAAAGAGCTATGAGCCGAAGAGACTTGTTCCAGAGGATGCCGATGATTTCACAAAGAATGTAATCGAGCGCATCATGCACCTTGAGGGCAATGACATTCCTGTTTCCCAGATGTCTTTCGATGGAAAGCTTCCTACAGGAACTGCAAAGCTCGAGAAGAGAGGTGTTGCAGCTTATGTTCCTCATTGGGACAGCACAAAGTGTATTCAGTGCAACCAGTGTGTACAGTCCTGTCCGCATGCAGCTATCCGCGCTAAGCAGATTACTCCTGAGGATATGGAGAAGGCACCAGCTACATTCCATGCTATCAAGTCAAATACAAAGAATGACAGAAACCTCATGTTCAAGATCCAGGTCTATACAGAGGACTGCCAGGGATGCGGCGTCTGTGTTGAAGCATGTCCTGCAAAGGAGAAGGCTCTTGAGCTTAAGCCGATTGCTGAAGAGAGAGCAAATGGCGAGATCGAGAATGCAACATATTTCGAGAGCCTCACTTATGACAACCTTGATGGTCTCAACATGGGAACAGTAAAGGGTCTGCAGTTCAAGCAGCCACTCTTCGAGTTCTCCGGAGCATGTGCAGGTTGTGGTGAAACTCCATATGTTAAGATGCTCAGCCAGATCTGCGGAGAGAGAGCAGTAATTGCTAATGCAACAGGCTGTTCTTCAATCTATTCAGGAACATTCCCGACAATTCCTTATACAAAGAGAGCTGATGGCCGTGGACCAGCTTGGGGCAACTCACTCTTTGAGGACAATGCAGAGTATGGTCTTGGTATGCGCCTTGCTGTTGATTCCAACAGGAATCTTCTCAGAATGAAGTGTGATGAGCTTATTGCAAAGGGATGTTCTGCAGAGCTTAAGGCAGCTATTGAGAAGTGCTATTCACTTTGGGAGGATACAACTGAGGCTTCCATCACAGCACAGAAGGAAGTCCAGGCGGTTCTTGCAAAGGAGAAGGCATCCGATGCTGAGGCTCAGATCATTCTCAGCAAGATCGTAGAGCTTCAGGATTACTTCTCAGAGAAGGATGTGATCATCATCGGTGGCGACGGCTGGGCATACGACATCGGATTCGGTGGTGTTGACCATGTTGTTGCTTCTGGAAAGAACGTTACAATCCTTGTTCTCGATACAGAGGTTTACTCCAATACTGGCGGACAGGCTTCCAAGTCCACACCTATGGCAGCAGTTGCGAAGTTTGCTAATGCTGGTAAGAAGGTTGGAAAGAAGAACATGGGCTTCATGATGATGAGCTATGGCCATGCATATGTCGCTTCTGTTGCTCTTGGCTATAACAGACTCCAGGCTCAGAAGGCACTTCAGGAAGCTGTTGCTTATCAGGGACCGTCAATTGTCTTCTGCTATGCTCCATGTATCAACCATGGTATCAACATGAGATATTCTCAGGTTGAGGCAAAGAAGGCTGTTGAAGCTGGATACTGGCCGCTTTACCGCTTCGATCCACGCCTTGAGGCTGGAAAGAGATTCATCTGGGAGACAAAGCCAGCAACAGCTGATTATCTTGAGTTCATCAAGGGAGAGACAAGATATGCTTCTCTCTATAAGACGAACCCGGATCAGGCTGATGAGCTCTTCGCTGCAGCTGCAGAGGATGCAAAGGAAAGACTTGCATTCTATCAGAGATGCGGTGAGGTTCTCGGAGAGACAATCTAAGGTCTATCCTGGAAAAATAAGGAGGCGGTCTTCGGATCGCCTCTTTCTGTTATTTGTGCTGAATTCTTCCTATAATATACGTATGCGTATACGTCTTTGGTTTATTACTTTGCTTTTATCGGTTCTCATCCTATTCGCTGGATGTGATTTCCTCCTCGATTTATTCCCTGATTCAGAACAGCCTGCTGCTGCCGGAGATGATAGCAATGCACTCTTTGGGTATCCTTCTAAAGGTAGTTCAAGGACACAGCTTATTGAGAGGGATGCCTATACACTTCTTTTCAGCTATGATGATCTGACTCCTGTATGGGTTTCCTGGCATATTGATGGCGGTGATATGGGAACAGGGCGAAAAGCGGATTTCAAAGGTGATCCAGATGTCCCTGATGAGTATAGACTTTATAAAGATGATTACACCAATTCGGGTTTTGATCGTGGCCACGTATGTCCTAATGCTGACCGCAATAATAATGACAAGGAACAGCAGGAGACTTTTTATATGACTAATATCGTTCCTCAGAATCCTATGAATAACCAGCAGACATGGCAGGATCTGGAAGAATATCTTCAGGGATTAGCTGAGAATAATAGCGAGGTCTATATAATTGCTGGTCCTGCTGGCGTCGGCGGATATGATGAGAATGGCGATTACCAGGAGGCAATTGAGACCACTGTCGATAGGAAGACAGTTGAGATTACTGTTCCCGAATATGTCTGGAAAGTCGCTCTGATAATGAACAATGACAACAATGATCTGGAAAGAGCGGAAGAAATAGGCGGCTGTTCTCCACTTGCCGTGATTATGCCTAATAGAGATACAACGGACAGGCATTGGTCTAAATATGTCTGCACAATCGATGATGTTGAGAAGCTGACAGGATTTGATTTCTTCTCTGAGCTGGATGACAGCGTTGAGGCAGATATTGAATCAGATCTGTTTGAATATGCTTCATTCGGATCCTGATCCATCTTTGTATTTTGCAGTTTGTCCCCTGTGCAGTATATTAATTGTATGAGTCGTGTTCATGCAAATATAGATACTTTCTATGGGGACTTCCCTGCAGATTTTGAATTTACCATTTCTTCTGATGAGATTTCCGGTAAATATTCATTCATCGGGTATATCGGGAATTTTCATGGAAGCATGACAGGCCCTGATACTTTCTCTGTCAGCGGAGTAGTTGATTCTTACGTCGGTAAAATAGATTTCTCGATTACTGGACGATATGACGGAAGAAAGGTTTCCGGAGAAGGCGTGACTGCAAATAAAGGCCGGTTTACTGTCAGGGGGATAATAATTGGAGACGTTTGATATCTTTGTCCGTTCCCCTTTCGGAAAATATAAAGGACAGATTTCTTTTTCCCGCAGTAATGGCAAAGTCGAAGGTGTCCTGAATTTCCTTCATTTCTCGGCGGATTTTTCCGGTGCAGCATCTGATGACGAGATTTCTTTCAAGGGTTTTATGGAGACGCCGATCGGAAAACTTGATTTTGATGCCAGGGCAGTAATCAGGAAAGGGCTTATTGAAGGGTCTGCAATTACACGTCTTGGTGTGATGACTTTCTCCTCAAAAGAGGGGAGATAACGAAAAAAATTCCTGCTAATCGAAAAAATCCTATATGTACGGCAGCCCAAGGTGGTGTGAAAATCTTTTTACAAGAGGTAAATCTACACGCAGGTACTACCTGCTTTAGGAGGTTTAGATGAAAAAGATAGCAGTAGCCATCCTTATGGTGGCAGTAGTCTGCACATCCCTTTTCGCACAGGGTGGTTCAGAAGCTGCAGCAGTCGTAACAAATGCAGAGAAGCCAGTTGTATTCTTCAATAGACAGCCATCAGACCCTGTTACAGGTGCTATTGATATGGATGTTATGAACTGGAACGATAAAACATACTACGTTGGATTCGATGCAGCAGGCGGTGGTGCAGTTCAGGGACAGCTCATTGTTGACTTCCTCGCAACTGCAGATCCAGCAGTTATCGACCGCAACGGTGATGGAATTATCGGATATGTTCTTTGTATCGGAGACGTTGGACACAATGACTCCAAAGCTAGAACCCAGGGCATCAGAGAAGCTCTCGGAACATGGACAGGTTCTACAGATCCTGGTGTAGAGAATACACAGCAGGGATCCGCAAATGTTGGCGGAACAACAATGCCAGTTGTTGAGCTTGATTCCCGCGCTATGACAGGAACAGACGGAACAACATGGAATGCAAATGCTGCAACAGACGCAATGGGCGGCTGGGCAACAAGACTTGGCGATCAGATTGATATGGTCATCTCCAACAACGATGGTATGGCAATGGGCTGTCTCCAGGCTTCAAACTATCCAGCTGGCGTTCCTATCTTCGGATACGATGCAAATGCTGATGCTATCGAAGCTATCGGAGCTGGTACACTTACCGGAACAGTTTCCCAGAACGTTGATGCTCAGGCTACAGCAACTCTCCAGGTCATCAGAAACCTTCTTGATGGTCTTACAGGAGATGCAGTTGTAACAGCTGGTATCACAGAGCCAGATCAGTATGGAAACAAGATTTCTGCTTCTGTTGACTACATCCCAGAGACAAAGGCACTTCTTGCTCAGAATACAGGTGTTAATGCATCCAACTGGACAGAGTATCAGGCTGGTGCAAGAGATGCTGGTATCAAGCAGACTGACGCTCCTACAAAGAGAGTTCTCCTTACAATCTATAACTCAGGAGATAACTTCCTTTCATCTTCTTATATTCCAGCTCTTCAGTACTATGCTCCTCTTCTCAATATCGATCTCACAATCGTACAGGGAGACGGACAGAACGAGTCATCCTGTCTTGATAGGTTCATGAACCTCAATAGCTATGATGCTTATGCAATCAACATGGTTAGAACCAACTCTGGTAGGGACTATCTGGATAGACTTCAGTACTGATTCTCTTCGGACGGGAAACGGGTGGCGGATGCATTGCGTCCGCCATCATCGACAATTTTTACAGTTTGGAAGGATAAAATGAGCGGGAAAACTGTACTTGAGATAAAGAATCTATCCAAATCCTTTGCCAAGAACAGAGTCCTGGATGGCATTAATCTCACAGTGGAAGAAGGAACAGTCTGCGGCCTTATGGGAGAAAACGGCGCAGGTAAATCCACTATGATGAAATGCCTTTTTGGCATTTATGCAAAGGATGAAGGACAGATTTCCCTTTTCGGACATCCAATAGATTTCAAGAATCCGAAGGATGCGCTTGAGAATGGTGTGGCAATGGTACATCAGGAACTTCAGCAATGCCTGGATCGTACCGTTATGGATAATCTTTTCCTTGGACGCTATCCAACAAAAGGGGGAATAGTAGACGAGGCGAGAATGCTGCGCGAGAGCAACAATCTCTTTGCAAGGCTTAAGATGAATGTCAACCCGAAGACGGTAATGAGGACAATGTCTGTCTCTCAGCGTCAGATGGTTGAGATAGCCAAGGCTGTCAGCTACGATGCTAAGCTTATAGTCCTTGATGAGCCGACGAGCTCTCTTACAGAAAGAGAGGTTAAGAAGCTTTTTTCCATAGTCGATGATCTGAGGAAACAGGGTGTTTCCTTTGTATATATTTCGCACAAAATGGATGAGATTTTCGAGATCTGCGATGATGTTGCCGTCCTTCGTGATGGAAAGATGATCTTCAAGAAGCATGTCTCGGATACGAATATGAATGAACTGATTGCAGCAATGGTCGGCCGTTCACTCGATAAGAGATTCCCGGATGTGGATAACACCCCTGGTGAAGACTATCTTGTTGTAAATGAGCTCAAAACCAAGTTCTCTCCAGTTCTTCATGATATTTCCTTCTCTGTACGCCGCGGAGAGATTTTCGGTCTGTATGGTCTTGTCGGTGCAGGAAGAAGCGAGCTTCTTGAGACGCTTTTCGGAATCAGGACGATTGCAAGCGGAGAGATTGCGGTAAATGGAAAGAAGCTGAGATTCAGATCCTCAAAAGATGCCATGGAGCACTCATTTGCTCTTGTTACTGAGGAAAGAAAGCTCAATGGTATGTTCGGGAAGGATACGATTAAGTTCAATACAACCATTACAAACCTTGAAGCTTACAAGACGATGCATCTTCTCGATAACAAGAAGATGTATGAAGCAACAAACAGGGAGATTGCAGTTATGAATACTAAGTGTGTCTCACCTGATGAGCTTATTACAGCGCTTTCTGGTGGAAATCAGCAGAAGGTAATCATTGGAAAGTGGATGGAGAGAGCTCCTGATGTATTCCTGATGGATGAGCCGACAAGAGGTATTGATGTCGGTGCAAAGTATGAAATCTATCAGTTGATAATCAGGATGGCAAAGGAAGGAAAGACTATAATCGTAGTCTCTTCCGAGATGCCTGAGATTCTTGGTATCACAAACAGAATTGCAGTAATGAGCAATCATAGGCTGGCCGGTATTGTGAATACTAAGGAAACAAATCAGGAAGAGCTGCTTAGGCTCTCTGCGAAGTATCTGTAAGGAGTGGGAATATGGCGGATAACCAGGAAAAAATTATCACCATTGAGGAGAATAAGAAAATCCAGGAATACTCTGAAAGGCTCAAGGCACTCAGGGCAGATGGAACAACAAAGATAAATGACTGCAGAATAGAGATGGCCTCAATCAAGAAGAACAAGCTTATTGATGAGGCAGAGAGGCAGAAAAAGATTCAGTCTCTTACTGCGGAAATAGCCAAAGCTAAGCAAGTAGAGGCAAAAAACAAGGCAGAAGTTGCTGCTCTGTCAAAAGAAGCTGTTAAGTATGTAAATACTGTATCCAAGGATATTGAAGCAGCTGTAAATGAGAAGCAGAATAAGAAAATAGCGGGAGCTAAAGCCTATTATGCCAAAGAAGTCGCGGAAATTAAGCAGAAGGCTGCAGAAAGGGAGAATGAAGTACGTTCCAGACTTTCTGGCGGCGATCCTCAGATGCTTAAGAGCGAGATTGAGATATGCCACTATGAGCTGAAGAGTGCTCTGTATGATTCCAAGGCAAGATTCAAGGATCAGCTTGATAAGGCTAAGGCCGCAAAGCATCAGGCATTTGTTGATCACATACAGAAGAACAGAGAGCTGAGGAATGGCAAATCCGCTTTCGGCGAAGATATGGTAATGAAATGGAAGAACTTCGTCAGGAATTTCACTCCATCTTCATTCTTCCTTGCCAATGGTCTTTACATTGCTATCATCATTTTCTTCATAGTATGTATCATCGCAGCACCTCTGATGGGATCTGGAAATCTTCTTTCGCTTCCGAACATCCTTACAATCCTTGAACAGGCTTCGACAAGAATGTTCTATGCCCTCGGTGTTGCAGGACTCATCCTTCTTGCCGGAACGGACCTTTCTATAGGAAGAATGGTTGCGCTTGGTTCTGTTACAACAGGTCTTATCCTGCATCCGGGAATGAACATCGTTTCGCTTTTCGGTCTTCCGACATGGGATTTCTCGGCTCTGCCAATGGGAGTCAGAGTTCTGATGGCCCTTCTTCTGGCTGTTGTCCTCTGTGTATTCTTCAGTGCTGTGGCAGGATTCTTTACCGCACGTTTCAAGATGCATCCGTTCATCTCTACAATGGCTAACCAGCTTATTATCTACGGTATGCTTTTCTACGGAACATCCGGAACACCTGTTGGATCAATTGACAGCGGTATCAGAAGCCTTATCGGAGGAAGGTGGACTCTTGGAGTCATTAACGGACAGCTCATCACATTCCCTAAGCTTATTATCCCAGCTGTTATTGCTATCATAGTTGCATGGCTTATCTGGAATAAGACTACATTCGGAAAGAATATGTACGCAGTCGGCGGTAATGCTGAAGCTGCTGCTGTATCCGGTATTTCCGTATTCTGGGTAACTGTCGGCGTCTTCATCATGGCTGGAGTCTTCTATGGCTGTGGATCATTCCTTGAGGCTTTTAGAGCTAATGCCTCAGCTGGTACCGGACAGGGATATGAGATGGATGCAATCGCGGCCTGTGTTGTCGGCGGTATATCGTTTAATGGTGGTATAGGTAAGATAGGTGGTGCGGCAATAGGTGTTGTAATATTCACATCCCTTACATATTGTCTCACATTCCTCGGTATCGATACGAACCTTCAGTTCGTCTTCAAGGGATTCATCATTCTTGCAGCTGTATCACTCGACAGCATCAAATATCTCAAGAAGAAATGATATCTTCTGTAAGCAAAAGCTGAGCAATGGCTCAGCTTTGCTTTTCTCGTATGAAAGTATTCCGTTCTGTTTTAATTGCTTTGATATTTATCTTTCTTGCTTCCTGCAGCTCCGATGAAGAGCTTAAGATCGGGGTATCTGTCTATGACTTCTCGGATTCGTTCATTACTGAGATAAGAAATGCAATACTTGAATCCAGCGAAGGCGATATACCTGTTACGATTGTCGATGCAGCAAGAAGGCAGCAGACGCAGAATGAACAGATTGAGAAATTCATCGAAGAAGGCTATTCAGCAATAATAGTCAACTCAGTCGATAGAACTGCTTCGTGGGTCCTGATAGAAAAGTGCAGGCAGAACAATGTTCCGCTTGTGTTTATAAACAGGGAACCTGTCAAGGATGATATGGCTAAGTGGGATAAGGTCTATTATGTCGGAGCCAAGGCGGAAGACTCCGGTATTATGGCAGGGGAAATCATGGCAGATTACTGGTTCTCTCATCCTGAAGCTGATAGAAATGGGGATGGCATCCTGCAGTTTGTGGTAATCAAGGGAGAGACGGGACATCAGGATACAGAACTCAGGACTGAGTATTTTATCGAAACCCTTATTTCCGAAGGAATTCCTCTGGAAAAGCTCCATGAGGATACCGGAAGATGGACCAGAAGCGGTGGTTATGATGTGATGGCATCTTTTCTTAATCGTTCTGGAAATGCTATCGAGGCAGTTTTCGCTAATAATGATGATATGGCATTAGGAGCTATTGAGGTATTGCAGCAGAATGGATATTTCAATTCATCGGAATTCATGCCTGTTATAGGAATAGATGGGACTCCTGCTGGCCAGGCTGCACTTCAGAATGGACTGCTTCTTGGTACTGTCTTCAACGATGCGGAGAATCAGGGAAAAGCTGCTTATAACATTGCGAAGGAACTTGCAGAGGGACGTACTCCGACCTCTGAATCCATAGGGTATCCGATTGTTGATAACCAGTATGTCTGGATACCATATAGACCCCTTGCAGGACAGGAAGATTAAGAGAAAACTGACAGCCATAATGACTGTCAGCAATCAGGGCGAAGGGAAGCCCTTTTGCTTATATATACGCTTTGACAAGAGCTTCTGGTCAGGTTTTCATGAATGTTTGATTACTACAGGCTCTATTGGCGGAAGATGCGGAATCGTTATTGTTACTATAGTTCCTTCATCAAGCTCTGATTCAATTGATAATCCGTATTCCTCGCCATATGAGAGTTTTATTCTTTCGTCTATGTTAGCAAGCCCTATGCCGTTTCCATCCTTGCTGTGCTTGTGTTCACTCTGCTTATCCAGCAGGGAAGAAAAGGTCTCAGGAGACATCCCGATTCCGTTATCCCTGATAATGATTCTGATCTTATCATCCTGAGCTTTGGCTTCAATTGTAATCAGACCTTCTTCCTGCAGGTATTTTATCCCATGATATATTGAGTTCTCGACAACAGGCTGGATTATAAGTTTTATAGTAGGTGCATTCTCCAGTTCTTCCGGAAGCGTTATTGAGAACCTGAATTTATCCTTGTACCGCATTGATTGTATATCCAGATAGCTTTCAACATGTGAAAGCTCTTCCTTAAGTGTTATCGTGTCATGCCCCTTTGCTATTGAGATTCTGAAAAGGCTTGCCAGTGCTGTGACCATTTTAACAACTCCCTGGTTGTTTCCGGTTTCAGCCATCCATACAACGCTGTCCAGGGTATTGTAGAGGAAATGCGGATTGATTTTTGCCTGCAGGGCATCAAGTTCTCTCTGCCGTTTGACAGCTTCTGTCTCCCTCACTTTTCTCATAAGGTCCTCGATGCGCTTCACCATGACCTTGAAGGAGTGGGAGAGGGAGGCAACTTCCTTTGATCCGCCTTCGGGCGCGGTTACATCGAAGTTCCCATCCTGTACGCTCCTCATGCTCAGTTCAAGCTCTCTCAGAGGCTTTGTGATATGTACGGATATTATTCTTGAGATAAGTATTGCAATGAGTACGAAGACTATCATCAGGCTTACAAGAGTGATCCTGAACGGCTTCAGCGGTTCAAGAAGTTCATCCATGAATGCAATTCCCACGATTCTCCATCTTGTCTGTTCAACAGTCTGGATGATTGTCAGCCTGTCCCTTCCTTCAAAATCCGAGATATAGGATCCGAAAACATGTTCTCTGACACTTTCGAGATCTTCCTGGCGTACATTCTCATCTATCAATCTTTTCTGTGGATGATAGACTATATTCCCATCGTTTGAGAGGATGTATATATATCCTGTCTGGGATAAATGTGCGCTTTCTGAGATTTCCTCAACAGTATTGAAGTTGAGATCGATGAGAAGCACAGCAGGGGCCGCGCCTCTGTTCAGATCCCCATAGCTTATGATTGTCGAATATGAAATTACGTAATCATCAGATCCAATGCTGTTCTTATGTGGTCCGGTAAAGAAGAAATCTCCTTCTCCATCTGCGGCTCTCTGGAACCATTGTTCTGAAGCTATTTCTTCAGGGAGAGCTTCAATTCTGGGCTCTGTGGATATTATTACCTGTCCATCCAGATCGCATACCGTGATGCTTACAAGGTCATCCCTGGAGCTTATGAGTGCCTCGAGCCTTGTCTGTATTGTTGCCCTGTTCAGGTTTGAAGTTGTCCTTGAAAGCTCACGTATGTAATCAGAAACATCAAGGATGTCATTTATATATGTGCTGAGGTTGTTATTTACCTGTGTTACTATCTCGGAGGCTGATTCCAGCGCATTATCCTCAATTGCATTTGAGGCAAAGATATTAAGAAGAGTTCCCGCAAGAAGAATGAATGACGATATGACTATAGCCATCGAAACAGACATTAAAGTTCGTATCGAAACAGCTTTTCTTATCATCTATGCATAGCCCTGTACTGGGATGGTGACATCCCTATGTTCTTCCTGAATATGAAAGAGAAGTAATTCGGTTCCGAAAAACCTGTTTTTTCTGCTATTTCATATGTTTTGGAATCTGTGTTCTTCAGCAGCTCCTTGGCTTTTTCAAGCCTTACATTGGTAAGATACTGGACAAACGAAGTTCCTGTTTCCTTCTTGAATGTTGTTGAGAAGTATGGAGGAGATACGGATATCTCCTCGCTTACCTGGTCAAGACCAAAGAGCGGATTGCTGTAATTTTCCTTTATAATCCTCTTTGCATTCTCGACAAACTGGATATGCGAGCTTTCTCTTGCTCCGGACGCGCTTTCGTTTGTCCTCAATGCAAGCTTCGTCATTAAAGCCTCTGACCTTGAGAGGCTGTTTGCATGAGAAAGGGATAGAAACAGATCCTCATCATCCAGAAGAGTAGCGACATTCTTTCCATACGAAGAGCAGATTTCAGAGATTATCGATAGGACATTGATTACTGTATTCTGTATATTCGGAGTCTCGGTAAGTCCCTTGAAGAACTCGTGAACAGCTTTCTTGGTATCCTCCTGATTCCCGAATTTTATCGCCATAACAAGCTCTGTCTTCTGATCTCCGACCATTTCGCTGTGATCGTGTTCTATAGTTTCTACATCGCTTATGCTTATTATATGTTGCTCAGGATAGATCTGAGTGTAGTTGAGGGCTTCAATGGCACTTCTATATGATTCAGGAAGGGATGTGGTTTCTGTGACTATCTCTCCGAGCCCTATGTAATAAGCCTTTGAGAAATAGTGGATGATCCTAGACTGAAGCATTGTGAGCACCCTGTTTATCTGCCTTGAGAAAAGAGAGGAAAACTCTTTCTGCATTGTCGATGAGAAAATCAGGACCACCTGATTCTCATAGAGGAACGGGATTATTTCTTCATCTCTTTCTGTTGCTTCCTCGATTATCTCTGCCACAGCAACGGAAGAAAGAGTTTCAGAAGGAAGGTCTATGATTGCGACAGCGAAGAGGTTCCCTTTGAGTGGGACTCCATATTCCTTGGCTTTTTCCTCGATGAATATTGCATCCTGCCGTCTTGTAGGGGTTATCAGAGAGACAAGGAATTTCTCTTTGTAGACTTCTATTGCATTTTTATAGAAAGCATTGAGCTTGCTGCTATCCGATACTTTTGCCCTGTCCTCATCCAGCCTTGCCCGTGTTCTCTTCAGAATCTCGCACATTGATTCCACGCTTACGGGTTTCAGGACATATTCAGCTACGTTAAGCCTCATTGCAGTCTGAGCGAAAGTGAATTCATCATAGCCGGAGAGTATTATCACATCGACGCTGGAGGATATGTTTTTCCTGACTGCCTCAATGAACCCGATCCCGTCCAGATAAGGCATCCTGATATCTGTGATGATAACATCCGGCAGTGTCTCCTCGACAAAATCAAGGGCCTCCATACCATTGGACGCTTCCCCGATAACGGAAAAGCCGTAATCATTCCAGGGAGTAAGCTCCTTTATGGATCTTCTGACTTCATCTTCATCATCAACAAGCAGAATCGTATACATCAGCGGTACATCCTGAGTATGTTCTCAAGAAGAGCAGTAAGCTTCTTCCTGAAGTTCTCTGGTTCAAGGACTCTTACTGATGTACCACTTTGTATTACGCGGAGCATCAGTTCTATTGAGTTCTCAGCTTTCATGGTGCATATCCAGCTGCCATCGCTGCATTTTTCAAGCACCGGTTTGTCATGTACGATTGTTGAGAATGAGTTGAGTGCGCTTTTTTCCCTTATCTTCATCTTCAGCGGAATCATGTCTATCGCATCATATTTTTCATTCTCCACGTGCGAAAATGGCTTCAGGTTGTCAGGAATGGTATAGGTTTCATCCAGCATCCTGGCTTCTGTTATTGCCGCTATATCAAGGGTGATGATGTCTTTGGTATGTCTTAACCGTCCAGTGACCGTAATAGGCTTTCTTCCTTCGCCTTCATCCTTGTATCCGATGAAGTAAGGTGCGATTTCAATTTCTTCCTTTTCCGGGATAGCTGTTGATATCCTTGCAATTCTTCCAGATACCCAGCAGTCAATAAGGACCTCGAGTATAGCGTTATAATGGCCTGTGATATTCCTGTTATTCTGTATTGTCTTATCAATGCGCTCAGCAAGGGAAAGCGCGTTGTCGCTGATTTTAGGTGCATATGAGCGCATGTTCATTGCAAGTTTTCTCAGCCCTGAAGCTAAATGCGGATTTGCGAACTCCGCAGTAGACGCAAGTACTTCCGCACCCATATTGAAAGCAAGGCTTTCATATACAGAGAGTTCCATAGGGGAGTCTTCGCTGTCATTTTCCCTGAGCTTTATGAGGTTGTTCTCCTCATATATACCTATATGCTTTGAAAGATCATCTACATATCTGGAGATGGTTGAACGATGCACTCCCATACGTCTTGCTATTTCCGCTCTTCTCATTCCCTCGGGATGTGATCTGAGCAGAAGCTCCAGCTGTGCGATCCTTTCTCCCTTCATAACAACCTCCAGTTCAATATTTTATCATATCAAAAACAATATGTTGCGTATTTGTTGCATAGTTTGTGATATTATTGTTGCATGAATGAGGAAATCGAGAGACTAGAGATAAAGGTAAGCTATCTTGAAAGCCAGTGCGATGAGCTGGATAAGGCAGTGATAGAAGCAAACAAGAGTATTGCACTGATGGAGAAGCAGATTGAACTTCTTGAAAAGAAGGTCGCGGATCTGATTGAAGTATCCGGAGAGGCCAGGCCAAATAGAAAACCACCTCACTATTGATAGACCTGCATGGCCTTATACTCTTGCATTGCAGCAAGAGCTGACATAAGCAAGCTATAACAAAAAGCAGGTTTGCATTTCTGCTTACCTGCTTTTTGCAGTTAGAATCTGTCTGCTTTTGCAAATTGATTTTCTGGATAAAGACTATTTCAGTTCAGTTCTTTTTTAACCCATTCAGTTTCTGCTTCAAATACAGATGTCAATGTTCCGTCTTCTTCTTTCTTGACGATTCTTGTGAAGAAGACTGGACTGTCATCTGTCAGAGGATTCTGGCTTTCAGAATATGTTTCCACAGCAACTTCATCCCCATCGAAGGTCTGTTTTTCCCAGTGACAGTCAATCATGTGCAGTCTATGCGAATCCAGGAATGAGAATGGGAAGGCATCGCATAGCCAGTTGATGTAGCTCACATTGTTGATGTGACCGTTGGTATCTGTATCATAGTAGTTTGTCCGAGGAATGAAATCAGGAAGCCTGAATCCCTTGAAGTCCTCAGCAATTCTCAGCTTTCCGATATCTGGATCGATATACCTGGTTTCTTTATCAGGGAGTCTGAAATATTTAAGAGCTTCATTTGGTCTTATCGGGCGTTTCCTTTCAAGATCCAGTATGACCCAGTGGCTTATTGTAGTGAATATTGTCCCGCCATTATCATCTTTTCCCGTAACCAGACGAGGAGCGAAAAGCTTAAAAGGATCTTCTGCCCAGGTTTCAATATTCACATTATCCATCCAGTCTGGCAGCTTATCGATTATCATCTTCGCTCTTACGATTACCCATGTCTTGTTTTCCCTGGCTACAAGTTCAGGAATTCCGCAGTGAAGCAATGTAGAATGCTTTGCAGCAGCTTCCTGAAGCACTGTGAAGAAAAAGGGTATTTTAGCTTTGAAGAATCTGTCTGTATCCGTACTTCTTACTTCCATGACATCGTGGCCGATTCCGTTTTCATCAACATGAAACATCTTTTTCTTCCTTCCTATAGAAAAGCAGAATAGATCTGCCATATTTTCTTTCATCGATGAGCTTAAAAGATCCATCCTTATCCGGCCAGAGTTTTCTTTCTTCGGTTGGAATATGGATTATGAAAAGCCCATGTTCTTTAACAGTATTACCCTTGTCCGCGTTATGCAGTATCTGGATCTTATCTTTCATTGGAAAAGGTGGATCGGCATAGACTATTGAATAGCTATAAGCTCCAGAAGAAAGAAAGCGGAGCACATCTACCATGAAAAGACGATGATTTTCCTCAACAAACGAAAGGTTTTTTTCTATTGTTGCTTTCTTTCCTCTATCCATTTCAACAAGATGAATAGGGTCAGCTCCTCTTGAAGCAGCTTCAATTGCCACACAGCCAGAGCCTGAATAAAGATCAAGGAAGGAGAGTCCTGAAAGATCGCCAAGAATGGCGAATAGGGACTCTCTCATTCTATCCATTGCAGGTCTTATGACTCCAGGAGGACATTGAATTTGCCTCCGGACATATTTTCCTCCTGTAATTCTCATGCTTCGAGATTAGCCAATGGAATTATATTGTTCAAGCTTCCTCCGGCCATAATCCAAGTTCTGGTGCAACCTTTGTCATCCCATCTATTGCAAGCTGGATGATAGCGGCGGTATCCATTCCAAGCATTTCGCAGCCTTGTGCGATGACTTCTCTGTTTACGCCTGCTGCGAAGGATTTATCCTTCCATTTCTTCTTTATGGATTTTACGGATATTCCTTTCATCTTCTCCGGTCTCATCAGGGCTGTAGCTGTGATCAGGCCAGTAAGCTCGTCCACGGTGAAAAGCATCTTCTCCATCATTCTTTCAGGCTTTACATCTGTGACAAGTCCGTACCCATGGCTGCAGATTGCATGAACCATATCCTCCGGGGTGTTGATTTCAGCAAGAAGCTCCGGGGCTTTATGACAATGCTCTGATGGGAATTTTTCCCAGTCTATATCATGAAGAAAACCGACAATTCCCCAGTAATCAGCATCTTCTCCGTACTTTTCCGCTGCTTCTCTCATTACTGCTTCTACAGAGAGTGCATGATGATACAGGCTCTCAGATTCATTATATTTCCTGAATAGCTCGACAGCTTGTTCTCTTGTTATTGCCATATAATCCTCCATTGGCATTATAAATCATCTGTCCTTCTGCATCATTGCCATAGCTTCTCTTAACACAGCATTCTCAGCTTTCAGAAGACCTCTATCCTCCCGGATGATCCTCTCTGCTTCTTCCCTGGCTCTTTCTACAAGGGCGATATCACTTGTGAGATTGGCGAATTTCAGGTGCAGGAATCCAGATTGCTTGTCTCCTGTCATCTCCCCTGGTCCTCGGATCTCAAGATCCTTTTCCGCGATTCTGAAACCATCATTGGTCTCTTTCATCACCCTGAGCCTTGCTTTTGCCTCTTCAGTAAGACCAGGGCCATAGACAAGGAAGCAGTAAGAGGGCAGTGAACTCCTGCCGACTCTTCCTCTCAGCTGATGCAGTGCAGCAAGGCCGAATCGCTCGGCATGTTCTATGACAATACATGTAGCATCAGGGACATCTATCCCGACTTCGATTACAGAAGTTGCTACCAGATAGCCTAGCTTCTTTTCGCGGAAATCATGGAGTATCTTCATCTTCTCGTCATCTGGAAGTCTGGAGTGTATCAATTTAGATGGAACATCAGGATATTTTCTGCGGAGGAATTCATACATTGTGGTAACATCCCTCAGGTCTCCTTCTCCTTCATCATCGATTCTTGGATAGACAAAATATGCCTGATGGCCCCTTTGGAATTCTACTCCGACGGACTTGTACATTTCATCGCGCTTTGATTCGCTGACAAGATATGTCTTTATAGGAATCCTGCCTTTTGGCATTGCCCGGAGAACTGATACGCTGTAATCAGCGAAAAGAGTAAGAGCAAGCGAGCGCGGTATAGGTGTGGCCGTCATTGAAAGTATGTCCGCTTTGTTTCCTTTTCTCGTTAAAGCTTCCCTCTGCTGGACTCCGAAGCGATGCTGCTCATCTATTATTACAAAGCCAAGATTCCTGAATGTGACATCTTCGGAGAAAAGGGCATGCGTTCCTATCACAAGATCGGTTGATCCTTCTTTCAATGAATTCAGCAGGAGCCGTCTTCTTTCTCCCTTCACGCTTCCTGTTATGAATGCGATCCTTACGCCAAGCGGGGAAAGAAGCTCTGCAGCTCCATCTGCATGCTGTCTTGCAAGAAGCTCTGTAGGTGCCATAAATGCAACCTGTCTGCCTTTGCCGATTGCATGGAGAGCTGTAAGCCATGCAACAAGCGTCTTCCCGGATCCTACATCTCCCTGCAGAAGCCTATTCATCTGGAAGGGGCTGTCCATATCCTCTCTGATTTCCTCTGCGGCTTTCAGCTGGTCTTCAGTAAGGGAAAACGGAAGGGAGTCCATCAGCTTCTTTTCATTTTCTGTAGGACTGCTCTTCCTTCTGCCTCCGTCCTGTTTTTCCCTGAGAACTGATAGTTCCATCAGGAAAAGCTCCGTGAATGCAAGGGTGGATAAAGCGTTTCTCGCTTCTTCCATTGTTCCAGGGAAATGAATCAGATTATATGCCTTTTCATGGTGAAGAAGATTTTCCCTGTCATACATGCTCTGAGGAAGTTCGTCAGGGATAGGGGAGAGTGCTCTTAGAGAATATGATACAGCGTTGCGCATTATCTTCTCCGTTAAGCTCCCTGATAGCGGATAGACTGGAAGAATCCTTCCTATTCCCGCTTCTTCCTTCGTTCTTTTTATCTCAAAGGATGAGATCTGGTACACTCCGCGGTTTTTCATGACCTTGCCATAGATGTACCATTGGCTGCTTATTTTCAGCTGTGTTTTCAGAAAGTATCTGTTGAAACAGAGAAGCTCGATTCTTGTGCCGTCATCATCAATGGATGTGACTTTAAGCGTTCTTCCGCCCTTTGAGCTGAATTCAGAGTGCCCAAGTATTGTGATACGGCATGAAATAGAAGAATCATCAATGCTAGCATCCCGTGCCCTGCGTTCTTCTCTTCTGTCATCATAGGCTCGGGGACGGAGGGAAATCATATCCTGAAGAGTTGAGACTCCCAGCGTATGCAGATCTTCGCTGCTTTTCTTCCCGATACCAGGAGCTTCCGTGATCCTTCTTCTGTCATCCATTTCAGAACGGAATCCTCAGTGCCAGCGAGGCAAGCATTGCGAATGCCTGTCTGAGCACAAAGTATAATGCTATGTTTATTGCAAGTGAGATCAGGGCCACCGTGCTGTCCTTGGGAATTCTGTTCGAGAAACTTCTTCTTACCATGTTTGATATCGGATCAGAGAACTGCCCAGCCATTCCGTACATCATTGGGTTGTGCGTAAACGCTGCTATGGTTCTGAAAATCAGCATCAGTATGGAAAAGAACAGGAATATTGAGACACCATATGTCCAGAATGCATAAATCACATTCGCGACTATTATTCCCAGTGTCAGGAATCCATACATTCCATAGACGGAAAGCAGCGTCTGTATAACGGCAAGAATCCCTATTGCGATAATCGGCGAGAAATCCAGGACACCGATTCTTGCCTTTGATGATCTGAAAAGGCCAAGAAATGGATCTACTATCTTTGCCATGTAGTATGTGAATGAGCCAACTCTGGGATAAGGACGTACCCAGGATAGGATAATCCTTATCCATATTATGAATGAGTATATCTCGAGAAGCCTAGCCAGAAATAATGCTATGGACATAAATGCATGATGCATCTTCGTTTCCTCCAATTAGAAATTAAGAAATCCAGACCTTTCTGACCAGTGGCAGATCTTCAAGTTCTCCCAAAAGTGCCCTTGAGTAGTCCACATGATACATTCCACCTGCTTTGAGCTCCTCTTCTGCATTTCCTTCAATCGTGAAAGAAACAGGGGTGTAGCCTTCATGATCCTGAAGAGCTTTTCCTATCGGCCTAAGGTCATCTGGTCTGAATGAAGAAGACTTTCTCAGCTGTATATGGACCATTGTTATTGCTTCTGCCTCAAGGTCATAAGGAGAACATACATCGGAAAGGGTAAAGGAAAGCCTCGTATCTCCCTCCTTCTTCCTGAAAGTTCCTCTGAAACCATATACATGGTCTTCTTCGATCTTGTCCCTTATTGTTTCATATACAGAAGGAAATGCCACAGCATCTACATCTCCATCCTTTGTCTGAAGAGAGAATATTCCCATCTTTTCTTTCTTTGCTTTTGTGATTACCTGCCTCTCTGCAGTTACCAGTGCAATCAAGGAAGTTTCCTGATTCATCGGTATTGTATCAGGATCTGCAAGATTGGCTCTCACTGAGGCAGCTATCTGATCTGCATACGCATCAAGAGGGTGCCCTGAGATGTAGAATCCAAGATATTCCTTTTCCATCTGCAGCTTTTCCATTACAGGAATAGGGATGGCTTCCCTCATTTTGAATTCTCCTATTACAGGATCTTCAGAACCGAAAAGTGATAGCTGCCCATAAGCAGTAGCTTCCCTTGTCTCTTTGTCGAATCTCAGGGCATCATCGAGATTCTCAATCAAGGTGGCCGTGTCCGTCCCAAGTTCATCGAACGCACCAGCCTTTATAAGCGATTCGATAGTTTTTGAGTTTACGCCCTCGCTCTGCCTGGACAGGAAGTCCATGAAATCCTTATAAGGTCCGTTTGCTTCTCTTTCCTTGATTATTTCCCCGACAATGTTCTCTCCGACATTCTTTATACCTGCAAGTCCATAGATGATATCGCCATCGACAACATTGAAGTGCTTCTCCGACTTGTTTATCGATGGAGGAAGTATCTTAAGACCATATTTAGGGGCAAGATTCAGATACTCCGTGAACTTTGCCGGATTGTTCATTTCGTTTGTAAGGTTCGCGGCAAGGAATTCTGCAGGGTAATTCGCTTTCAGGAAAGCTGTCTGATAAGCAACGATGGAGTAGGCCACAGCATGTGACTTGTTGAAGCCGTAGCCAGCGAAAGGCTCAAGGATATGGAAGATCTCTTCAGCATGTTCCTCTGTAAATCCATTCTTTACTGCGCCTGCTTTGAACTTTATAAGCTCTTCTGCAAGCTTTTCCTTCTTTTTCTTACCCATGATACGACGCAGGTTATCTGCCTGTCCGAGAGTATAGCCTGCGATAATCTGGGCAACCTTCATAACCTGCTCCTGGTAGACAATGACTCCATAAGTCTCTTTGAGCTCATTCTCAAGACACGGGTCAGGATACTTGATTGGAATACGGCCGAACTTTGCATCGATGAACTGGTCGATGAACTGCATAGGGCCCGGCCTGTAAAGCGCGTTCAATGCGACAAGCTCTTCGATTGTCTGAGGATGCTCTCTCCGGAGGATGTCGGCCATTCCGTCTGATTCAAACTGGAATACGCATTTCGAATCTCCTCTGCAGAGCATATCAAAGGTTTTCTGGTCATGCTCATCTATCTTGCTGATATCGAAATCCGGTTTCTTCTTATGAATGAGCTCCACAGTATGCTTTATGAGGGTGAGCGTCTTGAGTCCCAGGAAGTCCATCTTCACAAGACCGCAGTTCTCTATCTGCGTCATAGGATACTGCGTTGAGATAGATCCTGTTTTCGGATCAGCATATAACGGTACATACTGATCAAGATTCTCTCTTCCGATTACAACGCCTGCTGCATGGAGAGAGGAGTGCCTGTTAAGCCCTTCAAGACGGCGGGCTGTATCGAAAAGCTCCGCATAAAGAGGTCCTTTCTCCTCGATTTCCTTCAGCCTCGGCTCCAGCTCGAATGCTTTGGCAAGCGTCATCTTAAGCTCATCGGAGATAAGCGAACAGATTCTGTTGGATTCCTCATATGGGATATCAAGAACACGGCAGACATCCTTCACAACCTGCTTAGGTTTCAGCGTTCCGAATGTGATGATCTGTCCCACACGGTCTTTGCCATAGTGCTCTGTAACATAATCAATAACCTGTCCGCGTCCTTCGAAGCAGAAGTCAACATCGAAATCAGGAAGGGATACACGTTCTGGGTTGAGGAACCTCTCGAAGATGAGGTTGTATTTCATCGGATCGACATCTGTAATCGTCGTTGCATAGGCGACAAGGGAGCCAGCACCGCTTCCTCTGCCAGGACCAACCGGAATCCCATGTGTCTTTGCCCAGTGGATGTAGTCACGTACGATCAGGAAGTATGCAGGGAAGTCCATCTGTATGATGATTCCAAGCTCGTAATCGAGTCTTTCCTGAAGCTCCTTAGTCACAACAGGATATCTTTCCTTAAGACCTTCATTTGCAAGGTATGTAAGATACTCTGCATCGCTTCCGAACTCTGGTGGAATTGTGCATTTCGGAAGAATCGGTCCTGGGAATTTGATCTCAAGATGGCATCTTTCTGCTATTTTCCCGGTGTTTTCCACGGCTTCAGGACACCATGAGAACAGCTCTGCCATCTCCTCTGGAGTGCGGAAATAGAATTCTCCTTCCTTATATCTCAGCCTGTTCTTGTCCGTTTTCTTTGTGGCAGTACCTATGCATAGCAATGTGTCATGGGCATTCCAGTCATCTTTTTCTATATAGTGGATATCATTGGTGCATACAGGAGAGATATCGCATTCTCTTGCAAGACGGAGAATGAGAGGGAGGATCTTCTTATCTTCAGGAAGCCCGTGATCCTGCATTTCAAGATAGTATCTGTCGCCGAATATGCTTTTGTACCAGAGTGCTATCTCTTTGGCTTTCTCGTAGTTGTCATGGAGAAGATTCTGCGCGATTTCTCCAGCGAGGCATGCCGAGAGGCAGATAATATCCTCGCTATGCGCCTGAAGTGTTTCATGATCTATTCTTGGTTTGTAATAGAATCCTTCTTTATATGAAATCGAGTTGAGCTCCATGAGGTTGTGATAGCCTTTGTCGCTCATAGCAAGGCAGATGAGGTGGTAATACCTGTTTCCTTCTGCTGCAGGTGTCCTGTCCTTCCTGTTTTTCGTGATATAGAATTCACAGCCGACTATCGGATTGATTCCTTCCTTTTTGCAGGCTTCGTAGAAGGTTACTGCTCCGAACATGTTCCCATGGTCCGTGATGGCAAGAGAAGTCATGCCCGTGGCTTTTGCCTTGGCCATGTATTTTGTAATCGATGCAGCTCCGTCGAGGAGCGAGTAATCTGTATGGTTATGTAAATGTACAAAGCTCATTGCATCAGATTATAAGCGAAGGAACTTCTTTTGTCCTCTCATCTGCTTTCATTGGAGACAGTGAGTGTTCTTTCATTGAGATCATCCACTATTTCCCTGACTATTCCGCTTGTCCTTGTTCTCTGCAGATCGGAGATATTCTGGAACGATGATTCAACGAATGTGAAGATCATTGATTCCAGAGTGCTTATCTCGCTGTCATCAAGAGGAAAGCGGAGAGAGGAGAATATGCTGTCTATATCGCGGGAATAGCAGATTCCATGTGTTGGATAGGTGAATGCGATCTTCGGATTTATCAGGATATCCTGGTCAAGGGTGGCTGTAAAAGCTACAGCAACCGAATTCTCCGGATCAAGCATGAAGGAGCCGACTTCGGAGAAGAACTGGCAGTTTTTCTCTGAGAATGCGATTCTCACCCTGGATATCATTCCCTGGGGAGGCAGGGCAATCCTTCCGCTTTTATCCAGAAGCCTGGTTATCTGCATCCATCTGGAATGGAGCCTTTTCTTCTTTATGAATTTTACTTCAGCTGTGGTATCCAGCGTTATGAGAGTACCGGGAAAAGAGGTTGTGAAACCCTTTGTTGAGATTGTTCCGCCGATTGTGGCACGCCTTGTAATCAGACGGCTTCCTATTGTCTGGATGTTGTCTATCAGAACATGGGGTAGTACGGTTTTTCCTGTACTGACGATCTCGTCAAGCGTTACCATTGAACCGAATTCTGCGAATCTGTCATTCCTCTGGAAGCGATGAAGTTCCTCGATGTCCCCGAGATATATGATCTCTGCATTCATTGTCCTGGATGGATATGAATCCGGCCGCGACATTATGAATGTTCCTCCTGCCCATAATGATGATGTGGGGTAGTGGAGAATTGTGGATGCATATTCCCCAAGATTGTTAGGGGTATGGATATTAGGCGAACTGAGTCCTTCGTACATTCCTCTTCCTCCTTGCTTCAATACCCTTCAGCACTATGTTTATCTCATCCTCTGGATCCATGCATGGGCATTTTATTATTGAGAGTTCCTTCAGTATTTCCTCAGGGTCCGTTATTCCCTCGTCAATGAGGGACTCGAAGATAAGGGAACGGGAAGCATAGCAGTCCTGGCAGGGAAAGCTTCCGACGCTTTCATATGCTTTCTCTATATCCTTCATGTTCTTTGTTTTCCTGAATGAATCGAAGGTAGTCACCGTTTTGCCGCGGATTTCAAATGCCGGAACCATGCAGGAAAGCATCGCCTTCCCGTCTACCAATACCGTGCATAAACCGCACATTGCCCCGTTGCAATGATTCACTACCGCATCATCTCCAGTATTTTCCCGGAGTATCAGCGAAAGGGGCTTATCCGAGTTGAGTGATAGGGTAAGGGTCTTCCCGTCAATTGTGCAGTCTATCTTCATACGCCCTCCCTGAATGCTTCGTTTATCTCAGCGGCGCTTATCGGAAGCGATGAGGCAAGATCGCCTGCAGCCTGGTGCATTGCATTTGAAAGTGCTCCCAATGTGAGTCCCCTTGCCAGCTGCTGTACGGAAGAAATCGTATCATCGGTTCCATCTTCGGTTATATCAAGGTGAATCCTGAACGAAAGCGGGATATCCATGCCATTTTCCCTTAGCGTCATCATGATTGTTCTTCTCAGTGAGTTTTCTAGCGATGACCTGTCCATGATTGACGGGAATGCGAAAGATCCCCATACGCCTGTAACGGATGGAATCATTGTGGCTTTATCTATCTTCACTTCGCATACGACAGCTCCGTTGCCGGTATTCTCGAACTCACATGGGTAGTATGTGTTCTCCGCATCAAACCTGAGGGATACGGGAAGCTTCTCCGTCTCTTTCAGGACCGCAAGCCTTTTTGCTGCACTGTCCAGCTGAAGAGTGAATGATGAGACGATTCTTGCAAGTACATCCGGGCCGGTGTCCATTGTATCCGGACCTGGTTCAAGGAACATGACACCATCTGGGCGTCCGGGGATTATTTTCTCCGAAATCCTTTTTTTCCAGATCTTCATTGTTCCCGGGTGGGTTACTGCTGACGTGTTTATCGTGACATTCTGCTTCTGCGTGAATGTCATCATCGCAGAAAAACCTGTTTCCTTTGATAATGTCGTCGAGAATCCTGCAATTCCTGCCCCTGTTGCAATGCCGATTCCTTTAAGGTATCCGAGAAGTCCGAACTCTTCTTTCTGGAATGTGTTTGCAGACCATTTCCTGTCAAATGATGAGGCTGAAACAACGGAAACCCTGCATTTTTTCTGGCCGTCAAGGTCATAGCCCGGAATATAATCCGTGAATTTCCGTTTTTCCTTCTCTATCGTCATTCTGTAAAGATTAGGTGTTGTTCCCGCCGCTTCAGCAAGCCTTGAAATATGATATTCAGTTGCAGCAAGCGCTTCACTGTAGCCAAGTGATCCGCAGAAAGACGCGG
This sequence comes from uncultured Spirochaetaceae bacterium, assembly GCA_944389105.1. Classification (GTDB taxonomy): domain Bacteria; phylum Spirochaetota; class Spirochaetia; order Sphaerochaetales; family Sphaerochaetaceae; genus Ornithospirochaeta. The sequence goes on along the minus strand of CALXLD010000006.1, from coordinate 118,492 downwards.
GGTGGGATGGGGATGATATGATTTTTATAGTTCCCCTGAAACCCTTCAGAGGATAGGGCGGTATGATACCAGCCATTGCCTGTCTCTGATATTCTTCGGGGGCAAAGGCGAAAGCTCCCTGATCGACTGTCATGTCAACTGTTTCGAAGACCGGTTTTGTGTCTTCGTCCATCAGGACCTTGCGCCTGACATTCACCGCAGGCCGTGAGAAATATCCTTCATCCCTTATTTCAGAAGGAAGTCCTGTCTTTATCGTTGCAGTGGCAGCTATTGCAGCAAGAATAGCCGGCTCTATAAGAAACTCATCATGCTTCGCCGTATATGGCAGCAGATGCACGATAATATTGCGTTTAGGATAGCCTGTCGCTTTCTCTACTGTCTCTCTTATCAGCTCAACCCACTGCGATGGAGCTTCGATATGCATGTTGAGCCCTTCCATCCATGCTGTGACAGTATAGAGCCTTTTATTGCGTCTGCTGATTCTGGTAAGAGAGAAGGAAGTTTCTATTTCCTTATATTTTCCTTCTGCATTTTCTTCCATTTCTCCCCAGCCGTATTCAAGGCTATCAGGAAGCGTACCCATTTCAGGAGTCTCTTCAAGCGGCTCGGTTTTCAGCTCTATTTCCCTCATCATCAGCATTGCTGATTCATAATCAGGGGCAAACAGGGCCATTACTATCTGATCCTGGAAGGAGATTGTCTCCTTTGCTATCAATGGCATTGTCCGTCCGAAGAACTCTATCTCATTGCTTCCCGGAAGATCGCTTCCTGTAAGTGCAAGATATCTTGCATCAAGATCTGGAAGCTTCAGCTCAGATATGCGCTCAGCTCCTGCCTTGGCATGCAGTAAGATGCCGCAGCGCATGTTATAACGTGAGAAGTTCTTGCGATTAGCCATGCTCTGAGAATACCATCTCTCAGATTGCAGTGCAACGAGAAGGAACTCAATCCCTTTTGTGCTATCATATAAACATGAGCATCAAGGAAGAGATAGATAGACTTACGGAAGAACTGAAAGTTTATCAGGATAAATATTATAAAGAGGGGGTATCCCTCATCTCAGATACTGAATATGACAGGCTTACTGATCGCCTTATTGAGCTTGAAAGGGAACACCCGGAACTTCAGCATCCTGATTCGCCGACGCGAAGAGTCGGTTCAGATCTGACAAATGATTTTCCTGAAGTACGGCATACGATTCCGGTACTTTCCCTGGATAAGGCATATTCAGATGAAGCCGTTCTTGATTTCTTTTCCAAGTCAATCCAGAAAGAAGGCGGAGCGCTGTCCTTCGCGGCAGAGGAGAAGATAGATGGAATCTCGATGGTTCTTTACTATGAAAAAGGAATTCTTGTCAGGGCTGTAACAAGGGGTAATGGCGAGGTCGGGAATGATGTCACTCCGAATATTCTGACAATTCGTTCTGTTCCTCTTTCTCTTCCTGAGAGCATCGATATTGCTGTCCGCGGTGAAGTCTACCTTGAAAAAGCGGATTTCGAGAATCTTAATGCAGCGGAGAGCGACGATGCTAAGAAAGCTGCGAATCCGAGAAATCTTGCAGCGGGTACTGTAAGAAGACAGAAGAGCTCAGAGGCGGGCCGTGTTCCCTTAACCATTTTCTGTTATGAGGGGTTCTGGGGCAATAAGGAGGAGACACCCTCCGATCATCTTCATATTCTTTCAAAGCTTAAATCTCTCGGTTTCAGGATCAATCCGCACCTTGCATTCTTTGATTCGGACAGGAAGGAAGCGGAAAGGAAGCTTGAGGATGCTGGGCTTGAAGGGGATGCCTATAGCTTTTCGGAGATTGATGAGTTCATAAAAAAGAAGACTTCCGAAAGGAAGAATCTCCCATATGAGATAGATGGGCTGGTCTTCAAGATAAATGAGCTCGGGGTCAGGGAGGAATTCGGATATACAGAGCACCATCCAAGATGGGCAATCGCATACAAGTTCGAAGCTCCGCAGGCAGAAGCAAAGCTTCTTGGGATAACTGTGCAGGTCGGGCGTACTGGCAGGATAACTCCTGTTGCGGAAATTACTCCTACAAAGCTGGGAGGCTCAACCATAAGAAGGGCCACGCTTCATAATCAGGAATACATAGAAGAGCTTGAGCTTGCAATTGGCGATAGTGTCTCCATATCGAAGCGCGGCGATGTGATTCCTGCTGTAGAGAGTGTTGTTGAGAAGAACAATGAAGGAAACACGACTTTTGTGCTTCCTGATGAATGTCCATGCTGCCATACGAAGATAGTGCAGATCGGCGGATTGCAGTACTGTCCCAACTATGATTGCCCGGACCAGGTGAAAGGAAGGATAAGCTATTTTGCTTCTGCAGATCAGATGGATATCGAGACACTGGGGCCGAAGACAGTCGAATTATTGTACAATGCTGGTATTCTCAGGCGTGTTGAGGATATCTATACCGCTGATTACAGCCTTGCAGCGGATCTTCCGGGTATCGGGGAAAAAAGCATAAGGCTTCTTGAGAAGGGAATAAAAGAAAGCCTCAAGCGGCCGTTTGTCATAGTCCTTTCATCTCTTGGTGTTGCGGAAATCGGCAAGAAGAGCGCGGAGCTTCTCGTCAGGAACGGATTCGACTCAATAGATAAGATCCTCCATGCATCTGATCTTAAGGATGCTGGGGCATTTTCAGGTATTCCGGGGTTTGGTGAGCTTACGGGAACGAAAATAGTCGAGGCTTTCTCCTCTGAGAAGCTGAGAGCGACAATTGAAGGGCTGAGAAAAGCTGGTCTTCATATGGATTCTTCCCAGGATGAAAAGGAGGATGCTGACTATGATCAGATTTTCGCAGGGGAAGTATGGTGCATTACAGGGTCGTTCAGGAATTTCAATCCACGCACAAAAGCGCTGAAAGAGGTGGAGAAGAGGGGTGGGCGTACAGTAAGCTCCGTCACATCAAAAACAACGCATCTTCTTGCAGGAGAGGGTGGAGGCTCAAAGCGGGCTGAGGCAGAAAGGCTTGGTGTCAGGATTGTGACAGAGGATGAATTCATGGCTCTTATCGGCGGCGGAAAAGAAGAGAGTAAGGGGGATGGACAGCTTCTTCTTTTTTAGTGGTGTACCAAACTGGCAAAAATGGAGTATAAGGAGGCTGGAGGCTGAATTATGAATATTCTTGCAGAGGAACTTAACAAGACATTGTCTGATTCCGTTGCCTATGGATTTCTTTCTCCTGTTGGAAGAAGAATGTATTTTCCGAAGGGAATTGTCGCCCAGAGCGATGAGGCAAAGGAAAAGGCTAAGAAATACAATGCCACAGTTGGTTTGGCTACCAGAAAAGGTGCGCCTTTTTATCTGAGTGATATCTATTCGCTTTTCAGGGAAGATACGCTCAAGCCTGCTGAGATATTCTCTTATGCACCGGGCGGCGGAGACAAGACTCTCAGGGCTCTCTGGAAGGATGGTCTTCTGGAAAAGAACCCTTCGCTTAGGGGAAAGAAGTTCTCCCTTCCTCTTGTTACAGGCGGTCTGACACATGCAATAAGCATGGTTGCCCAGCTTTTTGCTTCCGAGGGAGATGAGATTGTCTGCCCTGATCTCTTCTGGGATAACTATGATCTTATTTTCCGTGATCTTGTCGGTGCTGAGCCGCATCTTTTCCCATTCTATGGAGAAGATGGTGGTTTCAATGTCTCAGGTATGAAAGAGGCCCTGCTTTCCGTAAAAGGGGATTATGCAAGAATCATATTGAATTTCCCGAATAATCCGACAGGCTATACCCCTTCAGAAACTGAGGCGAGGGAAATCGTGGATGCGCTTGTTTCTGTAGCAGATACAGGCAAGAAGATCATGGTGATATCCGATGATGCGTATTTCGGTCTCTTCTTTGAGGAGAGCACAGAGAAGGAATCGCTGTTTTCATTCCTTGCAGATGCTCATGAGAACATTTTTGCAGTAAAAGGTGATGCTGCAACGAAAGAGGAGATGGTCTGGGGCTTCCGTGTAGGCTTCCTTACATATGCTTCAAAAGGTTTTACAGATGCCCACATCGATGCGCTTACGAAAAAGACCCTCGGCATGATCAGATGCACAGTCTCCAACTGCGACCGCCCGGGTCAGAGCATGATTGTAAAGGCAATGCAGAACGGTTTGCATTATAATGAGGATAAGGCCGCTGTCTTTACTGAAATGAAGAAGAGGTATGAGATAGTCCATAAAGCTGTTTCAAAGCATGCTTCTGAAAGTGTTCTTACGCCATATAGATTCAATTCCGGTTATTTTATGGCTTTCGATACACATGGCAGGGATGCAGAGGAGCTCAGGACTTATCTTCTTGATAAGTATCAGATTGGTGTTATAAACATCATGGGAAGTACTCTCCGCCTTGCATATTGCTCAGTAGAGCCGGAAGGACTGGAAGAACTTGTTGATACTGTCTATAAAGCGGCAGGAGAGATATGGAACTGAGTACGAAGCTGTACATTCTCGATAGTGATGGCAAGAAGTTCATGGGAGCAGGTGTCCTGTGGCTTCTTGAACGTGTCGAGGAAACAGGTTCTCTTTTATCAGCGAGCAAGAGCATGGGACTTTCCTATACAAAGGCGAGAGCCATGCTTGAGGCGCTTGAGGCAAATCTGGGACGGGATGTTCTGGATAGAAAGAAAGGCGGAGCAGATCGCATAGGCGCGACGCTTACGCCATTTGCAAGAAAATATATTTCCCTATATAGGGAATTCCAATCTGAGGTGAAGGCTGAAGCCCAGAAGAAATTTGAGGCGTTCTCCTCATCTGTCAAAGAGCTCATGGAGGAAAAGATATGAGCAGCAGCAGTAACAAGACACAGTATGATTTCACGATTGAGACACTTGGACCGGCAAAGCTTAATTCTCCGATCAGAATGTCGAAACGCGGAGGAGACGGACTTGCAGACTATGTCCGTGATACAGACCGCATTCTCTTCTCGATTGAGGCAGAGCAGGTAGGTGGCAAGTCAGAGCTTCTTCATTCGGATACCCTTGAGATAGCAGGCCCTAGAGAGAAGATTTATTTTAATCCAGCCCATGTCCATGCTGCTATCTGTACATGCGGAGGACTGTGCCCAGGTCTCAACAATGTTATCAGATCGGTAGTCCGCTGTTTCTGGTATCGCTATGGCGTCAGAAGGATTTCCGGTATCCAGTATGGATATCTCGGACTTCTTGAGAATTCCCCATGGCCTGTGATTCCTCTCGATCCAGATGTTGTCGATGATATTCTTGAGAAGGGTGGTACTATTCTCGGATCTGCCCGTGGCGGCGGAAAGCAGGTAGAGGAGATTGTTGATTCCCTGGAGAGAATGAACATCAATATTCTTATCTCCATCGGCGGTGATGGCACTCTCCGTGGCGCACAGGATATTGGCGAAGAGATCAAGAGAAGGGGATTGAAGATTGCTGTTGTCGGCGTTCCGAAGACCATCGACAATGACCTTTCATTCATCGATGCTTCCTTTGGTTTTGATACAGCTGTTGCACAGGTTGTTCCTGTTATCAGAGGAGCTCATGCAGAGGCAACAGGAGCAATTAATGGCATTGGCCTTGTAAAGGTCATGGGAAGGGAGTCAGGATTCATCGCAGCTAATGCATCCCTTGCACAGTCCGATGTCAATTTCTGTCTGATTCCAGAGTCTCCTTTTGATCTTGAGGGCCCAAATGGTCTTCTTGAGAACGTTAAGAGACGTCTCCTTGAAAGAGGGCATGCAGTGATTCTCATTGCAGAAGGCGCAGGACAGGAATTCCTGCCTCAGACAGGGGAAACGGATGCTTCAGGAAATCTCAAATTTCATGATATCGGAGTATTCCTGAAAGATGAGATGAAGAAGTATTTCGCAGAGCAGGGTATTACCACAACGATAAAGTATATCGATCCGTCATACATCATCCGCTCAGCCCCTGCAGATAGCTATGACTCGATCTACTGTGCAAGAATCGGCGCACATGCTGTTCATGCTGCAATGGCAGGAAAGACTCAGTGTATTGCTTCCCGTGTGAACAACCAGTTTGTTTACATTCCAATCAAGGTCGCTGTATCAAAGCGCAGCCATGTGGATATCGAGGGATCTCTGTGGAGAGATGTTCTTGAGAATACCAGACAGCCATTCTCAATGAAGAACAATGACTGAGTCCAATAGGACAGCCAGATGATTGAAAAGAACCGTTGTTCTCGTAGGGAGCAGCGGTTCTTCCATTTATACTGCAGAAATATCGCTGCTTTATGATATCTCACCTGATAAACCATGTTCCTGCAGCTCCGGCTGCATAGAAGATTGGACATGGATAAAAAAGAGATAGCAATCGTTCCATTATCAATTCCTTTCCATCTTCCTGAATAGTGAAAAATTTATCGATTGATTTATTTCATTAACTGCATGCAAATAAGTATTAATATTTTAGAATATCGGAAATCGCAACAAGATTCCAAAAAAATTAAAAAATTTTCAAAAAACCTCTTTTCACACTTTAGATAACTCGTTATATTATGGCCAGAAAGTGGAAGCAGAACTTCCATTCTAACCTCCTTTTGTTCCCCATGTGCGGTTTACCTCCTTTTGTCCGCAGTGGGGTTTTTTATTTTCCGTGATAAGTTCAAATGCTGCCTACCATATCTGTATATACAGCTAGGGGTTAGCAAAACTGCTATGTATGGCATGGTCTTTATTGCGGGGTAATTTAGCCTGATATTTAGCTCAAGATCAGATTTCGGCTATTTCCCCATAAGCCCTCGGATGTGGCTAAAAGCAAATGTACTTATGGATTTCCTGTTTGAGAGGCTGTCTGAATACAAGGAAATAACAGCTTTTAGAAATGATGATGACCTTGTTGTTATCTGTAACTTAGATGGCTCGCCATACACGTTGTGCAGTGGCAGAAGATATTCAATAGAGCGATAAACGCAATAGGTATCACTAAAGAGGAGAAGGAGAAAAGACATTTCAAACCTCATTTCTTTAGATATTCTGTCAATACCATTCTTAGGATCTATGGTATCAATACAGGTATCATTCGTAATATGCTTGGATGGGTAGATGAGCGCAGCCAGGATACTATACGAATTTCTCAATAACAGGTGTAGCTAAGGTAATAGGGGATACACTCTTCAGAGGCAGAGAGAAGGAATAGCCATTGCAAAGGCTGAAGGAAAATACAAAGGAAGAAAGCCAGTAGCTATCCCTGATAACTGTAATGAAGTCATCACTCTTTGGAAGAAAGGAGAGATAACAGCAAAGGTTGCTCAGAAGAAGCTTGAAATGACTCCTGCTACATTTTACAGAAAAATAAAAGAACTTTCCTAGTAATCAATTTCATGCTATATTCTAATCAGGTCGGATAACCAAGCCGAACAGGGGCGAGTTCCCCGCCGTAGAGCCAGAGGTAGACCTCTGGCAATTTTTGTGAAAGGGGCTTGTCTTTGTCTGTACTGTCTATCCATATCGATGAAAGTGGTAATCTAAATCTCAAGAACAGACAGAATTCAGAGTATTGCCTTACTATGGTCTTCCATAATCAGGATGATGATATTTCTTCTGAGATTGCTTTCCTTGATTCAAAATTACTATCAATGAACTGTAATGTTGCATTCATACATACAACTCCATTGATAAGGCAGGATAAACCATTTGAGAATATGCTATGAGAAGAAAGGAAAAGTATATTCCGAGTATTCGCTAGGTTTGCAGAACAGCTTCCAGTTTTTTACACAACATTCACAGCGACAAAAGTTTTTATCAGGATGGTAAACAATTAGAAGAGGCTTTTGAGCATCAGATAAGAAACTTCATAGAAAATAAACTTGAATACTTCCAGACCCTTGAAAGAATCATTATATTATGACTGTGGTCAAGCTATCATAAGTAAAATTCTCAGGGATACTTTCGGAAAGATATTTGGGAGCAGAATAGATTTCCGTACAGCATATCAGAAGGATTACAAGCTCCTGCAAGTTGCAGATTATATCTGTACTCTCGAACAATCAAAAGCCAGATGGGATAATGATAATCCTACTAAGTCGGAGCAAGTATTCTTCTTCTCAAGACAAAAGTTTATGCAGAACTACTATCGGAAGATAGTCAAGAAACATATCTGATTCAGTTTAGATAATATCTTAGATAGAATGTAGGGAAATACAATGAATTATAGGGGTTGAATGGGTTTTATACCTGATACAATTTCTTGTAATAAGACACTTTAGGGGTGCTATGTATGTCTTTGAACGAATGGCAATGGTTTTTTATTTTCCGTGATAAGTTCAAATGCTGCCTACCATATCTGTATATACAGCTAGGAGTTAGCAAAACTGCTATGTATGGCATGGTCTTTATTGCAGGGTAATTTAGCCTGATATATCCACAATCTGATTATATTCCTAAGAGGTAGAATGTAAAATTCATTTTACAAGTTTGGCAAAAAGTACATAAACGACTTTCTTATTTCCTGTGAAATGCCTTTCTATTTTCCCTTGATTGGCGAATATGCTTTTTAGCAGAACTGGCAGGTATTCAGATCAGATATGCGGTGTTGTTTGATAGACCGACAGAGCTGAAAGGTGAACATGGCCTCCGGGACTGGATTGATATGTTCGTGAAAATCTGAGGAGGCAGAGGAAAAAAAGACGGCACCGGAGAGAATATCCAATGCCGTTTTCCTGTTTTCAGAACTTCTGTGCTTTGTCTATATCGAGTACAAAGACAACACAGCCACCTGCTGGAACTTCGACCATATTCGCACCAGCTGGATTGAACATCCTCATATCAGCGCCAGAGACCGGGCTTAGCTGCATTCTGTGCCCTGCATATTTCTTAAGTACATCAAGTACTGCATCGACTTTCTCATCTTCTGTTCCGATGAGAAGTGTTGTATTCTTTGCCTTAAGGAAACCACCCGTTGTGGATAGTTTGGTAACAAAAAAGCCCTTCTTGTTGAGCTCCTGTACCGTATCGGTTTCATCGGCAGTCTGTATAATCGAAAGAATGAGCTTCATAGTTCCTCTCCTTTTTCTGGATATTATATCACGTTGCTTTGCTGAGACGCAAATATCGAGGACTATGAGGATGTGAACAAACCAGGCCGGATTTCCTTCTCCGGCCTGTGGCTGCTTCAGCGGCTGTGATGTTTTGCAAGCGAGGCTTCAATGAATGCCATAAAACATGGATGAGGTCTGTTTGGCCTTGATTTGAATTCCGGATGGAACTGCACGCCAAGAAAGAAGGGGTGAGCAGGTATCTCCACCGCTTCGACAAGTCGTCCATCAGGGCTTGTTCCTACGATTCTCATTCCATGCTTTTCATATTCTTCTCTGTATTCATTGGTGAATTCATATCTATGTCTATGGCGTTCATAGATTAAATCGGTGCCATATGCCTTTCCCATGATGCTGCCTTTGGCTATTCTGCATGGATAGGCTCCAAGCCTCATTGTTCCTCCGAGTGGGATGTTGCCCATCTGATCAGGCATCAATGATATTACAGCATGCTTTGTTTCGGGCGTGAATTCAGAGGAATCTGCATCCTTGTAGCCAAGGACATCCCTTCCGAACTCTATGACAGCTGTCTGCATTCCAAGGCATATTCCCAGATATGGTATATTGTTTTCTCTTGCGTATTTAGCAGCTTCAACCTTTCCGGATATACCTCTTGATCCAAATCCTCCGGGAACTAGTATGCCCGAGACATTTCCAAGCAATGATTCTGCTGTATTTTCATTAAGCTCTTCTGCATCTATCCAATCGATAGCGACCTGTGAGCCATGTGCCCATCCCGCATGCTTGAGAGCTTCGATAACAGAAAGATATGCATCGTGGAGTTCAATATATTTTCCGACAATTGCTATTCTTATAACCTCGGAGCTTTCTTTGGCTTTCCTCAGCATTTCCTTCCATTCGGACATATCCGCAGGAGGAGTATTCAGGCCGAGCTCTCTGCAGACAATTGAATCAAGATTCTCATTCTGCAGCATTATAGGAGCTTCATAGAGGATAGGTACTGTACTGTTTTCAATGACGCAGTCACGTTTTACATTACAGAACATCGCAATCTTGTGTTTTACGGATTCCTCTATTGGCTCATCAGCCCTGCATACAATGATGTCGGGAAAGAGTCCTGCATTCATCATTTCCTTTACCGAGTGCTGGGTCGGCTTTGATTTATGCTCTCCCGAGGAACGGATATATGGAACCAGCGTCACATGTATGAATAGGCAGTTCTCCTTTCCCTGCTCTAGGGATATCTGTCTTATGGCTTCAAGGAATGGCTGGGACTCTATGTCACCTATAGTTCCCCCGATTTCAGTGATTACAACATCTGCACCTGTTTTCTCTCCGAGGGAATAGATGAATTTCTTTATCTCATCTGTAACATGGGGGATTATCTGCACGGTTGATCCAAGATATTCTCCGTTTCTTTCCTTGTTGAGCACCTCCCAGAAGACTTTTCCTGAAGTCAGGTTTGAGAATTTATTCAGGTCCTCATCGATGAATCTTTCGTAATGTCCTAGATCAAGGTCTGTTTCAGAGCCATCATCTGTTACGAATACCTCTCCGTGCTGCAGCGGATTCATCGTGCCTGGATCGACATTCATGTAAGGATCCAGCTTCTGTGCCGCGACTGTAAGTCCACGTGCTTTCAGTAATCTTCCAAGGCTGGCTGCTGTAATGCCTTTTCCCAGACCGGATACAACGCCGCCTGTAACGAATATATGTTTTGCCATAATCACCTCGCTATTCCATCATTCTGAGGATGAAGAGCGCAGCATCCCGGAGAGATATTCTTCTATCCATTGCTGTCCGTTCGATACGTTTATGCGCTTCCTCTTCCCCAAGCCCCTCTTTGAGTGCGAGAGCACACTTTGCTTTGCTGACTATCCGCAGTTCTTCAATTCTTCTCTCAAGTTCCTGTATTTTCCGGCTGTTCGATCTTCTTATGCTTTTCATATAAGAGGAAAGGGAGAGCGTAGAACGCAGCATCTGCTTTATTATCGGTTTTTCCACAGGCAGGATTCCGTCTGCTGCAAGACGTTCTGACAGTTCGTTGATTATTTCTGGCCGCATCAGCATTACGACCGAGGCATCTGTCTCGGTTGTGGCCATATGTGCAAGTTCTAGGCCGGACTCATCCTGAAGAGGGTAGTTGATTACAATTACATCCCATTCCTCATCCAGTATTCTTCTTCTGGCGGCAGCTGCGGATGGAGCGAGTGATACCGTGTCCCCTCCTTCTTCAAGGAGGAGCCTGAGCATTTCTCTGCTCTTCTCAGTTGCCGATACCGTCAGAATCTTCATTATGTTACTGGGAACTCCATATCTCTGGCCGTGACTTTTGGATATCCTGACTGAGCGGCCATTTCCCAGTCAGCTTTCTTCGCATCTATGAAGCATTCAACAAGATGCTCCGGAAGTATTTCCCTTATAAACGAGGAGTTCTCAGCTCCTTCGATAGCTTCCTTGAGATTCTCCGGGAGCTTTTTCCCCTCATCGATATCCTTGAATCCTGTGTTGTTCTTTATTCCTTCTTCAGCGGCACTGGCTAAAAGAAGAAGGGCAAGATAAGGATTGCAGGAAGGATCTGCGGACCTCACTTCCAGCCGTTTTGCTCTTTCATTCCGTGTTTCAGGGATTCTGATCAGAAGTCCTCTGTTCCCCGTTCCCCAGCTTATTGATCCAGGTGCTTCAAATGAGCCAAGTCTGTCATATGAATTCGCAACAGGATTCAGGAATAAGGATATTTCAGGAATGCGGCTTAGGATTCCAGCTGTCATGTTTTCCTTGAGTTCATCGAAAGAGGCTCCATTTCTATGGCATGAAAGACTGATGTGGAAACCTGATCCTGATTCATCGAATAATGGTTTAGGAAGGAAAGAAGCATAGAGACCGGATCTGCTTGCGAGCATCTTCACGACAGATTTGAATGTTATTATGTCATCAGCAGCTCCAAGAAGAGATGTAGGGCGGAAAGCAACCTCATTCTGCCCTGGACCCTTTTCGTGATGGCTTGTCTCTATGTATATTCCCATTTCCTCCAGCATCAGGGATATTTCTCTTCTGAGATTTTCTCCTTTATCCATCGGGGCAACATCAAGATAGCCGGCTCTGTCCATCGGGTTGAGCGTAGGGTTGCCGTTGTCATCAAGGGAGAATAGATAGAATTCGCATTCAGTCCCCGCAAGCATCGGAAGCTCTTCAGAGAAAAGTCTTCTCTCCAGGTTCTTGAGAAGATATCTTGCATCTCCTTCAAATGGTGTCATGTCAGGATGCATTATCGAGCAGTAAAGCCTTGTTACCCTGCCATGTTCTGTTGGCCGCCAGGGAAGGACTGCAAGTGTTTCAGGGTCTGGAAACAGAAGAAGGTCAGAGTCCTCAACATTCAGAAAGCCCCTGATTGCTGAAGCATCGAATCTTATACCCTCATCAAAAGCCCTCTCAAGCTCACTTGCCGAGATCGATACGTTTTTCAATTGTCCGAAGATATCGCAGAATGAAAGGCGGACAAAACGAACGCTGTTTTCCTCTGCATAGGATAGAACATCCTTTTTGCTGTATCCGGTCATAACTCCTCTCTTAAGTGTGAAGGTCATCATCCGCTGATCCCTTCAAGACGCCGGATACCGGGAGAGAAAGGCTTCAGCTTGTCTGACGCCTTTGTCAACGGAATGAGGATACACAAAATGCAGTGGATTCTTCAAGAGTGATTACTGTCCTGAGAAGAAAAGAAAATATCGCAGATAGGATTTCCTCTGTTGACTATCCTTTCTCATTTCGCTATAACAATGGCAACAACAAGGGTGTTGCAGAAATGACTGCAGCACCCTTTTTTGATAGCTTCTGGAGGAGTTTATGGAAACAGTTGCAGATTATTTCGGTTCGCTGGTATTCAACGATGAAGTCATGAGGGAACGTCTCCCTAAAGATATATATAAAGCACTTAAGCGTACTGTTGAAGATGGCAAGGATCTGGATATCAATGTAGCTAATGCAGTGGCAAATGCTATGAAGAACTGGGCAATCGAAAAAGGCTGCACACACTATACGCACTGGTTTCAGCCTATGACAGGAATAACTGCCGAGAAGCATGAATCATTTATAGCACCTGCCGATGGCGGGAAGATTCTTCTTGAATTCTCCGGAAAGGAACTGATCAAAGGTGAGCCGGATGCCTCATCTTTCCCCTCTGGTGGTCTGAGAGCTACCTTTGAAGCTAGAGGATACACAGCATGGGATCCAACAAGCTATGCTTTTATAAAGGATGAAACACTCTGTATTCCTACAGCTTTCTGCTCCTATTCCGGAGAAGTCCTGGATAAGAAGACACCTCTTCTGAGAAGCATGGAAGTCCTTTCTGCTGAGGCTTTGAAGATTCTCAGGCTCTTTGGAACCGATGCAAAGCGCGTCATTACGACAGTAGGTCCGGAGCAGGAGTATTTCCTCGTTGATAAGAAGGATTATGCAAAGAGGAAGGACCTGATTTATACAGGGCGTACGCTTCTTGGTGCAAGGGCCCCGAAAGGACAGGAGATGGAGGACCATTATTTCGGTGCTCTCCGTACCCGTGTTTCCGAATATATGCAGGATCTTGACCGCGAGCTATGGAAACTCGGTATTTACGCCAAGACATCGCACAATGAGGTTGCTCCTTGTCAGCACGAGCTTGCACCGATTTTTACGACAACTAATATAGCTGTAGATAACAATCAGCTTACGATGGAAATAATGAAGAAGGTTGCTGAACGGCATGGATTTGCCTGTCTCCTGCACGAGAAGCCATTTGCAGGAGTTAATGGGTCTGGTAAACACAATAACTGGTCAATTTCAACCGAAAAAGGCACAAACCTCCTTGAACCTGGTGACAACCCAAAAGATAATGCTCAGTTCCTTCTATTCCTCGTTGCCGTGCTGAAGGCTGTCGATGAGTATCAGGATCTTCTGAGAATGTCGGTAGCCTCAGCCGGTAACGACCATCGTCTTGGAGCAAATGAAGCACCTCCTGCTATTGTTTCTGTCTTCCTTGGAGATGAGCTTACTGAAATCCTTGATGCTCTTGCGGAAGGAAAGCCTGTCTCGGAAAGGACAAAGGAGAAGATGCAGCTTGGTGTTCACGTTCTTCCTGCAATCCCTAAGGATACGACTGACCGCAACAGGACAAGTCCTTTTGCTTTTACAGGAAACAAGTTTGAGTTCAGAATGCTTGGTTCTTCCTTCTCCGTAGCTGAGCCGAATACAGTCCTGAATACGATTGTCGCAAAGGAGCTGAGGGATTTCTATGAAATACTTTCCAAGGCCAATGATTTCACATCTGCTGTAAGTGATCTTGTCCGCGAGACATACATCCAGCATAAGAGGATTGTCTTCAATGGCAATAACTACAGCGCAGAGTGGGTAGAGGAGGCCAAGAGGAGGGGGCTGATGAATCTTGCTTCCTCTCCAGATGCTTATGATACTCTCCTTGCGCCAAAGAATATCGAACTCTTCAGCGAGTTCGGAATCTATAGCTCTGTAGAGCTTCATTCGCGCTATGAGATTCTGAATGATGAGTACTCAAAGACAATCCATATTGAGGCACTCACTATGACGGATATGATCAATAAGCAGGTTCTTCCTGCGGTTATGGAATTCTCTTCAGCTATTGCAGAAGGAATTGTGGCAAAGAAAAACGCACTTCCCGAAATGAAGCTTGATGCGGAGATGGAGAGACTTGCTGAAATCGAAGGGCTTGAGAATGATCTATATAAAGCTGTGAAGGAGCTTGAGCGTTCGGTGGTCCTTGCCTCTGATTATTCGGGATCGTCGCTGGCTCATTATTACAGGAATACGATTATTCCATGCATGGATACTGCAAGAGATTTCTGTGATAAGCTTGAGCTTATAGTCGGACAGAAGAACTGGCCATATCCTACATATGGAGAGATGCTCTTCTACGTGTGACCTTCCCCGGGCCCGTCAGGATCTTTCCTCCGGGCCTTTAATATAGAAAAACCGGAGTTGCCTCCGGTTGTTTCTATAATCAGTTCTCTGGTGAGAATTCTTCTTTGCCAGCGCCGCAGAGAGGGCAGACCCAGTCCTCTGGAACATCTTCCCACTTGGTTCCTGGTGCGATTCCGTTGTCTGGATCGCCAGCAGCCTCATCGTAAACATAACCACAGAGATTGCAGATGTACTTCTTCATAACGAGCCTCCATTATTGATAATCGTTATCAATAAGGTACTCTATTTATTCCTTGCAGTCAATCTGAAGAGAAGCTGTGTTATCATAAATAAAAAGGAGAAAGCTATGGAAATAAATTCCGGTGCGCTTATTATTGTTCTTTTTTATCTTATCGGAATGCTTGTCATTGGTTTCATAGTCGGAAAACTGAAGATAAAGACAAGCAGTGATTACATGCTGGCCGGAAGAAGAATGGGCCTTTTTATGGTTGCCTTCTCCCTGTCTGCTAACAACATTGGCGGAGGTTCTACAACAGGTCTTGCTGACAAGGCTTTCGGAACATGGGGTATGAGTGCAATCTGGTATGTCCTTGCAGCTTCAGTTGCGATGATACCTCTTGCATATTTTGCACCCCGTATCAGAAAGACTATGGCTGTAACAATACCGGAGGTCATAGGAAGGCGTTTCGGAAAGGGAAGCTCCGTTTTCTCTGCGGTCCTGAACATCCTTGCGCTTTTCTGCCTTACTTCATCACAGGTTGCTGCTTCCGGATCAGTTGTCGCCACGCTTACAGGCATACCTATGAATGTCTGTCTCATCATTGCGGGTGTCATAATCATCTTATATACAACGCTTGGCGGTATGATTGCTGATCAGGTTTCTGACCTTGTCCAGTTCATAATCATCCTTGCCGGTCTTGCCATTGCAACACCTATTGTTCTCAATGGATGCGGCGGATGGGAAGCCATATCCGCAAAGCTGCCTGGAGAGCAGCTTGATCCGACTAAGATAGGCTGGGTTGTCATCATTGGATATATCTTCAATTATTTCTGTACATTCCTCTCAGGCCCTGAGATGATAAGCCGTTTCGAGAGTGCTAAGGATGAGAAGACAGCATTCCGTGCTTCCCTTCTTTCCGGTGTTCTCATGGCCGCAATGGCAGTGTTCCCGACACTCCTTGGTCTTGCGGCTCTTGCTATGAGGGATGCAATTCCTGGAATAACCGGTCCAACTGCTATGATGGCTGTAACAGAGCATTTTGCACCTACTATCATTACGGGAGTTGTTTCTGCAGCTATCATTTCTGCGACAATGTCTTCTGCAGATTCCAATCTCCTCTGTATGTCTACGATGTTCATGAATGATATCATGGTGCACTATAGCGCTAAATGCAGAAGTCTTTCTGATAAGGGTATGATCTTCTGGACAAGAACCTGCAATGTAATCTTCTGCGCTGTAGCTATGTTCATTTCCCTGATGCAGATAAATATCGTAACGATGAATACTTTTGCCTTTGCTATAAGATGCGCTGGTCCATTTGCAGCCTATGGGCTTGGAATGGTTATTCCTAGAGCAACAAAGCACTCTGGGCAGATTTCAATAGTGACAGGAACAATCGGTGTTATCATATGGCAGATACTTTCAGGAGGAGATTTCTACCTTGGAATACTTCCTGTTGTCTTTGGCTGTGCAGTAGGTACTGTTACGTTCTTCATCGTTAATGCTATTGAGTGGAAGCTTGGTGTTGACCCAGCGCCTTCTGCGTTCCTATCTGAAGATGAAAAGAAAAAACTGAAAGGGTGAGTACTTATCAATGGCAGGAGTGTTCCTGCCATTTCCTTTGTGGTGTAAAATCAGAATATGCGTTTATTTATTGCAGTTCTTTTTCCTGATGCTGTTGTTGATAAGCTTTCTGAATGGAGAGATAGAATCCACGATGAATCTTCATCTGGTTCCTTCGTGCAGAGAGATAACCTGCATCTTACCCTGAATTTTCTTGGGGAATGCTCATCCCGAGAGGAGAAGCTTGCAGAAGAGGCAGTTGCCTCTGTTAAGATGGAGCCTTTTTCACTCAAGATGGATCGTATTGGTTTCTTCAGCCGGCCTGATGGGGATATCTGGTGGGTAGGAGCTGAGGGGAATAAATCACTTCTGGATCTTCAGCGTTCATTGTCTTCCTCTCTTGCTGAGCGTGGATTCAAGCTTGAGAAGAGAAAATTCAGACCGCATATAACACTTGGCAGGCGTGTAATCACGACATCAGGAACAGGGCGCATTGAGCCTATTGTTTCCGAAGTTGACAGCATCGCTCTGATGCTTAGCGAAAGAGGAGATGGAAGGATGATTTACACGCCGCTGTTTTTAAATAGATTGTCAGGTTCTATGAAGCAGTAAGTGAGGAGTGCCCTGAAGTTCTCAGACTGCAGCAACGTGCTGGAAAGAAATATCTCTATATTCTTCTATCTTCATTAACTGATAAGTGAAGTCTATGGCGCATATAGATAGATTAGAAGACTATTATCAGCCAGATAGATAGTCTCCAAGGAGAAAGTCTTCTATTCCGATATGGAAGATACCGTTTTCATCATAGTGCGGCATAAGCTCATGCCTGGTTACGACTATTTTCTTAAACAAGTTTCCGGTAATTGAGAATGGATAAAGCTCTTTTCTTTTTTTCTCATCGCTCTCAAGGGAGTAAGCAGACTGAATATAGTACTGGTACATTCCTTTGTTCACGGCAAAGTCGATTTCGTATTTCACTCTTTCGCTCTTTCCGTTTTCATTGACCCGGCTTTTTTCAATCACTTCGACATCCACGAGGAATCCTTTTTGCTTCAGATAGATGTATATGGCATTCTCCATCAGATGTGGCTGTTCAATCTGCCTGAAGTTCAGCCTTGCATTCCTTAGTCCTAAATCAGTAGCATAATATTTCTTCTGGCTTTCAAAATACTTTTTCCCTCTGACATCATATCTTCTTGCCGCTGACAGCAGGAAGGCATCCTCTGCATAAGAGAGATAGCTTGCTATCGTATTGTTTGAGACTTGGCTGCCGGCTTTCAGGCTCAAAGAACTGTTTATGCTGTCAGCAAGCCGTTTGATATTGCTTAATGAGCCTACTGATGAATATATGGAATCCACCAATGCTTCAAGGACATATTCCTTTTCAATGGAATACCGCTCCTCTATATCCTTAAAATATATCTCTGTAAAAAGAGATGAGAGATATGCCGCTTTTTCTTCGTGGGTCGCAAGTGTCAGAGTGTATGGAAGTCCGCCATATAGAAGATAATCATTGAAGACATCTTCTTTCCCCTTGTCGAAAGCTGAAAGATACTCCTTGAAAGAAAGAGGAAAAACCTCGCTGCTATCTCCCCGGCCTCTGAACTCAGTCATGATATCCTTGGATAAGAGCCTTGAGTTGCTTCCTGTGATATAGAGCCAGCGTCAAATAATATTGAAAATATCTGCATATAAATGCAGAAATTTTCAGCTATTTCTGATAGAGAAAAGTACTTCTGTCCTACGGATTGAATCCGGAAAATGTATTGATGAAGATAGTGTTTATGGCAATTTAGAAAAATTACGATTAGAGTACCGACTAGAATTCACGCAAGAGCACCATGGGAATATCAGGCTCAGCTCTGGAGCTATCTCGATAATGAAATTGCATCAGCAATCTCATTGTTTTGTTTGAAAATATTTGTATTATTTGATGATAATTGCTAAACTTTTTATCAAATATCATGATATTTGACTGGATTTCTGTCAGCAATAATCACATCTGGAGGGGCCTATGGCAAAAGAATACATTCATAGAATACTGGATTTGAAGGATGTGCTTGAAGATGGATCACAATTCTTATTCGGTCCTAGGCAGACTGGGAAATCCTCATACATACGCAACGAGCTGAGGCAAGAGGCAGTGCTTTACTGGAATCTCCTGGACGTCTCTCTTGTAGCCCGTATAAAAGCGAATCCCTCACTTCTGAGAAACCAGCTCCGGATGACTGGAAAGAAATCTGGTCTTGTAATACTCGATGAGATACAGAAGGTGCCTTTTCTGCTCGATGAAATCCATTCTCTGATAGAGGAGACTGATTTCCGCTTCCTGCTTACAGGCTCAAGTGCAAGACGGCTGCGCGAGAAGGGTGTGAACCTGCTCGGAGGACGTGCTGGGATTAACTACATGCACCCACTGGTGTATCCAGAAGTGAAGGAACTTGATTTTGGACTTGAGAAGGTCTTTTCGAGAGGTCTCATACCATCAATGTACCTGAGCAGTCGCTACGACATCCTTTTGAGAAACTACATAAAGGCATATCTTCAGGAGGAGATAATGGAGGAAGGAATTACCAGGAATCTCCCTACGTTCACGGACTTTCTGCGGATTGCCGCAATAAACAATACAGAGATGGTAAACTTCTCGAATATGGCAAACGATATCGGAGTGAACAGGGCTGCAGTAGCTGAATGGTATCAGGTTCTGAAAGATTCGCTGGTCATAATCGAGGTGCCAGGCTATCGCAAGACAAGAAAACGCAAAGCAATAACTAAGAGTAAGTATTATTTCTTTGATATAGGTGTTGCTAGAAAAGCCATAGGCGCAGCTCCTCCTGCAGATGGCACTGCTGAGTTCGGAAAGGCGTTTGAGAACTATATTGGATGTGAACTCAGAGCTTATCTGGATTACAATGAGCTTGATGAGAGTCTCTGTTACTGGAGATCTGCTTCCAATTTTGAGGTGGATTTCGTAATCGGGGATTCTGTTGCCATAGAAACGAAAACGACCAGGAATCCTTCTGCTTTCGATCTCAAGGGACTTCGTGCACTGAAGGAAGAAGGCATCTTCTCAGCCTGCATCCTTGTATGCAGGACCCCTGCTGCGGAAATGCTTGATGACGGCATAATGATAATGCCTTTCGAATACTTTCTAGAAAGACTTTGGGCAGGAGAGATCATCTGAGAGAGTCTATGCCCGTTCTCATGCCAGCCTTATCTCTTTGGTAATCAGAAGGAGCTGGAGATACCATTCAGCTGTCGCCAATCGTTATTCGGTTCACAGTAGCCTGCAGAAATAAGAGAAAAAACAACTCCCTGATTACCAAGGAGTTGTCTTGAGTGGAGCCGATCGGACTTGAACCGACTACCTATTGAATGCCATTCAATCGCTCTAGCCAGATGAGCTACGGCCCCGGGACTGACTGAGAATATACCAAGAAGATGGAATAATTGCAACTGATGCAAATTATTGTCATATCTATTGCAACTGGGGGATTTCAACTGTATCCTTCACTCAAATATCATGTATAAGGCAGGGCAATGATGGATAAGAAAATCAAGGTTGCTGTCATCGGTGCTACAGGAGCGGTCGGACAGGTCTTTATGTGGATGCTTTCTGATCACCCGTGGTTTGAGCTTAGCTATGTTACTGCATCGGCAGCGAGAGTAGGTCAGAAGTATGGAGCTACTGCTCACTGGGTCATGCCTTTCGAGATGCCTGAGGTAATCAAGGATATCGAAGTGAAGGAGTTCAGCCTCTCTGAGATGAAGAACGCAGGAGTAAGAATCGTCTTTTCTGCGCTTCCTGCAGCAGTAGCAAGAGAAGCTGAGCCACAGCTGAGGGCAGAGGGATTCTATGTGTTCTCCAATGCAGCTGCAATGCGCTACGACACAGATGTTCCTATTCTCATTCCAGAGACTAATATGGAACAGCTTGATCTGATCAGAGAGCAGGGTTATCCACAGACAGGGTTCTGTGTAACAAATGCGAACTGTGTAACAACAGGACTTGCAATGGCTCTTGCTCCTCTTAGGAAGTACGGAATCAAGACAATTACAATCAATAGCTATCAGAGTGTATCCGGAGCTGGATATCCAGGACTTTCCTCCTTTGATATCACAGATAACTGCATACCATATATCGGGGGAGAAGAAGAGAAGATCGAAAAGGAAGTAAAGAAGATCCTGTCAATCGATCCTGATGTATATGCATATACAGTACGTGTTCCTGTAATGTTCGGTCATCTTGAGACTGTATGGCTTGATTTTGAAAAAGAAGTGGAAATCGAAGATATCATAAAGGACTGGGCGGATTTCAAGGAAGCTTCAGACCTTCCATCTTCTCCGGAACAGCCTGTAGTGTACTCCGATGCTCCTACATTCCCTCAGCCAAAGTATGCTTTCTGGGGGAATCCAAAAGGCATGGTCGTCTATACAGGACGTCTGAAGAAAAAGAACGGAAAGATTGGTTTCGTGCTCCTCGTGAACAATATTGTAAAAGGTGCTGCAGGAGGATCAATCCAGAATGCGGAAGCCTTTGTTTCCCGCTACGGAATCAGGTAAGGACAGACAGCTGCCTCAGAGCTTTCGGGGCAGCTGTTTTACAATGGAAATATGATCTGAGTACAGAAAGTATTATCCTCAACAAAACATCTTATAAGCCCATTATGCTTTTCCAGCACATTCCTTACGCTTTTTATGCCGGTGCCGCCATTTTGTTTTGTCGTTAAAGGAAAACCATTAACAAAAGAAGGAATCACATCAGTCTTATTCCTTATTTCAGCAATGACAGTATTGCCGTTGTTTATCCTGGAACTCATCTCGATTCTGGGGTCTTTCGTTTTCACAGAGGCTTCTACTGCGTTTTCCAGCAGATTGCCGAAAACAGTACCGATCTCTATGTTGGAAAGCTCCGTCTTCTCCGGAAAGATGACTGAAGCTGTAAATGGAACTGATAGATCTGCGCATTTCCTTGCAGTCAGCCTGATAATCGCATTAAGCGTTATGTTCTCGCACCAGGATACGAGAGCTATTTCATTAAGACCTGATGTGTGATTCTTCAGATATTCTATGGCTTCTTTATCTTTGCCGCTTTCAATGAGCTCAAGGAGTATCATGTCATGATGTCTCTGGTCATGCCTGAATTGCTTTGCGCTATCAACGAACTCGGCTTCGGCTTTCAGCTCATTTTTAAGTATTTCTTCCTGATACTTGGAAGCAAGGAGAGTCTGACGTTCATCCAGAAGCCTTATCATCCGTATGATGATTGCAATGGAAGCAATTATCATGAAAGAAAACAGCAGCAGCAACCATAGCAGGACTACTTTGTCATCTATTAGGAAAAGTCCGGCTATTGAGATTATTGAAGCAACAGCCGTAGCAGTAGTGGAGAATATAGCAAGTATTCCCCATCCCTTTGTTATCTTATAAACCCAGTCCGACAGAAATGGTTTCAATGGCCACTTTATGAGTACTATCAGAATAAGTGTGAATGGCAGTCTTATTATTCCCTGCATAAAGGGATTGCCATTGAAGAAGATGGTCGTAATAAGGTCTGCAACACCTACAGATAGCATGAAATAGGCAGAATAGGACATGAATATGAAGATATTCTTTGTTAATAATCCCGAGGAAATCGTTAGAAACACAATAAAGTAAGAGATTATCAGCACAAAATACAAAAATGAGACTGCCCATAAATAGTAGCCGAGGAAGAACGAGACGAATACAACCAGAGCCTCCATAACCAAGGTCAATGCACCCCATATGATTGCCGGATGCTTTATATCAGGCTTAGGCGTTGAGAGAAGGTACAGTATGAGAGAATGGCTTATTATGGCAAGTGTTCCTCTGGTCAGATTTGAGAGTTCAGCGTACATCTTCTGTGTTCCCTTTCCTCTCTTACGATTGTAGTGCAGTTATCATTGAAAATTATATATTTCCTACCATTCTGCTCTGCATGGAATGTATTATGCCTTGTGCAGCCACGGCAGTCGAGTCCAAGCCCATCATGGCGGTAGCAGGCCCTTGAAATGAATAGTGGCGGAACATAGTTTTCTACTATAGTAGGAGCAAAAGGCCAGGGTTCTTCGCAGCTATTTCTTTCAAGCCATAAGTATCCGCCTATGAGTGATGGAATCCGCTCTTTGAGGAGTTTTGCGCTTTCCCTGTTTGGCAGATAGAGATAGATATCTGCAAAATAGCTGTACTCTGGATGTTTTTCAGCAAAGATTATGTCCCCGATATTATTCAGCCCGACTACAGGATTGGAGGCTTTTTCAAGCTTCTGCTCCATTTCCCTGAAAATCTCCTCCTCGTTGTACCTTACAGCGGGGAATGAGAAATATGTCCTGTTATCAATAACTCTTCCTTCCGTGTTCCACGGGGTCCTTTCACCGTCTAGGCGTGATCTTCTAGGAAGTGTTATATAGTCCGAAGCGGCTGCCTCTGCTTTGTATTCTCTTCTATCAACCAGTTTTTCTGAAAGCTTTTCCAGAAAATCCCTTCTTGCTTTCTTCAGTATCGATGGGTTGATGTAGCAGCTGCCTAGCCCTGATCTGTTCTCTATTCTTATTGGATAAAGCTGTATGCTGTATTCCCCCGACTGTGAGAAAATCGTGGTAATTGCCTTTTCCGGTGATTTCTCTGATGGAAGCAGATCAGCTTCATAGGTTTCTGACAAACCTCCTGCTGATACTGTTATTGAGTCCTGATTCACCGTGATATCCGCTTCGATGCTTTTTTTCATCAGCGGAAGCTCGTTCTCGGATATTGCTTTCATATTGAGTGAGCTGTCCGAGATCATATAGAGGTCTGAACCCCTTTCAATATTCTCATCATCCGGCAGTATCAATATAGCTCTGTCGTCTATGGCTTCTATTATCTTCGCAGAGAATCTGTATGGAGTGTAAAGACCTTTGTCGGGAATGAGGATCATTAGCCCGTCATACTGTTTTATCTTTCTTTTAGTCTCGACAAGGAGCTTCCGTCCTCTCTGGTCGAGTACCCTTCCTATTCTCTCTCCTCTGTGCCCTGGGTAAGGACCTGTAGTCAGCCTGTCGTGTCCAGGGTTAAGCGGGATGAGGAATCCTGGACCTGCCTTCCTCTGGAATGAGACAGCGACAGCATGGTGGTATGGCGAGGGATCATGTCCGTCGATTATTGCCCTGTAGTAGCGTGTGACGGCATCAACATATTCCGCTCCCTTCAGCCTCCCTTCTACTTTAAGGCTGTCTATCCCTATATCCATAAGCTCTCTTACAAGCTTTCCTGCATCCAGATCCTCCAGCGAGAATGGATAGTACCTCTTTCCGGTTTCAAGATCACGGAACCAGGATCGGCATATCTGGGCACAGCTTCCTTCGTTAGCAGAACGTCCTGTTATGCAGTGGGAAGCCATGCAGAGCCCTGAGAAGCCATAGCAGAGTGCTCCATGTATGAAGACCTTCAGCTCTATATCGGGGCAGGCTTTTCTTATGTCTCTTATCTCGCAGAGGTTCAGCTCCCTGGAAAGCACGACACGCTCAAAGCCAAGTTCCTGCAGTGCTTTTACTCCGCTGACGGTATGGACTGCAAGCTGTGTTGAACCATGGAGCGGAAGTCCTGGGAATTCCTTTCTGACTATCCTGGCAACTCCCAGATCCTGGATGATGAGACCATCGCAGCCATAGTAATCAATGGTCTTCAGGACTTCATAAAGCTTTGGGAAGTCCTGATCATCTATAAGCGTATTTACCGTTATGTATATTTTCTTTCCGTTTTCCAGTGCGTACCTGCGTATTCTTGAAAGGTCTTCTGCTGAGAAGTTCCCAGCCCCTTTCCTTGCTGAGAAATCCTTCATTCCGAAATAAACGGCATCTGCACCTGCTCTGAATGCAGCGATGGCTTCTTTAATTGTTCCTGCTGGAAGTGCAAGTTCTATCATATATAAGAGTTTATACGGATAAAGAAGAGTATGTCAGTATTTACTATATAATTTTATATATTTGAATATTCAATCATTATTTAAATTGCGATTACGGAATGAAAAATATTATCTAATATAATGATTTTTCCTATAATGCTGGAATTCTGCTGCAGGAACAAGTAAGATTTTCCTATGAGCCAGACGGAACGTGTGTTTGATATTCTTTACCAGCTTTCAAAGGAAAACGGCAGCATAAAGCTCCGTGATATCTCGGAGCGCTATGAAGTTACGGAAAGGCAGGCCGCGAGGGACATTGAGTATATCCGTTACAGGATAATGACATCTCCTGATCTGCTGGTTTTCGATAGGGGCATTATGGCATATCGCCTGGCAAAGGATTCCGATGTACTCTCAGGCTGGAGGGAGAACATGCTTGTGTCTTTTGCTGTGATGGGGTCAATGACAGGGAACCTTGCAGGGAAGAATGAGATAAACAGCGCTCTTCCTCTTTCAATGAGGCGTATACTGTCCCACATAGATTACAGGACACCTGTAAGAAGCTATGGTGATGATGAACGGTTTCTTTCTCCTATATTCGAGGCTTTTGATAGAAACAAGGAAGTGATCATAGAGTATAGGAAGACTCCTGAGGCCGTGGCTGAGAAAAGGGAAGTCGATCCCCTTCGTCTGGTTAATTATCAGGGGCTATGGTACCTTCTCGGCTATGACAGGAAAAAGAAGGGAAACAGGACATTCAGGCTTTCCCGTGCAGAGAGCGTGGTCGTTGCTATCCGTGAAGCCCTTCCGCATGATGACAAGGAAATAGAAGAGATTCTTGATTCTTCGTATGGAATATTCCTCGGGCAGGGAGAAGATGATCCAGAGTGGTACACAATGCGGTTCTGCGGGGATGCTGCAATCAGGGTATCCTCTGAAGTGTGGCATGATGATCAGAAAAGCAGATGGGTAGGGGAAGAGTATGAGCTTTCGGTCCCCGCTTCCAGTCCTGTGGAGATTCAGTCAAGGCTGCTTTCTTTTGCATCGGATGCATATCCTCTCTCACCAGATAGCTTTGTCCGCACTTACTGGGAAGCTGTGGAGGCTATGGCATTGAGAAGGAAAGGGAAAAGAGTATAAACAGTATATTTTCTGTCTGGATATTTTTCTTTACATTTTTCGCTAAAATGTATATTTTCAGAAAAACCTAAGGGATTTTACGCATTTCCGGTATATTCTAATGTAAAAAATACTGATTCATCGCGTGAAATCCACGTTTCGTATTTTTTTTACTTGACATCACATTTTTCTTCCAATATATAGGAACTGTTAAAAACCAGATAGGAAGGGGTGTCCTATTCTAAGGTTGGAAGGTAAACGTTGTAAAATACTCGTTTTTCCTTCTCTCCCAATTGTTCTGGACCTGCCAGGGATCTTCACGGAAAGCTGTTTTTGTGAAGGGTTTTAAACTGGTACTGGGGGGGGGTAATCTTAGTAGATAAAACAGCGTTTAGGGAATTCATGTCTTTAGAGTCTGAAAAACTCTTGAAGGGAGAGACGTGTATGTTCGCCAGACGAAGTGTGGCAGTGATTTTACTGTTGTTTCTGCTGCCATTCTCGGTGATGGCTTATCAGTTATCACCGCTGAATGTGACGTATGACCCAAGTGGTGCGGGGAGTGCCAAGGTCTATACTATTGTCAATGATTCAGATGCTCCGATAGCAATTGAGGTGAGGGCAGAGCAGAGAATCGTTGATATCGATGGAAATGAAGCTAATCAGGATGGATCAGCTTATTTCTCCATCCAGCCTAGCCGGATGATCATAAGGCCGGATTCGACTCAGCTTGTCAGAGTCCAGTATCGTGGACCTCAGACAGTTACCAGAGAACTTTCATTCAGGATTATATCGGAGCAGATAGCAATGCCTCGCGGTGCTCAGGATAATGAATCAGGGCAGATGATTTCTTTCCTTTTTGTCTATTCGACAAGCGCGTATGTGCGTCCATCCAGGATCGTTGAAAGCGTTGCGCCGGCTGTGTCGGAAACAGAGGAAGGAAAACTTGAGATTGTCCTGGAGAATACTGGCAGCGTTCATCAGATGCTCAATAACCTTGCAATAACGCTTACAGGAGATGATGGTTCTTCATATGTATTATCAGAAGAAGAACTCGGACCGCTTAAAGGGCAGAATCTACTTGCAAACTCGCGGCTGAGGACAGTGATAGATATGCCTGATGTCCTGTCAGGAGCTGGGGCGGTTACAGCTGATATAAGCTACGATTACACGTATTCGTCTTAAGCTGATTTCAGAGAATTCAGAGAATTGAGAAGGTACGAGATATGACTCGGCGTATTTTCGTCATCATTTTATCTGCCATAACAGCGGGAATCACAGCTTTCCTGGCCCTGTTTCAGAAGAACTTAGGGCAGGGGATTTCTGTGCTGCTGGGTTATGTCATTCTCTTGATATCATCTGTACTTATGAACCTCTGCATTGCAGGAAGTACGGATGATACTAAGAGAACGGCTCTGCTTGTCTTTTCTATCGGTATTCTTGTTTTCTTCATCGGAGGAATTATTCATGTACTCTTCTCTTCAGAGCATGAAGTACTAGTCGCAGCACCATCTGTGGTAGAGTCTGAAATTCCCGAAAGCCAGCTTCAATCCACAGACGATGCAGCTGCGAAAGCAGATTATGAGATACCTGATAATGAGCTGGAAGAGCACATCACCCCCACAATCACCGAACTTCCTGCTGAAATGGACGATGAGCCGTTCTCTTCTTATCGTGAAGATTATAGCATTGAGACAGGAACTTTCCAGAGTCCTAATGCCGCTGCTGTACAAGATAAGCCTGAAATTCCATCATCTCCTTCGGTCTTCAATACAATTACAAGCTTTGAGCGTCCGGTTCCGGATATGGAAATCATTGATCTGGATTCCTCTGTATCCAATGACAAAGACACGGAACCCGTTATACCCCTGAAGCCTGAGCCGGATGAGAATACTATTAGAGTCTCTGCTGAAACTCCATCATCTCCTTCCGTCTTCAATACGATCACAAGCTTTGAGTGGCCGGTTCCTGCTGTTGAAGTCATTGACCTGGATCCTTCTGTCCCAGTGCCCCAGGAAAGCTCCATTGCATCAGGCCAGACTGCAGCCCCCAGCAGCTATGTGCCAGAAACGGCTCTAGTACCTGAAACTAGCGTTGCGGAAGAGAGTGTGGCAACATCGGCCTTTTCTGCTGAGAAGCCGGAAGAAGACATTCCGACAGCTTTTGATAGGGCAGAGGATTTCTGGTCAACATTCTATATTGCTGGAGAGGATGAGCTCCTGCTCGATGATGGCATCTACTATATGACGCTTGTGATAAACAACAATGAAGTAGGAAGCATTACGACACTTGTAGAGGGTGGTGTTGCCTCTATAAGTTCAGCTGAACTGAAGGATTATATTGATGGGGCTATAACTGACGAAGCCGAGAACAGGATTTTCTTTGGAAATAAGGAATATCTTTCAGAATCTGATCTTATCTCAGCTGGAGTAGATGCCGTATTTGATAATGATTCGTATCTGGTTACTCTTAATTTCTCCGTATCTGATATGCCTGTACAGATACTCAGTGTCAGAGGTGTATCAAGGGGATCTCTGAGAAGGCTTCCAATTTCCGGTGCGACAGTGCTTGACCCTGCAGCGTTCTCTTGGGCAACAAGATACACTCTTTCCGGCAATTTCAGGATACTGCCAACGTACAGTTTTGCCAATTCGCTCAGATTCACATTCAGGACTGATAACCGTCTCAGGCTCTATGATCTTTTCCTTGATTTTGATTATGCGCTGCGCTTCTCCCTCACTGGTGTGCAGTTTGACTGGGGAAGCTATGAGTTCCATTATGATTTCCCCGATCAGATGATTAGGCTTTCATGGGGAAATATATCTTCAGAACTTCTTTCTCCTTCTGGAACAGATATAGGTATCCGATTCGACAAGGCCATTGAATATGGCGGTCCAGATGCGACGAGAAAAAGCCATGTCGAAAGAATAATCTCGATTGATACTGAATCAGATGTCCAGATATTCAATGAGGGAAGGGAGATCTTCAGAAGAACGCTTAGCCCTGGTAATTACAGCCTCCGTGACTTCGTGCTTTATACAGGAGTGAATAAGATAAGGATTGTCGTTACTCCTCTTGATGGCTCTCCTGCCACTGAAACGGAAATCGATCTTGTTTACGCCAGCTCATTGCTTGCTCCGGGAGAGGTTTATTTCGGAGGAGCATTGACAACAGGACGGAGCATCGTTGACAGCGACAGCGATATGATTCCGGGAGCTGTGAGGATACCTTGGTTCAATAACAGAAGCCTTGAGTATGATGCAAGGAATATTTCGGTTGGCGGATATGTTCAGGCCGGACTTACCGAAAGCCTTACAATGGATGCATCCCTTGCTTTCATGAACAGGGTATCTACTGAAAGTTTCTTCATACCTTCATTCGCAACAGCTCTTGAGCTTACTCACGCCAATATCCTGGGAACAACGAGATACAATCTCAATATAACAGAGGAAAGCGATGATTATGGCAATTTCCTTCTGCCTGATATTTACGCAAGGATAGGGCATCAGGTATTCACGGGATGGCGTCCTCTCAATTCAATGAATTTCGGTCTTTCCTATGACACAGATCTTGCCAATCGCCCTGATAGGCATTCCTTCATGCTTTCCTCCAGTTTCTCCGGGACTGTGGGAATACTTGGGTGGGGTCTTTCTCTTTCCGGAACGATAAGGACGGATTCAATAACGGAACCTCTTTACAGCGCATCTCTTTCACTTTCGCTCTCTGCTGCGAGAAATGTCTATATGAGCGCAGGTCTTTCTGTAAGCGGGGTAGGTCTTGAAGCCCCGAGTATTTATGCAAGGGCGAGCGCCACGATCAGGTTCAGTCCAGCACGTGCAACAGTAAGTGCATCCAGTACAAGGCTTTCTGCTGATGTTGATATGACAGCTGGAGATCATTCGCTTTCTGTCAGTGTTGATACAACCCCTGCAGAGATTGCATCGTTTGATTCTTACTCATTTGATGCTGGCTATTCATATTCTGGCGATAAGTTCAATGCTAGTGCGAATATCTACGGTTCTGATTCCTTCAATACGCTTACAGGTAACTTCTCGCTCTCTACATCATCTGTATTTGCAGATGGATTGATGGCCTTCAATTCGTATATTCCATCGAATTATATACTTGTATCACAGCACGGAGCACTAAAGGGAAATGAAGTATCAGTTGGTGCAGTAGGCAGCTCGATGTCCAATCCGCTTGATACATTCTTCGGAGTAGGGCTTTATACAGGACTGTCATTGAATAGAGCTTCTTCGCTCTCTGTCTATAGCTTCAACAGCAATTCATTCGGTTCTTCTACTTCATTTGATGTGGCAATCCCTGCTTCAAGAAGGAATGGATATGTGCTTCACCTTACTGCCGATAACAAGTATTCGCTCTCTGGAGTCGTAGAGCTTCCAGATGGCAGCATCTGGAGAAATGGTTCTTCTCCTGTATATATGATCACAATAGAAGATGATTCAGTTTCCACTCTTGGATCTGAATACTATGTTTTCACCGATGATGAGGGAAGGTTTGTAATTTCCGATCTCATGCCAGGCAGATATGCATTTGATGTTCCGTATGATGGTGGCTGGATTCTCTACAGTTTTGCTGTAGAGGAAAATGAGGAACATGCTGTTGATATTCAGCTTCTTGAGAATCCTGAGAGAGAGTATCTTACCCTCCCTGATGTTTATTCATCAATGTATACATTTGATAACGGACCGTATATCACGGGCGATGATTTCTGGGCAATGCTCTACCCAGAGATGCAGGAGGCTGTATGAGAAAGATTGCTATATGCCTCATAACATTGATGATTATCATCTTCCCCTGTTATTCCGCCGTATCTGATGAGGTCCAGCTTGAGATCAAAGCATATAAGCTTGGCGGAAAAGAAGAATTCATCGAGCTTACAATCACGGATGCCCTGAGTGGAAGCCTCAATATTGTCGAAGGCACATCCGATGTTTCCACAACCAATCAGGCCAGGCTGGATATCTCTGATTATATTGAGGATTTTCTTGGACGGCTGCCATCTGATGAGACAACTTCGGATCTTTATGGAGGAATCCTGTTTTCATACCGGCTGGATGGAAACCTGCCGGGCAATTATGACATAGATATAACTCTGTCCTCCTTTAAGAAAGATGGTGGCAGTGACATAGTTAATGCCTATTTTGGTCTTGTAAATGAGAATGTCATTTTCAATGGTACAAGCAAGACTGAATCAGCGGGCGGATTCTCTATTTCACGTGTTGATGAGGCCAATGATGATGAATGGGGGGTTACTTCAGGAGAAATTAAAGCGAGTTTACATACTGGCGTCAGTATTACTTCTCCTGCAGGAGCAGGAAAAACTACTGATGATATATGGATTGCTAGAGGTGCAGTCTATTCGATTATAAGCAGTGGGGAATATGAGGCAGCGTCAAATGGCGAATATATCTCAACTGTCACTGTCACGATAACAACTAGCTAGGAGGGGAGGATGAAAAAAGCATTTCTGTTAATGATTATGATTATCACAGCTTTCTCCTCTTCAATCAGTGCAGAGGAAGGCTGGAAGGATATGTCCAAAGGCTTCCAGATACAGGGAGGAGTCGGAAGTGTTGTTGATATCGCTATAGAAGCTGTTCCAGCACAGTCCCAGAACTACAGACTTGGAATGCCTTTCAATGTTGAGGATGTTCAGGTTCAGAGTACAAATACCGGTGCAGGAAGAAAAATAGCAGAATGGTCACTTGTTGCAAATGACAGCTTTGTGCTTGGCATCAAAGCCACAAAACTGAAATTCGATGGTACTCCGACAGCAGATCAAACCCCTAGGGACCTTAATTATATAATCAGCTTTGCATACAGGCTATCAAATGATTCCGATACCCAGTATTTCAGATACAACACAGAAACCCGGAGTGCCTCAATAACTGAAGGATATTCTAGCCGGACCAACGAGGCGGATACAAGTGATCCTGAAATGAGGATCGTTGATATTCTCGGTGACAGATATTCCGATGAGTTCTTTGTTTCTAATTACATTGGAATCCTGAATGAGAATGTCTACTTCAAATTCACGGACAGCAGCTCCTCGATAGTTGATGATGATTCTCTTGTCCCTCCTGGAAGCTATTCAGCACAGGTCACCCTCATGATAAGGAGTGAATAATGAAGAAAAATATAATCATTTTTGTATTTATATTAATTTGTATTTCCTCATTGCTGGAGGCTGAAACAGGTGAGGAAAAACTCCATGCTTATATCGAAAATCAGATGATATTTGCTTTATATCCTTATGATGGGTGGTCGGATATAAACCTAAGAGATGAAAAAAACTATTATCCAATGCGAGAAGGGCAAAAGACTATTGCATGGGGTGCTGATATTGAGGAGCCTAATGATACAACAGGTGATACACCGGGCTTCTATTACAGTTATCAAATGATTGCCCATGGAATTGCGGAAGGGCTATATACAAATGATCATTACACGGACGACGATGTTTCTGGTAGCTTTTTGAATCATTATCAACAACGTGTTATATGGAATTATTCTGATAGTGAAATTACAGTGACTATTGATTGTCCTAGTGATTTCATGTTCGTTTCCCAGTCTGATACATCTTATAAAAGGCCATTTGTATTGTATCTGATACCTAATTATGAATCTGTGGACAACCCAGGAGCAGGTGGTACAGGCAAGATTAACAGAGATTTTATTCTTGTTGATAATCCGTCACCTCATGAAATAAAATTCGGAGACAGCCCAGACAAGGAATATATTAATATTTGGTTTGACCTGATTATCGGGCTGCCAGGAGAAATGGATGATAACGGTGTTACTTACAATAATGTCTATTACCCACTTTCCGATGCAACTGATTACACTGCAGAAGTCACTATTCACATGGAATGGAATCTTGAATATACAGTGCAAAGGCGAGGCTGTACATCTGTAGGTTCTCCAACATCCCCTTGGGAAGATGAATATACTTCTAGTATATCGGTTAATAGAACTATTACTATTCCTTTCTCAGGCTATTGTTCATTTGAAGCTCCTGCAGAATCAGTTGGAAGTCTTTATATAAGTACAACTACAGAGTCTCAGAATATTAATCTTAACCCAGATTATATAGAACCTGTAAAAGTTGCAGATATTTCGTATCTATATAATTTTGGGCATGGTGACCAGATAGGTGATGTAACTGAAGATGTAAATAAAACCTGGTTATTCCTGTCTGCAAGTCCAGATCCATGGAGTAATTCAGATTCAAATATATTCAGGATGTATCATGTTTCAGCAGGTAGTGAGGCTGATGAATATAACAGCAACCCGTTTATGGTTTATGTAGAAGATACAGATGGGTCGAATCAGTACGTTGAATTCACAGGTAATGAAGATGCTTATGATTTTTCGCCGGTAACAGCGGTTGGTGGTTCCTCTGATTTCATAAAGACTAAATGTAATAATGAAAAATCTCGATCGGATTCTTATTCTGGAGGAACGTATCATCCAGTTCAATATTACCACTATCACAGTTTCGATGGGGAAGTCTGGGTGGAGGTTATGCCCCAGACAGATCTTATGGCTGCTGGCAGATATATTGGCGATATATATGTCCATGTCATAGCAGAGGAATAGGAGGGGAATATGAGAAAGTTTCTGCTGATTGTTTTTATTTCTATTTTCTCTCTTGTTTCTCTTTGGGCTGTGGGCAATGAGTCTATGACGCTTAATGCGATAGTCCCAGAGGATTTCGGAGTTGAATTTCCTCCTGAAGCTGTCAGGCTAGATCGTTTTGTTTTTGAAATTGATTCAGAGAATGAACAGCATCAGCTGCTGGATTCATGGGTGTTTCCGATCGGGATTGTAGAAGATAACTTCGGCTATCGTGAGATAACCCTTCTTTATTACGGAAATTCATCCAAGGCATATGATGTGATTCTCAATTTCAATATGGGAGATATGACGCTGAATGGGGAACCATTTGGTGATTCCATTCCTTTCTGGATGGAATTTGAACGTAGTGAAGATGCAGATGACGATATCCAGATTTTTGAAGATCAGGATTCGGATTCTGTAAGGGTATATATACCATCTGCAGGAGAACGTCTGGCTGTTCCTGTAGTCGATATCAGGTTTTACTGGGACATTTCAGGTTCTGTATTGCCTGGCGAATATGCAGCTGAGCTCAGTATTGAGCTTCTGGAAAATAATTAATTGCGAGGTGGGGAATGAAAAAAGTTTTTGTTCTTGTCGGAATTCTGCTGATATCAGCAGGAATGTTGTTTGCGGCTATAACTTCAGTTGGTAACAGTGAAACCTTTGAAGTCAATCTGAACCTTTCTTCAGGCGGTGATGATATTTTTACACCTGTTTATAAGGTTGGATTTACTACAGATAATACAGAAGTAACTGCAGGTTCATCTGTTTCAGAAGCAGAAAGTTTGGATCTTAAAGATTCAAAAAATGATACTTCTCTTATAGCAACAGGCACTGTATACGTTTATTACCAGATTCTTAGTAATGAGGCGGTATATCTTACTCTTTCTGGAGAAGAGTTGAAAGCCGACGGTGTTGATCCTATCAACTGGACTGGTGAATGGTATGCAAAGGCCAGTGATGAGGAGGTTAATACAGAGACAACTCTTTCAAGTGCTGATACTTATGGTGCTAAAACGGTATATACACATACACCATCAGTTGCAACAGGTTCCTATGGTTCAATCCCTGTAAATATTACAACTGATGATGCTTCAGGAAAGGCTGCTAAAGATTATTCAGCAACACTTACTCTGACAATTACTGAAGGTACTCCACAAGCAGCTGGTGGTGGTCAGGGCTGATAGAGGATATCAATATGAGACGGCTGGCACTATTGTTAGTTCCATTGTTTATTTTCCTGTATCCGATAGCATCGGAGAATATTGCAGCACCTATTACTCTTGAGATGCATTTCAATGTTGCTGAGAGCAATCATGATTTCAGGGTATTTGGATTGACAGCTTCTCCTTTGCTTCGCCTGTCAGAGCAGGAGGAAGAGGTGGATCTTGAGATTCAGAATACTGGAAACTTTCTTCATGGTAGTGCCACCGTATATGCATATTGGTCTGTTTCTTCTGTTGAATCTTTTGAACTGGAGCTTTCTGGAACTCCTCTGATGAACATGGGGTCTATCTGGAATTGGAGGGGTGTATGGGATTCTGAATATGATCGCTCTGATGAGATTATGGAAATCAGTGCGGATGATTCTTATGATTCAAAGCTCATCTATACCCACGACCCGGTAAATCAGGGGATATCGTCTAGTGGTGTGGTTGAAATAAACATAGAAACCGAAGATTGGGATGAACTGAACCCAGGTCTGTATTCAGGTTCAATAACTCTGGGGATAAGGGGGGAGTGACAATGAAAAAGATTTTGCTGGCTTGTCTGTTATCTTTATTGATGCTTTCCTCTTTATCTGCAGAAGAATCAATGGGATCTTTTTCCGGGAAAGAAATACATGCAAACGATGCTGCAGTTACTCAGCTTTCCCTTTCATTCAGCAGTCTGCTTGATATTAAAGTCGGGTTCAGGACGGAAGAGGATACTCCTAGACTGGATCTGGACCTCAATATTGATAATGGCATAGCAACAGGGAAGGCAGATTTGTATTGGGAAATATTAGCACCTGTTGCAATTGATCTTAAATTGAGCTTATCAGGGCTTCTTTCAATAACTGGAACACAGAGCACCATTGATTGGACAGTAGATGTTTTTGACAAAAGTGTGAAAGAAGGAAGTGTTACTCCTGATAATCCTTTTGATTTAGGAACAGTAAATACAATTGGAGAATCGAGTACTGGTGAGAGAAGTCTTTCTATCAGTACTGAAGATTATAGATTCAAACCTGCTGGAGTTTATTCAGCAGATATTATCGTTACTATAACTATTTCGTAGAAGGGTATATGAAAAAGGTTGTTGTTTTGTTATTGGTTCTCACTATGGCAGCCAGTGTCTATGCGGAGAATATTGTTACTGGAGTTTATGATTCTACAACAGCAGGCTCGTCTTTTACTTCTGGCGATGGTGCAAAGCTTCCTGTATCATTGAATTTAAAATCAGGAGATAATACTCCAGAGAAGATTGTAGTAGGCTTTTCGAGCACAGATGTCGGAAGTATTTCAGCGCCTAATACACCGGTTACTTCTGCAAAACTGACTCCTGTCACAGATGCTCCAGTGGGTGATCATGTCGTAGGTACTGCATATCTTGCAGAAGATGTCTATCTTTTCTATCAGATACAGTCAGCGAATAGCTATAATATCACGGTGTCTACTAAGGCTTTAGCTGGAACTTCTGGTGGTTTTCTGGACTGGGAAGTAAGCAATGCGGAAGGAGATACTGCATTATCAATAGGAGGAACTGAAGATGGGGCATCATATACTTCAGTTACATATCCTCATACAGGTACAACAAGTTACTCAAAATTTGACAGCATCAAGCTGGAGATGGAGACAGCTAGTTATCTTGAGAAACCTGCAGATAATTATAGTGCGAAAATTACTGTTACGGTAGAGTCTGTAGGAGCAGGAGCCTGAGGGTGGAATGAGAAAGCTATTCATCTTTTTGATTTCGTTCATGCTTGTATTTCCTGTCGGTGCTGTAACGGTAACAACTGAAGACTGGAATAAGGCTGGTGAATCTGCAACGGATTCCATAAATATGGTTCTAGATTTGGATGACTTTGAGAGTTATGAATTCGGATTTACCAATTCAACTTCCATATCTGGAGATATTGTTACTGAGCCGGAAATTGTTTTCACACCAGTTGTTGCTGCGAATGGGGAAGTTACTATCAGCGAACAGAGTGTGAATGCATATTGGAATGTGACAGGGGTGAATAGCTTTTTTCTTTATCTTTCGCTGACTGGGCCATTGGCGAATGACAGTTCAGATGTAAGTATTCCTGTGACTGTGTCATGGGGAAATGGAAATAGTATTTCTTCTGATAGCACTGAAGGGCGTCAGATAATGGCCAGAAATCTTACCGAAGAGCCGCTTCATGAATCAGGATTCGTCCCTCTTACATTAAGCGTCGGTTCTGTGGATATGACTGATGTTTCATATTCAGGAAGCTATACAACGAATATGAAGCTGTATGTGGTGATGAATTAAGGAAGGATGGAATGAAAAAGGTTATATTAGGTATCTTGTTTATTCTTGTTCTTTCTCCTCTCTGGAGTGCTGATCGTTATCGTCTGGCAACAGTTTCATTTGTTTCAGGTCTCGTTGCCAATTTTGGTTTTACAGATGAGTATGTAGGTGACTCTGATTCGATAAAGCCTGCAGAACTGGAAGGAAACATTACATTCACATACGATGAAGCGAATGAGCGTATCGTAACGGCATCTCATAGAATATACTGGCAGATATTCACAACGGATAAAGTCAGTCTTACGGCTGAGGCAACCTCATTACAAGGAAAAGGGCAGAATGGTAATCAGATGTCAATTACATGGACTGATAGAAGAGGAAATCTGAAGTGTGGAAGAACAACGACAATTTATGCGGATGAGCAGGGTGAAAATCCAATAAGATCGAATTCTGTTCCATTCAGGATTGAATTAGTTAATTCCTCGCTTTCCGGAATTGATTGGAGCAAGGATTACACCGGTACCATTACATTGAAATTGCAGGTTGAATCATGAAGAGAGTATTTATAATTTTCCTTATAGTTTCATTTATTCTGGTTTCTCTGAATGCTGCGGATACAGAAACTCTCCCCAGTGCTTCTTTTGATCTGGTTTTTGTAAAGACCGGCGTGTCAGATTTCCAATTCGTTTCTCCTAGCGATATTACAGCCTCTCTTACCACTTCTGCAGGGCTTCCTGATACTGTTAGCTCTTTTAATTTCGATCCCTATATTTATACTGGAACTGGTTCCCTTTCGGCAGGGATTGGTGTTGCCTGGAATATATATGAAGAGCAGTTTCAGCTGTTTGTTTCCTTTATAGATGGAACGGGGAATCCTGATTCAGGGTATATGCTTTCATTTGTTGAAGGTACTGGGGATAGCGGGGATAAAAGTTATAATTTCAATGTTTCACTTGGGACAGCGGTAGGAGCTGGACCATCATCGAAAGGAGGAATAACGGCACCTTCTTCTAGTTCATTGACTTCTCTTCAACGTACTATTTATCTTTTTGGATCTGTTAATGAGTATCACAAGCCAGAACCTGACTCTATTCCTTTGAAAGGCGGAGTTGTCCTTAATTGTACTTTCACTCCACCTGAGGCGGGGCTTTCTACAGGGCAGTATAGCGGATATGTTGTAATGACACTTAGGACACCCTGAGTGTCATTGTATTATTCATTCCGCTTGTTTCTGTTTCTACTGCAATGTATTCTTCGTACAGAATGAAGGAAACCCAGCTCCTGTAGTCTAAGAAGACTGTATATGAAGTGTCTGTTCCTTCAGTCCATCCAAAATTTTCATTCATTATTTCAATCAGATCGAAAGTGACTCTTTCGGTATCATAAATCGTAAATTCAATTTTTGTACTATCTATTTCTGCGTATCCGATGATATTTCCTTCTTCGTTGTAAACATCCCAGTTTTCTGCAAGCCAGTCAGGAATCGGACTTATTGCGGTATATCCGCAGGAGATGAAAATCGATAGAACTGTTACCAGAAAGAAGGAAAGACGCTTCATATATGAATATTACCATGTTTCCAGGGAGTTAATAAGAGTTTCTGGGATAATGAATTCTGACATACTTAAATAGCGTGCAGCATAAATTTGATATTATTGCTCTCCCCATTTCCTGATATTGCTTTGATGCTTTCAGAAAAGGAGAGGTTTTCTTGAAAGTCTTAGTTTATCTGTTTTTGTCCTTGCTGTTCGTTTCCTGTGATTATTCAGGTCTTTTTGATTATGTGCCAGGTATAATAAAACCTCAGGATGAGGTTGTTGAGTATACCCTTCAGTCCGGTGATCCCAGTATTTATTTCTTTGATGATATCCAGAAGATAACATGCTCTGGAGATACTATCGTTATAGGGGATGTCTCATGCGAAATTGTCGATGGGGAGATCTTCTATATGCAGAGTATCTCGGTTCTTGTTTCCCCGTCATGTATAACATTTTCCATCCCTAATGCCCCAATGCTTGTATATGTCTCTTAGCACGCGTACAAAGCTTATTGCTGCTATCATAATTTCTGCTTTTCTTACATTCCTGATTGCTTTTGCTTTTATCTATCTGTCAGAAGCCGGAGCTGCATTAACCGATCCGGAGGATATCAGGGAAATAGTGATTGCCCTTGATGGAACGGAGTGGGAGACTGACAGCAGCAGCCGGAATGCGCTTTCATCCCTCTTCCTTACTGAGTTCCCTAGAACTCTTCAGATTGATAGGGCGGGGGATGAATCAATGTATTTTACTTTCGGAGATTTCTCTGTGGTTGTTTCAGTTATTGATGATGTCCTAGGTGGTATTATAAATGGATTCCCTTTTTCTGTTTCTATTTCCCGAAGTCATACAGGAGAAGGGGAAGCGGTTTCGATTCTCTGCGGTGAAACCATTGCTGTTTATTACTGATAGATAGCTATTCTCCTTAAGGACGATTAAAGTCCTGATCTTTATAAGAAACAGCCTTTTTCTATAAGAATCAGAAAAACGTTTATAGAAAAGTGCCAGAATTTATAAAGGTTTTTCGTTTGTATCACTCTTATAATAAGTGTGATTATTCCTTGTAAAAGCACTGCTTCTTCGGATTCTGTCTGTAAGCTGAAACCTGCACTGTCATAGATAATTTGTCAGTAATGCTCTCCGAGTAAAATAGTGCTCTGTATTTCACTCCGCGCAGCGAGTATTTGGTACAGTCTGATTCAAACCAGAAACCATGTTCTTTGATGCGGCATGCAGCAATCTTGATGTACTAATGGGTAAGTCGAATTAAAAATGCGGATAAGTGATATAATATTTCGTAATCTTGTGTTTCTGAAATGATATGATACAATTAACTCGAATCAAAATTGCGGATTGATACAAAAATACGTCACTTGTAGAGAGGTTGTAAAATGATCATTGAACGCAGACATTATCTTGATAAGCTCATTTCAAAGAAAGATAACGGAATGGTCAAAGTGATCACTGGCATCAGAAGGTGCGGCAAGTCTTTTCTGCTTTTTAATCTGTATCATTCATATCTGAACTCAATCGGAATTGCGGATGAAAATATTATCGAGCTTGCACTGGATGAAGCTGCAAACGCAAGATACCGCAATCCGCTTGAGCTTGATGCATATATACGGACCAAAGTCTCTGATAAGAGTGAGAGATTCTATGTATTTCTTGATGAGATTCAGTTCGTAAAGGATATTCAGAATCCCTATCTTGATGATAAGGAGGCAAAAATCGGATTTACCGATGTCATACTAGGACTGATGAAGCTGAAGAATGCTGAT
The DNA here is from genome assembly GCA_944389105.1 of uncultured Spirochaetaceae bacterium. Taxonomy (GTDB): domain Bacteria; phylum Spirochaetota; class Spirochaetia; order Sphaerochaetales; family Sphaerochaetaceae; genus Ornithospirochaeta. Next base: position 78,343 of record CALXLD010000006.1, on the reverse strand, counting down.
CTCTACGTTACTGGAAGCAATTCGCACATGCTCTCTTCCGACATATTGACAGAATTCAGAGGCCGTGGCGATGAGATACATGTCCTTCCTCTCTCATACAGGGAATTCTATGATGCCTTTGACGGGGATAAAAGGTTTGCCTGGAGGGAGTATCTCACATATGGAGGGATGCCATATGTGCTAAATCTGAAGAATCATGAGGATAAAAGCAAGTATCTCAGAGACCTTTTTGAGAACGTGTATATCAAGGATGTCCTGGAGCGCAACCGCATACTGAATGACAGATCCATTCTTGAGGATCTCCTGAACATCATATCATCATCCGTTGGTTCGCTTACAAACCCGACAAAGCTTTCGAATACTTTCCAGAGTGCCAAGCATGTGCAGGTTAATGCAAATACGATCAGCAGATATCTCAATTGCTTCATAGATGCTTTTATCCTGTCGAAGGCTTGCCGATATGATATCAAGGGGAAGAAATATATAGAGACACCACTTAAATACTATTTCTCCGATGTCGGACTTCGCAATGCAAGGCTGAATTTCAGGCAGCAGGAAGAGAATCACATTATGGAGAACATCATCTACAATGAGCTTATAGCAAGAGGCTTTGATATTGATATCGGTGTAGTTGAATACAATTCAAAAGATGAAAATGGAAAGAAGATCCGTACCCAGTTAGAGATTGACTTCGTTGCGAGCAGGGGAAACAGGCGGTATTACATCCAGTCTGCCCTTTCTGTCGATGATGAGGCAAAAAGAATACAGGAGACGAATTCCTTGAATAGGGTTGGGGATTCCTTTAAGAAAATCGTCGTTGTAAAAGATGGGATCATCCCATGGTATGACGAGAAGGGAATATTCTATATCGGAATAGAAGAGTTCCTTCTTGATGAGAAAGCTATTGATCAATAATCCGACATCCTAGTTACATCCTCAGGAGGTAGTCTTCTTCTCTCTGAAAGGATATGACCCTCCTTCCAGTTATTACTGCAAAGCGTTGCTACTGTATCGAAGAGTACTTTTTTAATATTTGCCATCCAGCGCTGGATGGCAAAATGGTTTAGATAGCAGCAATTCACTTTTCTTCAAGTTTTCTCATAGCACGAAGCCTTGAGAAAATTACGCAGACAAGTACTCCCATTACACCTATTATAGCGAAGAGAAACGCAGATCCTGCTCCTTTTCCTGTTCCGAATAGCTGATTAATGAAAGTTCCGGATTTACCGTCCATGAATGGTTCAAAGATATCGTCAACAAGAAAACCTCCGGCAAGATACCCAAGCGGGATTGTAAAGAACTGCAGCATATTGCGTGCCGAATATACTCTTCCCTGTATAGCAGAAGGAATCTGGCTTCTCATCAATGCATCCAGATTGGTGTTCATTACTGGGATGCATAACCATCCTAGAAATGCTCCTATACACCACATTACGGGATTTCTGAAGAAAGAAAGCATGAAATTCTCGGTACTCATTGAGATGAAGAGCGAGATGATAATCATCTTCACCCTGCTTTTAGGAACTGGCATGACAGTTGCAATCATGCTTCCTGCAATCATGGCAATTCCTGCTACGGATTGTACTGCGGCAAGCACATTCTCACTTTCAAAGCTGAGGATCATTGCAGGTAGCGCTGCATTATAAATAGAGGCTATGAAATTGATTGCTGCCAGAAAGAGTATTACCTGCAGTATCCCGATGTTCTCCTTCAGAAAATCCAGCGCCTCTTTCAGATCCATCATGATATGGCTTTCTTTCCTTGCCTCATTCTTAGCTTCCGGAATCCTGACGAAGAACAGCAGCGAAAGGAATGCTATGGTGAAAGTTGAGAGATCTGCTGCGATTACAGAAGTCAAGCCTCCTATGGAATACAGTGCTGTTGCTATGACAGGGGAAGCCATGTTGATTACGCTGTATGCAAGAGCATTGAGGCTTCCTGCCTTCTGGTATTTGTCTTCAGGCGTGACAAGTGTCGTGGCAACTTCGCTTGCAGGCTGCTGGAATGCCTGTGCTGTTCCGGTTATGCAGTTCACAAGATAGAGATGCCATAGCTGCAGGTTCCCTGATAGCCACACGAAGAGTATCGAGAGGGTACATGATGCTGCGACTGTATCGGAGGCAAGCATCAGGCGTTTCTTATTCATTCTGTCTGTCAGCGTTCCGACAGGAAGCGAGAGAAGGATATATGGCACATATGACGATACAGTCAGAAGTGCTGTGCTGAATGCAGATCCTGTCTCCCCATATGCCCACAGAATAAGTGCAAATGGCGTTAATGAAGAACCAAGACGGGAAAGCGTCTGGGTTGCCCATAATAATATGAAATTGCTGAATTTCTTTTTGTCTTTCATTGCTTTGCTCCTTTATGACTTTCTGAAGCAAAGCCTGGCGGACTTGTTTATTCTTGCTCCATGCGGCCGTCCGCTTCAGGCTTCGCAGGGAGCTGCTGCAATGCAAAGCATAGAAATTATTCTCCTATCCCTTCTAATGGTAAGGGAAAATAATGTTTTCTTCTATATGCTCTTGGAGAAATCATGAAGAACAATAGACTTGTAAAGCAGAAAAAGAAAACTCCCTGATACCACAAGGAGTTTTCAGAAAGGTGCGAATCGGATTCGAACCGATGAAAAAACGGTTTTGCAGACCGTCCCCTTAGGCCGCTTGGGTATCGCACCGCAATATCGATCGTTTGGTAAGTTTAACAGAAGAATATGATTCGTTCAAGACACGGGCTATAGAAGCAGATGGTTTTCTCAAGGTAATTGTACTGTACTGCCTTGATGCTGCATTTACTTTGCGAATGAACTGAAGATGGTAATGGTTGCTTCCCGATTCTCCGAAAGAAGATGAAGGAGGTGATGTCTATGGATTCAGAAACGTATTACATCCTGATGATTGTCTTTACTGTCATCGGATTGCTGATAGCTGTGTTCAAAAGATAAACCGCCCTTACGCTTCGCCAAAAGCTAGGACGGTTTTCGTTCTTAAAACTAGGTGAAGCTACCGTTCATCGGTGCGCCCACTTCTATTCATATTATCACCAGAAATCCTGAAACAGTCAAATGAACATCTGCTTCTGGTCTGTGTTCTCCTTCTTATTCAGTTATGGTGGTATTGGCATTGTGGGCATAAGCCTAGCGGTAGGCGGTCAGCCTCTTGTCACACAGACGGGAGGTGTCGTTGACCCTCCCGGATGGTACAGCTGTCAAAGCTGTATCATTGAAAGGAGGTGAGACGTATGAGTGATTTCGAGATCCTCAGCATTGTTTTCGTTGTAATTGGATTGGTCTTAACGGCCATGAAGCATAATGATGGGAATAAGAAAGGCCGCCACTAAGCTTCCAACTGGTGCGGCCTTCTTGTAGGTCAATAGGTTGGGGCTGACCGTCTATCGGATTGCCCACCTTCTGTCTATATTATCACTAGAAATCCTGAAACAGTCAAAGTGATTGAACCATGTATTGCTCTGGTGGCTATCTGTCGTAAAATAGGGAGCCGTCAGGGTGGTAAAAACCTGCAGATTGGGTATTGGCTGTGAAAGTAAGGAATCAGGTAATCGGATGTTTGTGTGCCCTGTGCTGTGAAATCCTATACGGCATGAGCTATATATTTACAAGGCAGGCAACGGAAAACGCAAGTGGTCTGGCTCTTCTTGGATGGCGCTTCTTCATCGCTGTTATAGTAATGGGTGCTTTGGTAGCCTTTCATGTTGTCAAGGTGAATCTGAAGGGCCGGTCATTGAAACCTCTTTTTGCGGTTGCTATATGCAGTCCATGTATATATTTCATTGCGGAGACAGCTGGCATAAACAATACAACAGCTTCGGAAAGCGGGGTGCTGCTGGCATGTATTCCTGTTGTTTCATTGATAGCTTCTGCAGTCATTCTCAGAAAGAAGCCTGGAAAAGCCCAGATTGCAGGTGTTCTTGTAACGCTTATCGGAATCATCATAACGGTATTTGCAGTCAGTTCTTCATCGAGCTTGTCAGCAATCGGTTACCTTTCGCTCCTCATCGCTGTATTCTCATACGCGCTGTACAGTGTCTTTGTGGAAAAGGCTGCATCTTTTTCGGAGGCGGAGATTACATTTTCCATGCTTGCAGCAGGGGCTTCCCTGTTTGTTGTCCTTGCGCTTTCTGAAGCTGCAATGAATGGGAATTTCGCTGAATTGGTGAAGCTTCCTTTTACTAACAGGAATTTTCTTTCTGCTATTCTGTATCAGGGAATCGGGTGTTCAATTCTTGCATTCTTCCTGTCAAATGCCGCGATAGCGAGGATTGGGGTCAACAGAACATCTTCTTTCATCGGTGTTGCGACAGTTGTTTCGATTATCGCGGGTGCATTGATTTTAGATGAACCGTTTACACTGCAGCAGGCAATCGGTGCTGCAGTGATTATCGCAGGAGTGTATATCGCGAATAGCCGCAAGCCTTCCTGAGCAGGCAGGCTCAGCGGGAATCATGCCAGTTTCTCAGCGAGCTTTATAAGTATCTCTGTGCATTTCTCCAGGGATTCTACAGAGACATATTCATGCCGGCTGTGGGCATTATAACCGCCTGTGCAGAGGTTCGGACATGGCAGTCCCATAAAAGACAGCCTGCATCCATCCGTACCGCCCCTTATCGGTTCTGTAATGACACTGATTCCCAGCTCTTCCATTGCATCGTAGGCAGCTTTGATGATCTCCGGATGCTTTCTGACCTCTTCTCCCATATTGCGGTACATCTTCCTGATGGAAAGCTCTATGGTATTATCTCCGTATTTCATGTTGATGAAAGAGGCAGCATTCTTCATCATTTCCTCTTTTTCCCTGAGCTTTTCGTAATCATGATCCCTAAGGAGGTATGAAAGGACAGCGTTCTCTACTGTTCCCTCGAATTCCCCAAGATGGTAGAATCCCTCCCTTTTTTCTGTGCAGAAAGGAATCTCATGCTGGGGAAGGAGGGCTGCGTATTCCATAGCTATCAGGATTGCGTTCTTCATCTTGTTTTTTGCTGATCCCGGATGGACTGATACCCCATGGACTCTGACAATAGCCTCGGAAGCATTGAATGTCTCATATTCAAGCCTTCCTACAGCACCTCCGTCTACAGTGTATCCGAATGGGACAGGGATATTTTCCATATTGATTCTATCAACACCATTTCCTATTTCCTCATCAGGTGTGAAGACTATGATTATTTCCGGATGCGGGAGAGAGTTGTCCGTCATAAGGCGCTCTGCCATTGTCATTATCTCTGCAATCCCTGCTTTGTCATCTGCACCTAGAAGTGTTGTTCCATCAGTTACGATCAGATGTTCTCCGATACTCTCTGCAAGTTCCGGGAAATCGGAGAGCCTTGTGACAATGCCAAGCTCCTCATTCAGGATTATGTCGCCGCCTTTGTAATCTACAATCCTTGCTCTGACATTTTCTCCCGATACCTCAAGGGCTGTGTCCATATGTGCTATAAGCGCAAAGCCTTTCTTATTTTCACACCCTTGAGAAGCTGGGATTCTTCCATATACATATCCGTTTCCATCGAGTTCCGCCTCGATTCCCATTGCCTTCAGTTCGGCTTCGAGATGGCTTGCAAGTTTAAGCTGCTTTGCAGTCGATGGGAATGTTTCTGAAGCTGAATCAGACTGTGTATCAAATGAGATATAATCCAGAAATCTTTCGTATGCTTTCATACTGTTAGACATTATGCTTTTCTCCTGTGATTGTCATCCTGCCCTGAAAATTCTCAATAATTATGATAATCCGGCATAATTCTGCCAAAAACCGTGATTCTGGAAGTATTGGTAGACTTCTTCAAGTTTTAAATACAGCTGTAAGGAGGAAAATATGGCTGAACGTTATCTTGATTGCCTCGGTGAGGCTTGTCCTGTCCCACTTATGAAGACTCAGAAAGAGCTTGAGAGCATGCAGAAGGGTGATATCCTCGTTGTCGGTATCGACCATACATGCGCTATGAAGAATGTTCCGGACTGGGCTCGCAGCCAGGGCTACAATGTCGACATCGAGGAAGTCGGTGAAGGCGAATGGGAAGTAACTATTGAGAAATAAGGTGTGAAAATGGAAGAACAGAAGAACCCGACACTTTATGATAGGCTCCTCAAGACAGAATGGTCTTATTACACCGGAGCAGTAATGATTACGATCCTTGCACTCTGTCTTGCGCTTTTCAGCGGTACATGGGGTGCTTCCGGACCATTTTTCACATGGTTTGGAAAGTTTGTAGGTCTTTTCGGAATAGATACGGATAGCTGGGCTATCTACAATGGAAGTCTTGAGGGATACAAGTTCTTCGGAAACCAGGCTTCTATGACAGATATCGGTCTTCTTGTCGGAGCCCTTATTTCCTGTCTTCTCGCAGCACAGTGGAAGATAAGGAAGATCAAACACTGGAAGCAGGTTGCTGCAGCTGTCATCGGTGGTCTCTGCATGGGATTCGGTGCAAAGATTGCTGGTGGATGTAACATCGGAGGACTCTTCTCATCACTGCCTCAGTTCAATCTGTCAGGATGGGTATTCCTTCTTTTCGTATTCATTGGAGCAACAGTCGGAGGAAGGCTTCGCTCATGAAGCTTATGGATAAGCAGTTCAGGAAGTTCGGCGTCAAGGTAAAGCTTACCGACGTTAAGAGCGTTGAGGATAAGCAGAGCTATAAGGTAGTCTCAACATTCCGCACGGATTACCATGTAAAGGCAGTCGTCATTGCAACAGGGGGCAGGCCGCGTCTTACAGGTGCTAAGAATGAGGACCAGTTCTGTGATAAGGGAATCTCATTCTGCGCAACATGCGATGCTGCACGCTTTACCGGTAAGAAGGTAATGGTAATCGGTTCAGGAGATGCTGCTATAGAAGAAGGAATGTTCCTGACTAAGTTTGCTTCGGAAGTCCTTGTGTCCGTAATACATGATGAAGGCGTGATGGATGCAAACGAGGTTGCCCGTGAGAAAGCTCTTCAGAATGAGAAGATGAAGTTCCTCTGGAATACCGCAGTTGATTCATTTGAGGGTGATGAGGTTCTTAAGCAGGTTGTGCTGAAGAATCTCAAGACAGGAGAGCTGATGCCAGTTGATGTCGACGGCTGCTTCCTCTTCATCGGATACCTTCCGAATACTGCGATATTCAAGGATCTCGTTAAGCTTGATAACCGTGGCTACATCCTCACTAACGAGGATATGGAGACAAATGTACCTGGAATCTTCGCAGCAGGTGATGTAAGGCACAAGACACTCCGTCAGGTTGCCACAAGTGTAGGAGATGGTGCTGTCGCCGGTTATATGGCGGAGCGCTATGTTGATGAGATCAACACCCTCAAGAATGGAATACTCCGCGAAGGAACTGTTCTCTGCTACTTCTACAATGCTTCAGAAGCCAATGACAGAAGCTGCCTGACACTTACAGAGGAGTTTGCAAAGAGAAACTCCGGCAAGCTTGCCCTTGAAGTTGTGGATGTCTATAAGAGCGATAAGCTTCAGAAGATGCTCGGTGCTCCGGATGTCCCATCCGTCATGGTTTTCAGAAATGGGGAGAAGATCTTCTCAGCACCATTTTCCGATTCGGTTTTCGCTGAGATTGAGAAAATCCTATGATACAATGCGGGACAGGTGCATCCTGTCCTGCTGTATTTCTGATGGTCTCTGCTGTTAATTTTCTGTAAAATCCTATCTTTCAAACACCTTCTTAAAGGTCTAATATCGAGGTATGAGGAAATTATCGGCAGAAGAGAAATTTATGGAGATGACGGAAACTCCAGTCCGCCGCCTTATCATGAAACTTGCCGTTCCAACGGTAATAAGCAATCTTATATCCACACTGTACAATGCAGCTGACACATTCTTTGTCGGGCAGATCTCAACTGCAGCCTCTGCGGCAGTCGGGGTTGCTTTATCTATGCAGGCTGTAATACAGGCAATCGGTTTCTTCTTCGGGCAGGGGAGCGGAAACAATATGTCACGGCAGCTTGGATCCCACCATGAAGATACTGCTGCAGTCCTTGCTTCCACTGGATTCTTCTCCGCTTTCATCCTCTCTGCAGTTATTGCAGTGCCTTGTCTTATATTCCTGGAGCCCATTTCCGTATTCCTTGGCTCTTCAGAGACAATACTCCCATATGCAGTCGATTATATGTTCTGGATACTTCTCGCCGCTCCTTTCATGGCTTCTTCGTTTGTTCTGAATAATCAGCTGCGCTTTGAAGGTAATTCCTTCTATTCGATGATCGGGCTTACCGCAGGCGGAATACTCAATCTCGTGCTGGATCCTCTTCTTATCTTCGGTTTTGATATGGGAATAGCGGGAGCCGCTATTGCGACTGCAATCAGCCAGATCGTCAGCTTCATTATCCTGTTTGTCCTCTCGGAAAGAATCGGCACAGTACGGATAAGACTCAGGACATTCCGTCCATCTCTGAAGATATTCGGCATGATTACAAATGGCGGTCTTCCATCTCTCTGCCGCCAGAGTGTCACAAGTGTTGCGATGATCTGCCTGAACAATGCAGCGCTTCCGTTCGGTGATGCTGCCATTGCTGCCATGGCAATAGTCAACAAGATAGGGAATTTCACCAATTCCATTCTCCTCGGAGTGGGGCAGGGCTTCCAGCCTGTCTGCGGCTACAATTTCGGGGCAGGACGCTATAGCAGGGTGAAGGAAGGATTCTGGTTCTGCGTTAAATCAATGGCGGTGCTTCTTCTTGTCCTTGCCGTTGCCGAATTTATCTGGGCTTCCCCGATAATAGGATTCTTCAGGAAGGGGGATCCCGATGTAATAGTTATCGGGGATATAGCTCTGCGGCTGAGATGCTTCACGCTTGTCCTTTCTTCATGGATAACAATAAGCAATATGCTTCTGCAGACAACTGGCAAGATGTGGAGAGCCTCTATACTGGGATTTGCAAGGCAGGGGATAATACTTATCCCTATCGTCTGGATTCTGCCGCCGATTATAGGAATATGGGGAATTCAGATCGCCCAGCCTCTTGCGGATCTGATAACATTTTTAATGTCAGTTCCTATGACGCTGAGCGTTATCAGGAAAATGAACGAGAAAGCCGAAGCTGAAAAAGCTTAGAGCTTCTCTTCATCTATTGCTCTTATCGTTCTGTCATATATTGCTTTCAGGTGCTGATAGTCTGCAGGAACCTTTTCCTCATTGACTTCCTCCAGCCTTGCAGCTGCTGTTCTCAGATCTTCCAGCCCGAGTTTCTCTGCGCTTTTGCGGATCTTGTGTGCTTCCTTTTTCACACCCTCTCCGTCCATTGCCGCAACACTTTTCCTGAGTGCCTCTTCATCGTGCGATGATGAGAAATTCCTGAGTGTATCCTTCAGCGTCGATACGTCGCCGCAGAAGTCTTCCAATACATTTTCATAGTCCATGCCGATCTTTTCAGCCAAACTTTTGATGCTCATACTGGGAATATCCTAAAAGAAGCGGCTCCCGTCAATGAAAACGGAAGCCGAAAATCTCAAATTCACCGGAAAATCAGGCGAAAACACCATAAATTCCATTGATTGATATTACTGCGATGATAATAGGAAGTATCCATGCGCAGTAAATGCGCAGCGCACTAGGAACCTTCAGTCCTTCACCAAGATTTGCTTCTGCCCGGAATTTATCCCAGCCCCAGCCATATCGGTGTGTACAGAATATGACATATGCAAGGCTTCCAAGCGGAAGGATTATGTTGGAAACAAGGAAATCCTCTCCATCAAGTATTGTTGAGCCAGCTCCTATCGGCTGGATTCCAGAGAGTACGTTGTATCCAAGAACAGCTGGCAGGGACAGAACGAAGAGAAGTACGAAATTGATAACTGCAGCTTTCTTTCTTGGCCAGCCTTTCATATCCATCCAGTATGCACAGATATTCTCAAAGACAGCTATCAGTGTTGATAGTGCTGCGAAGATCATTGCAAGGAAGAATACTGCTCCCCAGACACCGCCACCGCCCATCTGCGTGAAGACGTTCGGAAGGGATATAAAGAGCAGGGAAGGTCCTGATCCTGCTTCAACTCCAAACGCAGAGCAGGCCGGGAAGATGATGAAGCCGGAAAGGAGCGCGACAGTTGTATCGAGGCAGATTATTCTTATTGACTCTCCTCCAAGGGAGCGTTTGTTGTCGAAATAAGAACCAAAGATAGCCATAGCTCCGATTCCCAGTGAAAGGGTGAAGAATGCCTGTCCCATTGCAGCAAAGATAGACTCGGAGAATCCGTATTCATGGACGAGGTTCCCGAAATCAGGTTTCATGTAGAACCTTATTCCTTCTCCAGCTCCTGGAAGCAGGCATGAGTGGATAGCAAGAATCAGCATGAGAAGGAAGAGAACTACCATCATCACCTTCGTGATTTTCTCAACACCGTTTTTAAGTCCGATTATAACAACGCCAGCGGTGAGAAGAAGTGCAAGTGCTGTCAGTACGATCTGAAGAGATGGAGATGCTGTGAGGGAAGAGAAGTATGTACCGACATCTGCTGTCGTGAAAGAGGCATTGAGGCTGCCGGATATGAATGAGAAGAAGTAGTACAGAAGCCACCCGGTTATTACTGAATAGTACATCAGCAGAAGGTAGTTTCCTGCAATTGCAAGATAGCCGACGCCATGCCATTTTGATCCTGCAGGCTCAAGCTTCTTCAGCGCTCCTACTATATTCATCCTTCCGGCTCTTCCGATTGCGAATTCCATGATCATCACAGGAACACCCATGAAGACAAGGAATAGAAGGTAGAGGAGGACGAAAGCCGCGCCTCCGTACCTTCCTGTGATATATGGGAATCTCCAGACATTCCCAAGTCCTATTGCGCATCCCGCTGAGAGAAGAATGAAGCCAAGCCGGGATGAGAGTCTTTCTCTAGCCATATCAGTCCTTCTTTCCCGTGTTCCTCTCAGGATACACAGGTTCACTAGTATAGATCAGTCCAAGCTTTCTCAGCCCGGAAATATCGCCATTGGATGGAACATGCGTGAGATGCACTTCTGCATTCTTGAGAAGCGGGAGAGCTTCTATTGCTTTCCTGGCATCCTCATCCTCGGATGCGCTCATAGCAAGAGCTATCAGTATTTCATCCAGATTCATGCTCACGCCTTTGCCGCTGAGAATATCCCTCTTCATTGCGGTAATGCTTTTTATGACAGTGGAGGAGATCAGATCCTTTTCCTTCGGAATACCTGCCATTGCCTTCAGTGCATTCAGCAGAAGAGCGGAGCCTGCGTGCAGCGTTATTGAGTTATGAGCTGTGATGATTCTTCCATCTGGAAGCTCAATTGCCGCAGCACATACTGTTCCATTCTTGCCTTTTCCTTCCCTGATTGCTTTTTCCAGGGCTTCCCTTGCAGGAGCAACAACCTTTCTGTCCTCCGGGACAAGCCCGGCTTTATCCATTATTGCGGATATTCTGTTTACAGTTTCCTTGTCAGCCCTGCCGGAAACATAATCCGTCCTTATCTGGAAGTAACGGCGTATTATTTCCTGCTTTCCAGCTTCCCTGCATACATCGTCATCGGTAATTCCGAATCCTACTCTGTTTACTCCCATGTCAGTAGGGGATTTGTAAACGCATTCTCCCGTGATTTTCGTGAGAATCCTTGCAAGGAGAGGATATGCTTCAAGGTCCCTTGAATAATTTACGGCGATTTTGTCATAGGCGGATAGATGGAAATGATCGATAAGGTTCACATCTCCTATATCTGCAGTTGCTGCCTCGTATGCGATATTCACCGGATGCGAGAGAGGAAGATTCCAGACGGGGAATGTCTCAAGCTTCGAATAGGCAGGTTTCATTCCCATCTTCGCTTCGTGATACATCTGCGAAAGGCATGTAGCCAGCTTGCCTGAGCCAGGGCCGGGTGCTGTAACGATGACAACAGGGGCTGAAACCGGGATGTACTCATTCCTTCCATATCCCTGGTCGGATACAACAACATCGATATCTGCAGGGTATCCAGGCGTTGCCGGGTGGGTGTAGACATGTATTCCCATCCGCTCAAGCTTATTCTTGAATACAGTAGCTGCTACCTGGTTTTCAAAGCGCGTGATTACGACCTTATCGCATTTCAGGCCATAAGAGGCGAAATCATCGATCATCTTAAGAACATCTGCGTCATAGCTTATGCCGAAGTCAGAGCGTATTTTCCTTCTTTCGATATCTCCGGCGTAGATGCATATTATTATATCCAGCCGATCCCCAAGAGCCTGGAAGACCTTCATCTTGTTGTTTTCGTCGAATCCGGGCAGGACGCGGGAAGCATGCTTGTCGTGAAGAAGCTTGCCTCCGCATTCAATGTAAAGGTGTCCGGAAGATGCCTCCCGGACTCTTTCAAGAATATATTTTGTCTGCTCTTCGACGTATTTTCTGCTATCGAAGCCTATATTATGCATCAAACATAACCCTCAGCGAGCATTGCACGGCTGACCTTCATGAAGCCTGCGATATTAGCTCCATCTACGAAATTATTCTTCTCTGAATACTTCTCAGCTGCATCGCTGATATTCCTGTAGATGTTCTGCATTATGTTCCTGAGCTCTGAATCAACTCTTTCCCTGGACCACTGCATACGTGCTGAGTTCTGTGCCATTTCAAGACCTGAGACAGCGACACCGCCTGCATTTGCTGCTTTTGCAGGAGCAAGGAGCACTCCGCTTCCCATAAGTGTCTTCTCGGCCTCCACAGAACAAGGCATGTTGGCACCTTCTCCTACGAGCTTGATTCCGTTCTTTACAAGATTCTTCGCATCTGCTTCGAGGATCTCATTCTGAGTTGCGCATGGGAATGCATAATCTGCTTTGACATCCCAGAGCGGATTAGGCTCGGCAGGATTCCTTTCGATATACTCAACGCCCTTGAATGCCTCTGCATATTCACGTATGCGTCCGCGCTTTACGTTCTTGAGCGTCATGATCCATCTGAGCTTCTCTGGTGTGATACCGCTTTCGTCGTAGATCATTCCGGAGGAATCGGAAAGAGTTACGACCTTTGCTCCAAGTTCAGTAAGCTTCTCAACTGTATACTGGGCAACATTGCCGGATCCTGAGACAAGGCAGGTCTTTCCTTCGAAGTTCATGCCATTGCCTCCGAGAATCGCCTCGGAAAGATAGACAAGGCCATAACCTGTTGCTTCTGGTCTGATGTTGGAACCTCCGAAGTCCATTCCTTTTCCTGTGAGAACACCTGTGAACTGGTTCGTGATCCTCTTGTACTGGCCAAAGAGATAGCCGATTTCACGTCCGCCTACACCGATATCGCCTGCAGGAACATCTGTATCTGCGCCGATATGCCTGTACAGCTCAGTCATGAAAGACTGGCAGAAACGCATTACCTCTGCTTCCGATTTTCCCTTCGGATTGAAATCAGAACCGCCTTTGCCGCCTCCCATCGGAAGTCCTGTAAGGCTGTTCTTGAAAACCTGCTCGAAGGCAAGGAATTTCATGATGGAGAGGTTTACCGATGGATGGAATCTCAATCCTCCCTTGTATGGACCGATAGCGGAAGACATTTCCACCCTGAAGCCTCTGTTGATCTGGACTTTCCCTTCATCATCAATCCATGGGACACGGAACATCACAACTCTCTCTGGTTCCGTCATCCTTTCAAGGATCTTGTGATAGGTGACTTCAGGAAGGTCTTCGATGATCTTGTCTATTGAAACAAGGAATGTGTAGACCGCCTGCTGAAATTCCTTCTGGTCAGGATCGGTCTTAAGAACGTGCTCGTAGACACGCTGTGTTTCGTCATGCATGGTTTTCTTTCTCCTCTGGTCAGATGATAAAGACATTGTGGGTGAAGGAAAAGGGCAACAGCTTTGAGATTGTGAACTTTCTGGATCCGGGAAATTAACAGCAGCTTTATTTTGTTTTAACAGCAGTAGTGCATATTGAACTTCGTGTCCCCTGATAATATGGTAGACTCAGGAAAGGAGGTCTAGGTATGAAGATAGGATTACTCACAAGCGGTGGAGACTGCCCGGGATTGAATGCTGTTATCAGGGGATTCGCGAAATATGTGTTCAATAACATCAAGGATGCTGAGCTGATAGGTATTTCCGAAGGATATCTTGGCTTGATAGAAAAAGAAGCCAGGAAGATGCAGCCCTCGGATTTTTCCGGGATCCTCAATGTCGGCGGTACTATTCTCGGAACGAAGAGAACTCCGTTCAAGAAGATGACGGAGGAGGACAGGGATGGCCGGAGCCGCCTTGATATGATGAAGAAGAATTACAAGGCACTTGGGCTTGATGTGCTTGTGACCCTCGGGGGTGCAGGTACTCATAAAACCGCGGCTCTTCTTTCTTCAGAAGGACTTAATGTAGTTGGCATCCCTAAGACCATAGATAATGATATCTGGGGAACCGATGTGACTTTCGGCTTCCATTCTGCTGTGGATATCGCTACAGAATGCATAGACCGTATTCATACTACGGCAGCCAGCCATGGCCGTACTATGCTTATAGAGCTGATGGGAAACAAGGTGGGCTGGCTCACTTTATATGCAGGGGTTGCAGGAGGTGCTGACATAATCCTTATCCCTGAGATTCCTTATGATCCGGATACCGTCGTCAGGATGGTTAAAAAGCGTCTTGATTCAGGAAAGGCTTTCAACATCATCGCTATTGCTGAAGGTGCCATGAGCAGGGAAGAGGCAAAGATGAAGAAAGCAGAGCGCCTTGAATACAGGGGAGGACGAGCCACTGGCACTGAGAAGCTTGCCCAGTATATTGAGGAGAATGCCGGAGTAGAGACCAGGGTAGTTGTTCCAGGGCATCTTCAGAGAGGTGGTGCACCTTCTCCATATGATCGCTTCCTGTCAACGGAGATGGGATCTTTTGCAGGAGAGCTTGTAAAGCGCGGGAATTTCGGCGTCACGGTGGCTATGAGGGATAACCATGTTACATATAACAAGCTTTCGGATATTGCAGGCAAGACAAAATCAGTGCCTTTGACAGATCAGCGTGTTGCGATGGCAAGGGCGATAGGTATTTATTTTGGAGATGAAGCGTGAAGATAGCTGTTATTGATTTCTCCAGTACTTCCCTTTCTCTTCTTGTGGAGGAAGTAAGCGGTGAGATGATGGTTCCTGTCGTAGGACTCAGGAAATCCGTATCCATCCTAGGGTATCTTTCCAAGAAGGGAAAGCTGTCGGACAGGGGAATCGAGAGAGTAGTGGATTCAATAAAGTCCCTGATTGAGACAGCTCAGAAGGTAGGAGCTGAATCTGTCCATATAATCTCAACTGCCTCAATGAGGATGATCAGGAATTATGGCGAAGTTGTTGCAGCAGTAAAGGTAGGAACAGGACTTCCGATTACTAATCTGGATGGACAGTCGGAAGCCTATGCCGATTATATCGCAAACAGGGAGTATACAACGCTTGGCAATTCCATCCTGCTTGATATCGGGGGATATTCATCCTCAATCGTCGATATGTCTGACAGCGACAAGAGTGATATGTTCGCGCTCGATATCGGGCCAGCGGCGCTCTTCCAGGCTTTCGATGGCATGTATCCGGCAAAGGATGATGTGAAGAAGCTCAGAAAGAAAATAGACAGGATGCTTGAAAAGAATTCTGTATTCCCGGAGCGGACATTCGCAAGGATCATCCTTGTCGGAAGCAATGCAGAAGCTCTTTACAGCGTCTATGCTGATTATTTCTCAGTGCCTGATTCTTCGTTGAGAAGGATTGAGAAAAAGAAGCTCAGGAAGCTTATAAAACACTTGATAACTTCCGATGACAGGGCTCTTATTCTTATACGCAATGTGCCGGAGAAGGTGCATATGCTGATTCCCGCAGCAGTTCTTGCTGATGAGATTGCAGAGCGTTATTCATCGAGTGAATTGATAGTTTCAGGAAAAGGAGTCAAGGATGGGTATCTCAGGCTCCTTGTGGAGGAATTCAATGGCTAAGGAAACACACGCGGCTATAAAACCGCCTTATATCAACAGAGAGTATTCATGGTTGCAGTTCGATAAGAGAGTTCTTGACCAGGCCCGGGATATATCAAACCCTCTTCTTGAAAGATGCCGCTTTCTCTCTATCTTCATTTCCAACCTTGATGAATTCGTCAGGGTGCGGCTGGGATCGCTTCTGAACCTTGAACTTCATTCCCCTACGTATATAGATAACAAAACAGGCATGACGGCCCGTGATCAGATAGATATGATTCTTTCCCTGCTTCCAGGTCTTTATAAGAAGGCTGATGAGACTTTCATGAAGCTTAGAAAGGAGCTCAAGACAGCCGGTGTGGACATCCTGATGCCCCAGACGATTTCCGAGACGATGAAGACCAAGGCTTTCAGGTATTTCCAGGAGAGCATGGTGCCGTTCCTGTCTCCGCTTGTCCTCGATGCAAAGCACCCGATGATCCGGTTTGAGAATCAGAGGCTTTATCTGGTGCTCCGCCTGGAAAGGGATGGCAGGGAGATGTTCGGCGTTGTCTCGATGGGACGGAGGATATCCGATCTTGTCAGGCTTGGCGGCGGAAAGAAGGTGAGGATTATTCCCTCCGAGGTGCTTCTCTACCTCTTCGGTGATCTTCTTTTCCCTGGCTCTGCAGTGAAGGAGAAATCCCTTCTCAGAGTTACAAGGAATGCTGATTTTGAGGCATCTGTCGAAGATGCGGATATCGAATATGATTTTGATTTCTCCAAGCTCATCAGGAACAAGGTTGAGAGCAGGGGATCCCTTGCTGCTGTACGCCTTGAGATGAATACCCCTTCAGAGGACCTGAAGCAGTTTCTTGTAAAGCATCTTGGTATAAAGAAAAATCAGGTATTCCTTGTCGGTGGATGTTTTTCATATAAGTATATGTACCAGCTCGATGAATTCTTCCCTATGGAGACCCGCCATCAATTAAGGTATCCATCTTTCAGGGGAAGTGTCCCTGCTGGGCTCCAGCGCGGCAACATGATAGACACAGTCCTGAGAAAGGATGTTTTCCTTGCCTATCCATTCCAGACAATGGATCCGCTTCTCTGGCTTCTGGAAGAGTGTGCTGATGATCCGAGGGTATCAAATATAAAGATCACGATTTACCGTCTTGCGAAGAATTCCAGGATTGCCGCAGCTCTTGCACGTGCTGCAGAAAACGGCAAGGATGTTTCCGTTGTGATGGAGCTTTGTGCACGTTTTGATGAGGAATCGAATCTCAGCTATGCAGAGCAGCTTCAGGAAGCGGGATGCACTGTCTTCTATGGTATGGAGAACTACAAGGTTCATTCAAAGATAATCTCAATAGTTCTTCAGGATAACGGCGGCGTGAGGTATATCACGCATCTCGGGACCGGCAATTACAATGAGAGCACAGCAAAGCAGTATACGGATCTGAATATAATAACCGCCGATAAGGATATCGGGCTTGATGGTGTTGCATTCTTCCGCAATCTTGCGACTCTTAATATGGATACTAAGTATCGCCGTCTCCTTGTGTCTCCTGCTACATTCAAGACCGGAATTCTGGCTGCGATGGACAAGGAGATCGCGAAAGGGAAGGAAGGTTCAATCACATGCAAGATGAACTCTCTTTCCGATAAGGATATGATTGATAAGCTTGTGGAGGCATCGAAAGCCGGGGTGAAGATCAGGCTTCTTATACGAGGAATCGCATGTCTTCTTCCTGGAGTTCCTGAGCTAACCGACAATATAATGATAATAAGCATTGTCGGACGTTTCCTTGAGCATTCAAGGATATACAGCTTCGGTTCCGGAGCGATGTATATCTCCTCAGCAGATCTGATGACAAGGAATATTGACAGGAGAGTTGAGATAGCAACTCCGGTACTTGATCCTAAAATCAAGAGCACAATCCTCAAGATGCTGGATATCATGTTCCGCGATAACGTAAAAGCCCGGATGCTGCTTGGGGATGGACATTATGCTGCTGTGCCTGAAAGCGGTGAGCAGGTTGATTCCCAGGAGAGATTCCTTGAGCTTTTTAGGAACGGCAAGGTCTATCTATGAGAAAGATAGCCGTGATAGCTGTAATAGCAGCTATTCTCCTTGCTGTATTTCTTGCTGGAAATAATGGGAAGAGTACTGTTATCGGGGGTGCTGATGGACCTACGGGAATATATGTCCAATAGCGCAAAAAAAACAGAGCAGGGGTAAAATCCTGCTCTGTCTGCTTAACAGGTCAGATCAGAAGATCTGCATAGGCTTTGAGAAGCTCATCGCCCTCGCAGCCGGCAAGAACCTTCTTTGCAAGGACTTTTCCAAGCTGCACGCCTTCCTGATCGAATGAGTTCAGGTTCCATATGAAGCCCTGGAACATGACCTTGTTCTCATAGTGGGCAAGAAGCGCACCAAGGGACTCGGGCGTAAGCTCCTCGCCATAGATCAGGGATGAAGGTCTATTTCCGTCGAACTCCTTGTTAGGATTCTCATCATCCTTTCCTCTTGCGAATGCAGCAATCTGTGCAGAGAGGTTTGCATTGAGCTTCGTCTGGCTATACGAACCGGCAGTTACTATATCCTGGCCATACTGGCATTTTCTGAAGCCTATGAACTGCAGAGGGATTATATCGGTACCCTGGTGCAGGAGCTGATAGAATGAATGCTGCCCGTTCGTTCCTGGTTCTCCGAAGATCACAGGTCCTGTAGGGTAGGAAATCTTCTCGCCGTTTCTATTCACATGCTTTCCATTTGATTCCATGTCAAGCTGCTGCAGATGGGCAGGGAAGCGTGATAGTGCCTGCGAATAAGGAAGGATTGCTGTTGCCGGATAACCCATTATGTTCCTCAGATAGAAACCTGCCAGAGCATCCATCAGGGCTCCGTTCTTCTTTATATCCTTCTCTGTTGAGAGCATATCCTCTTCATGTGCTCCGTCGAGAAGCGCACGGAATGTATCAAAGCCATAAGCAAGGGAAAGTACTACGCCGCCTACAGCTGATGTGGAAGAATAGCGGCCTCCGATGTAGTCATCCATGAAGAATGCAGCGAGCATTGACTCATCTTTTGCAAGAGGAGATGTTTTGCTTGTTACTGCGACCATGTGCTTCGAAGGTACAAGTCCCTTCACAGGGGAGCTCTTGAGAGTCTCCAGCACGAGATCCCTGTTTGTAAGTGTCTCCTGTGTCGTTCCGCTCTTTGATACAAGTACGAAAAGAGTAGTCTCGAAATCCAGGCGCCTGATTACTGCTGCAGCGTCATCTGGGTCTACATTCGATATGAATTCACCTTTCAGCTGCCTGATTCCCTTGCCATCTGCCCATCCCTTGAGAGCAAGGTAAAGCGCTCTTGGACCGAGGTCAGAACCTCCGATTCCGATCTGGCATACTGTCTGGAATGGTTTTCCTGTCGAACCTGTGATCTTTCCGCTTCTCACAGCATCGGAGAAATCCTTTATCCTGCTGAGCTCCCCCTTATAGAACTCATCCTTGTCCTCTCCATCTGCTTCTATTTTCTTTCCAAGTACATTTCCTCTGGTAAGATGGTGGAGAACAAGGCGTTTTTCTCCTGTATTCATCATAACGCCGGAAAGTATTTCTCCGTATTTCCCGACAAGGTCCATCTCATCAGCAAGGGCCTGCAGCTGTTTTTCTGTTTCCCCTGAAATTGGCATTGCCGCCCAGTTGTATCTGAGACCTCCCCCCAGTTTAATATCATGGCTCTTTACTCTTTCAGGAGTCAGCAGTTCCTTTACAGTGCTCTTCTTCCCCTCAAGCAGAGCCTTGTAGCCATTTGTCTTGTCGAGATTTACATATTCCATAAATTACTCCTTTATCTCTGGAATCCTTGCGTTGAAACTTTCCAGCAGATCCTCCTTTGTCATTCCCTCTCTGAGGATAACGAAAATTGTGTCATCCCCCGCTACTGTTCCGAGTATTTCAGGAAGTGCAAGCACATCAAGAGCGAAACCTACGCTGTTTGCGTGTCCCGGTCTTGTCTTTATAACTCCGAAATTCCCTGAGAACTCGATTGAGATTATACCTCTTCTTACATCCTGGATGTAGCTTTTTTCGGATTCACTGACAAGATCGCTTTCAGGAAGCGTATAGTAGTATCCGGACCAGCCATCGGAAATCTTGCCTACTTTAAGCATTTTAAGGTCCCTTGACAGGGTTGCCTGCGTTACGTTGTATCCTTCTTTCCTCAGCAGCTCCAGAAGCGTGTCCTGATTATCTATCCTGTTGTTTTTTATAAGCTCTTTGACAACAGAGAGACGATTGTGTCTTTCCTTCATCTGTCCTCCAAAATTGCATAAGTATGCATAATCTATGCAATATTACAGCTTTGAGAGGCAGCTTGCAATGCTTATTTCGTTGGAAATTGTATGTAGTTGCATAGAGAGCGTCAGACTGTTCAGAATTTCTCAATAACATTATCATACAGGATATAACTTCAGATGGAGGCTGATATGGTCGTGCTTATCATCGTCCTTTTATGTATTGCCCTGATTCTCCTATGGGGTGTTTCTGCATACAACTCGCTTGTGAAGCTAAAGAACAAAGGCGATGAGGCAGAAGCGGGAATTGATGCCCATCTCAAGGAAAGGGCCGATCTGATTCCGAATCTTGTGGAGACCGTAAAAGGTTACGCTGGACACGAAAGCTCCACGCTGGAGGCTGTCATCTCTGCAAGGAACAAGGCTTCGTCTCTTTCAGGCAGCAGCAGAATGAAGGCAGAAGGAGAGCTCTCCGGTGCGCTTGGAAGGCTGTTCGCAGTTGCTGAGAGCTATCCAGATCTGAAAGCCGATCAGAATTTCCTGTCATTGCAGAATCAGCTTGCAAGGGTCGAGGAGACGCTTGCGAATGCAAGAAAGTATTACAATGCCGTTGTCAGGGAATACAATGATAAGATAATGGTCTTTCCTTCTTCTCTTATTGCTGGTTTGTTCCATTTCTCAAAGAGAGATTATATCGAGATAGAAGAATCCGATAGAGCAAGAGCTGAAGTGAGGTTCTGATGAAGAAGCTGGCTTTCATCGCCTTGATACTCCTGCTGTCATTCCAGGCTTATGCTGAGAATTTCGTGCTGGATTATTATGCTGTAAGAATAAATGTGGATGAAAGCCGCTCGATGGATATCAGGGAGAATCTCACACTTGAATATACAGTGCCATCCCATGGGTTTTACAGGGATATACAATACAGGTTCCCCGGTGGGGCGAAAGCTGATTTCAATCTGCTCTGGACTTCTTCCGATACGGCAGTTGAGGATAATGGAGAGTTCATGTCAGTACGCTTCGGCGATCCTGATAAGCTTATTGCAGGAGGTCCTTATGACTATGGGCTGCAGTATGAGTTCTCCCTTGGCGCTGATCCATACAAAGACTATGACGAGATCTATTACAATATAGTGTCTCCAGGAGCCTGGGATACGGACATAGGGAGGCTTTTCTTCTCTGTTACGCTTCCGTATCCTGCTGAAAGGGATCGGATATGGGTAACTTCAGGTCCTTATGGATCTGAGACGGAGATTCCATTCAGTCTTTCAGATGATGGCTGTACCATAAGCGGCCGCTATTCCTCTCTTCCTGCGGGATATGGTGTTACTCTGCGTGTCGAGATGGATGAGGGTTTCTTCAATGAGGCTGTTCCAAACATAAATCTGAATGTAATCGGATTCTGGGCGGCGATAGCTGTCTCTCTTCTGATGATAGCTGCAGCATTTGTGCTCTGGTGGCTTTACGGGAGGGATGAGAAGCTTATATATTCTGTAAGATTTACTCCTCCAGAGGGCCTGACTCCTATGGATTCCGGCTATGTTTACAGCGGCAGCCTGAACAATAATGCTGTTTCTGCAATGCTGATTTACTGGGCTGATAAAGGGATAATAACTATTGAGGATAAGGGCGATGATGACTTCATCTTCACAAAGCTCAGGGAGATTGATGAAAATGCCACTGAAGCGGAGATCAGGCTGTTTTATGCATTCTTCGCATCAGGAAGCACCGTTGATACAAAAACTCTGAGAATGACCGGTTTTGCGGCAAAGCTTGGAGAGGTGAGGAAAGCTATGAGCGGAAGATTCTCCGGCGAGAGGGCGCTTTCATCAGACTCTTCGGAGAAGCTCAGGAAGCTTGTCATGTCCTTGATGATAATCCCTGTTGTCCTTCATGCTGCAGCCTCAACGCTTTTCTGTCTTGGCTTCGGGACCGTTTTTATATTGATTCCATCGATGATGGCTTATCTGATGCTTCGTTCTGTGTCCGTGCAGATCGGGAAAAGGATGCAGAGCGGAGGGTTCCGTTTTTCTTATATTGCAGGTCCCGTGATCTTCCTTATCTTTATCTGGTATTTCATGGCTACAGCACTTTCCTCTTTCGGTGCTGATTATCATCTGGGTTTCGTGGATTCCGCAGTCTTTATGATTTCACTCTTTTTTTCGATGCTGCTTTCAGCTTCTATAGAAAGGCGAAGCGAATATGCGGATAAAGCCCTTTCAGAGATTCTCGGATACAGGGAATTCATGGAAAAGGTCGAGAAAGACAGGATTGAGAAGCTTTCAGAAGAGGATCCTCAGTTCTTCTATCATGTTCTTTCCTATGCAATGGCGCTCGGTGTTGAGGATAAATGGGTAAGGGCATTCAGCGGAATATATGTTGAACCTGCCAGGTGGTACTATGGAAGAGATGCTGCAGATATCTATGTTCTTTCGTCATTCGCAAGAAGGTGGAATCATGCTTATTCTACTTCAATAGCTCCAAGAAACAGCGGAGGCGGTGCCAGAACTACAAGGGGGTCTTCCGGATTCTCTGGAGGCGGTTTCTCAGGAGGAGGCGGAAGAAGCTGGTGAATGCGGCCGTCTTTATACTCATTACGGCTATATATGTGCTTTTTGTCCTTCTTGCATCCTGGTTTTTCCTCAGAAAGGGCATTCTTGGAAAGGAAGGGGCGAGAAAGCTTGTCCACGTCCTTGTCTCTTTTTCTGTATTTCCGGTTGTTTATCTGATAGATGATCCTTTTCTTCGGCTCTGCGGACCGCTGGCTTTCATTTTCATCAATGCAGTTCTGGGCGTTAAGAATAAGAGCAGAATAATGGGGCTTGTCTGTTATCCTCTTTCGATGCTCATCCTCATTATTCTGATGAATCATAGTCTTGTTTCAGCGTCGTCAGCTGTCTCGGGCATGCTTTCCATGGGCCTGGGGGATGGGGCGGCTGCTCTTGTAGGTATGAAATGGGGAAGAACAAGGCTTGGCAGAAAGAGCCTGGAGGGCTCGATAGCAATGTTTGTGGTTTCATCTGCTGTCCTCGTCGTTTTCAGCGGCAATATCTGGTACATGTCCCTTCTTGTGGCATTTGCTGTCACAGTGATTGAATGCATTACACCGCATGGGCTGGATAACCTTACTGTTCCGCTTGCTGCTGCAGTTCTTTCGGAGGTCCTATGAGATCGTGGAGTGCATTTATCGATGGATTTTTCTTCTCGCTTCCTATTGCAGCAAGGGTCGTGATAATCCTTCTGCTTATGGTCTTGATGGTAATCATTTCAAGAAAGAAGAAGTTCCTGACACCCGATGGAGCGATAGGAGCAGCTGCTGTCGGGTTCATAGTTATGTATATTGGCGGTGTTTCAGGTATTGTCCTGCTTCTCTTCTTCTTTCTTTCTGCTTCCATAATAAGCAAATTGACAAGGGCCTATGGAGAGGAGAGGACGGAACGTTCGCTTATGCAGGTAATTGCAAATGGGGTACCGGCATGTCTTTCTCTGATTCTTTTCCGTATTACTCAATATCCTGAGGCTTTTCTTGTCGCTTTTGCTGCCTCCGTCGCAGAGGCTGAAGCAGATACTCTCTCTGGTGATATAGGGAGGCTCAGCCATAGGGATCCTGTTTCAATAATAACCTTCACCCGTCTTCCCAAGGGACTTTCCGGCGGCATCACTGTGCTTGGTTTGGTCTCTGGCGTTATTGCCTCTTTTCTCATCGCACTTCTTTTTGCCGGAACGTTCGGCTCATCTTTAAAAGCTTTTATCACGATTGCGGCTGCTGGATTTATCGGTTCCGTTCTTGATTCCTTCCTAGGTGCTACGGTTCAGGTCCAGTATAGAAGAAAAGATGGAACACTGACTGAGAAAGCATATGAGAATGGAGAGCAGAATGAGAGAGCAAGGGGAATAAGATGGATTGACAACGATATGGTCAATCTGCTTTCAGGACTCTTTTCTTTTTCTCTTGCATCTGTGCTTATGGTGCTGTGAAGCATAGATGATGGATTCTGTTTCCTTTCTGCTTGCTGTGCCTCATATGTTCTTTCATGTCAAGGAAAGATGCTTTGACTTCTTGCCGGTTTGTGTGTTTGTGTATATCTTATCTGTTGGCAGCAATCTGCTATTTAGAAAGAATAAGGAGATACATAGATATGGCAAAGCAGCTTCAGTTCAATGAAGAGGCTAGAAAGTCTCTGGTTAATGGTGTAGAGAAAATATCCAAGGCAGTAATGACAACACTCGGTCCAAAGGGAAGACTTGTACTTCTTGATAAGAAGTATGGTGCACCTACCGTTACAAAGGATGGTGTTTCCGTTGCTCGTGAGATTGAGCTTGAGGATCCGTTTGAGAATATGGGTGCTCAGCTTCTCAAGGAAGTCGCAGCAAAGACAAACGATGTAGCAGGTGACGGAACAACAA
This sequence comes from uncultured Spirochaetaceae bacterium, assembly GCA_944389105.1. Lineage (GTDB taxonomy): Bacteria > Spirochaetota > Spirochaetia > Sphaerochaetales > Sphaerochaetaceae > Ornithospirochaeta. The sequence continues at coordinate 53,789 of CALXLD010000006.1, read as the reverse complement.
CAGCAACTGTTCTTGCATGGTCAATTACAAAGGAAGGAATGAAGAGCGTTGCCGCTGGTGTAAGCCCGATGGGAATCAAGAAGGGTATTGATAAGGCTGTCGAGGATGCTGTTGAGTGCATCAAGGGACAGGCCAAGATGATTCAGGACAAGGAAGAGATTGCCCAGGTTGCTTCCATCTCCGCAAATAATGACAGATCAATCGGTGACGAGATTGCAAACGCAATGGATAAGGTCGGCAAGGATGGTGTTATCACAGTTGAGGAATCCAAGACAATCGAGACAACTGTGGACTTTGTAGAAGGAATGCAGTTTGACCGTGGATATCTTTCCGCTTATTTCTGCAACAACCGTGACACAATGACAGCTGTTCTTGATAACCCATACATCCTTATCTATGACAAGAAGATTTCAGCTATGAAGGATCTTCTTCCTATTCTTGAGAAGGTTGCACAGTCAGGAAAGCCGCTTCTCATCATTGCAGAGGATGTTGATGGTGAAGCACTTGCAACACTCGTTCTCAATGCAGTCCGTGGAACACTTTCAGTTGTTGCTGTAAAGGCTCCTGGATTCGGCGACAGAAGAAAGGCAATGCTTGAGGATATCGCAATTCTTACAGGTGGTCAGGTAATCACAGAAGAGCTTGGCATGAAGCTTGAGAGTGCTGATATCACAATGCTTGGAAGAGCAAAGAGCATCAAGGTTGAGAAGGAGAATACAACAATCATCAATGGTGCTGGTTCTTCCGATGCTATCCGCGACAGAATCGCTCAGATCAAGATGCAGATTGAGGACTGCACATCAGATTATGACAGAGAGAAGCTTCAGGAGAGACTTGCAAAGCTCGCTGGCGGCGTCGCTGTTGTAAATGTTGGTGCAGCTACAGAAGTTGAGCTCAAAGAGAAGAAGCACAGAGTCGAGGATGCTCTCAGCGCTACTCGTGCAGCTATCGAAGAGGGTGTAATCCCTGGTGGTGGTGTTGCTCTTGTACAGGCTGTAAATGAGCTTCAGAAGAAGGACATCTCCGCTCTTACAGAAGAGGAGAAGGTTGGTTACAGAATTGTAATCCGTGCCCTCGAGGAGCCAATCAGACAGATTGCAGAGAATGCAGGTGTTGATGGATCGATCATCGCAGACACATGTAAGAAGGAGAAGAAGGGTGTTGGCTTCGATGCTAATGCAATGAAGTGGGTGAACATGGTTGAGAGTGGAATCATTGACCCTGTAAAGGTTACAAGGTCTGCACTCCAGAATGCAGCTTCAATCGCTTCCCTCATCCTTACTACAGAGTGTGCTGTAACAGATATTCCTGCACCAGAGCCGGCAGCTCCAGCTAATCCGGGCATGGGCGGAGGAATGATGTAATAGAGCTTCTGCTCTTTATAGGCGGCAAGGCATACAGCTTTGCCGTTTTTCGTTTCTGGAGGGTAACATGGTACGCTCTTTTTGCTCTGATGATATTCCGGCAATGCTGGACATATGGAATGAAATCGTGAATGAAGGAAATGCGTTTCCTCAGGATGAGCCATTGGATGAGAAGGGAGGGCTGTCATTCTTTTCTGCACAGAGCTATACAGGCGTAGCAATAAGAAATGACGGCATAGCTGGTCTCTATATCCTCCATCCTAATAATGTTGGCAGATGCTCTCATATTGCTAATGCAAGCTATGCTGTATCTTCCAGGATGCGTGGACAGCATATAGGGGAGGAGCTTGTAAAGGATTCGCTTAGGGCTGCCAAGGAGCTTGGCTTCAGGATCCTGCAGTTCAATGCCGTTGTAAAAGCTAATATCCCAGCTCATCGGCTATATAAAAAGCTTGGATTCATCCCTCTTGGGAAAATCAAGGGTGGATTCAGAGGAAAAGACGGAAGGTATGAGGATATAATTCCTTATTATATAGAGCTTTGATTAATAGACCCCTGGTTTCCCAGGGGTTTCTCTTATTTGCTTAGCATCTGCTGCATTGCTTCTGGATCAAAAGCCTTGCCGTTAAGCTCTGCCTTGCTGATGGTCGTTATGTTTCCATCTTCTCCAGGAACAGTCTTTGCGACATATACGATTGATTTCTCATCGCTGAAAAGCGGTTTGTAAGCTATGTCGATATCATATGTGACAGATGTTCCGCCAGAGAGCATGTTGCTGAGGTCGATGTTTATTCTGACATGGCCATCTTCCGTTACTTCATACACTCCAAGCTTATCTCCTGCTGAATACTCTCCATTTGTACTATTACCGCTGATGGCATTAGCAACCCCTCCGAAACCGGCTGCTGTAAGCACTTCCTGTAGCGTATCCTCGTATTCAGCTGCTTCTTCTGCCGTAGGTGCCGGAAGCGACACAGTCTGGCATGAGATCAGAAGGACGATAAGCGATAGAGCGAAAATAATTGCTGTTTTCTTCATACTTTTCTCCTTTTCCCAGAAAATCCCCTATTGTGGATTATAGTGGATATTCCACAGCTGAATACTCTGCAATACTGTGGAAGATTATCAGGAAAAAAGATGTGGCTTAAGCTTTCTTTTCTGCGATTATCCTCATTATCATGTCGGCAATGTCAGGCAGATTCTTCCTTATTTCATGCTCCCATACCCTGATAACAGTCCATCCCATGCTTTCAAGGACATGGTTTGTTTCTATGTCCTTCTGCATGTTTCTTTCTATTTTCGGAATCCAGTAACCAGTATTTGATTTTATTCCGCTTTTCCTGTTTTCCCAGTCATAGCCATGCCAGAAATCCCCATCGCAGAATATTGCTATCCTGTACTTTTTCACCGAGATGTCAGGGTGGCCATATACATGGCTGCTGTTCTTCCTGAAACGCAGCCCGCGATGCCAGAGTGCACGGGAGAGAAGCATCTCTATTGAGGTGTTCTTTCCCTTTATTCTCGACATATTGTAGCTGCGCTGCTCGCTGGTCAAAGTTTCTGTTTCTGCCTCTTCAGTTCTTTTTCTGTAATGAGCTGTATGTTCTCAACGGGACGTCCTGCGATGAATTGTCTTGCCGCACACTCTCCCTGAAGTCTGCCTGTAGCATTCCTGAAAGGCATGAAGCCATGATATGCTCCCTTCATCATCAGGGCATTTGCTTTTGATCCGGCTTCATTGAGGGCATCTGCATAAAGCTTCCCGTCATCTGCAAGGGGATCAAGCTCTGCAGTGATTATCAGGGCAGGGGGAAGTCTGGAGAGATCGGTAGCGAGAAGCGGTGAGAACATAGGAGAGAGGATATCCTTAGGCTCCCTTGCATAGTTCTTTACATAGAATGAAAGCATCTTCTCATTCAGCATCGGGCTGTCTTTGTAATTCAGCATCGACTGGGTTCTCAGACGGCAGTCCGTGATAGGGTAGAACAGGAGCTGTCCTGCAAGCTGCGGTCCCTTCCTGTCGCGCGCCAGCATTGCGGTTACTGCTGCAAGATTGCCACCTGCACTGTCTCCCGCGATGAAAATCCTGTCTGGATCTACTTTCCAGTACTTCGCACCCTCATATGCCCATAAAAGAGCGTCATAGCAGTCTTCTGCGGCAGTTGGGAATTTGTATTTAGGCGACAGCCTGTAATCTATCAGAAGAATTGCAGATTCAGTGACTTCTGCTAGGTGCTTAAGGAAGATGGAGTAGAAATCCATATTCCCGAATACCCATCCACCGCCATGGCAGAAGATTATCAGGGGAACCAGCCCTGTCAGCTCTGATAGCTTTGGGTTTGAGAAGTAATAGCCTGTAACGGCTCCTTCTGTTACTGGTATGACGAAAGTTGATACAGAAGATCTGCTTGAAAAGCATAGCTGTCTTTTCTCGCTCCTCTTGGTTATCGTCATGCTATTTATATTATCAATCAGGTCATCGGTGAGAGAATCAGGCTCCCGAGCCTGAAGCCGGCTAGAGAGCTCTATGATTCTTTTCATCTTTCCTGTAATTTTATATTCCGGCATATCATAATCGTATAAGTATCATTTAATGCATGCAAGCGAAATGAACTCTGATTATGCTTTTGGAGCGCCTTTTTTGAGGATTCCAGGCAGTTTTGTCATGAATATAATGAAGGTGAGTGCCGCAGAGGTTGCATCGGAAATTGATTCTGCAAGGAACACGCCTTTTATTCCCAGCGGTGTGGATGAGAGTATATAGACAAGCGGAATCAGGAGGATTATTTTCCTGAATATAGCTAGGAAAAGGGATATTTTAGCCTGTCCAAGTCCTATGAATGTCTGCTGTGAACAGCTCTGGAGCCCGAATATTGCCATACCGGTTATGAAGAATTTCATGTATGGGACGGCATAGTCTATAAGCGCCTCATCCGTTGTGAATAGGCTTATTGCCAGACGGGGCAGTATATTGCACAGACATGATGTCAGGAAGCAGTAGATAAACTCTACAGAGAGCGAGAATCTATATATTCCCTTTACTCTATCATCGAGAGCAGCTCCGAAATTGTAGCTTATCAGCGGGGTGACTGCCTGATTCATTCCCTGTACCGGCATGTTGATGAATGTCAGGATTGAGGAGAAGATCGTCATTGTCCCGACAGCCATATCACCGCCAAGAACCTGCAGGCGTGAATTGAATGCTACATTTATTGCAGCTTCGGTTGCACTCATTATAAAGGGTGATACACCAAGACCAAGAATCGGAAGGAGAACATTCTTCTTTATCTTCGGTTTCCTGATATCAAGCTTGATCGTACTGTGCCTGCTTGACAGGAATGCTGTCACATAAATACCTGAAACAGCCTGGCTGATCACAGTTGCAATCGCGGCACCGCTTGCTCCCATGTCCAGCACAAAAATGAAAAGGGGATCCAAGATGATGTTGAGCGTTGCTCCGATGATAACGGTAAGCATGCTCATCGTTGTCTTTCCCTGTGCGGAGATGAAAGGATTCAGGCCAAGTGTCAGCTGGACAAATGGGGTTCCGATCAGATAGATCGTCAGATATGAATCAGCATGTATGAATGTTTTTTCAGAAGCTCCGAAAATATAGATCAGAGGATTCTTGAGGATGTAGAAGACCAGCATCAGGATTGCGGACATGACAACCAGGGATGTCGCAGAGACTGTCAGTATCTCATCAGCCTTCTTTCCTTCTTTCTGCCCTAGTCTTATAGCGGCAAGCGGTCCTCCTCCGCTTCCGATGAGGTTCGAGAAAGCTGTAATGAGGAGAATGACTGGGTAAGTTATTCCAACACCTGTCAGAATTTCTGCTCCCGCTCCTTCAAGATGCCCAAGATAGATTCTGTCGACTATGTTATACAAGCCATTTACAAGCTGGGCTATGATGAGCGGAAAGGCCATTTTCATTACAAGGGATGGTATTCTTTTTGTACCTAGTTCGTTCTGTTCCATTGAAACCTCTTCTGGCGATTATATTCATCTGTGGACTTTATGTGTAGAAGAGGACTAAAATAAACAGGATGAAAGAGGGAAGAAGATTAAAAAGCCTGAGTCCGTTTGCAACCATAATTCCATATATAATGGTTGAGCGAAGCGACAGTCAGAACACAATCACGGATAGTTTTGATGTGAGCGGTGCGGAAAAGCTTGTTAGGCAGCTGAGGACAGAAGGTTATGACTCCATAGGGATCCTTCATATTATCCTAGCTGCATATGTAAGGGCTATTTCACAGCGTCCTGGGGTCAACCGCTTTATCAGGGGGCAGAAAATCTATGCCAGAAACGGCATCGTCATAAATATGGCTGTCAAGAGAAAGATGAGCCTTGATGGGGTGGAGACTACAGTAAAGCTTAAATGTGAGCCTTCGGATACGCTGATTGATATCTATCATAAATTCAATAAGCTTTTTGAGGATACTGTTACAGTTGAGGATTCTCAGAACGGAACAGATATCGCTGCGGCTATCATAGGCCATATCCCCGGTCTCATAAAGAAATGGGTGATATGGTTCCTGAAGCTGCTTGATTATTTCGGGTTTCTCCCGTCTTCTGTGCTGGCCGTGTCTCCGTTCCATGGTTCCATGTTCATAACAAGCATGGCTTCTCTCAATATCCCGCCGATCCGCCACCATCTTTATAATTTCGGAAACGTTCCGGTTTTTATCGCATTCGGTGCAAAGCGCGCAGAGCTTGTGCTCAATGAGGATGGCAGCGTATCAAAACGCAGAGTTGTTGATTTTGTCGCGAATCTTGATGAGAGGATATGTGATGGCTATTACTATGCCTCAACACTGAAGATGTTCAAGAAATATCTGATTTCTCCAGATGCCCTTCTAGAACCGCCAGAAGAAGTTATCAATGATGTAAGGTGATGCCGAAGTCTTCCTGCCTGTCCGGGAAGACTTTATTTTTTAGAAAATCTTATATTTATCCAGTTTAAAGCTAATATTTTTTAAATATTTATGCATATATAGTGGCATATTGCGAGTATTTGTGTATAATTATACCGCTATCTAGGAGGATACATGATCAAGGCCGCTATATTAGGTGCGACAGGATACGCTGGTGCAGAGCTTATGAGGATCCTTTCAGGGCATCCCCATGTTGATGTGACATATCCAGCATCGCACTCGTATGCAGGAAAAAGGTTTTCGGATATTTATCCTGGAATGAAGGGAATCTGTGACATGGAGCTCCGGGAGGATGATATCAGCAAGGCAGCAAAGGAAGCTGATGTTGTTTTCTTATCGCTTCCTGCGGGGATAGCCTCAGCTATCGTTACTCCGGAGATACTCTCAGAAGCTGTAGTTATCGATCTTGGTGCTGATTTCCGTCTTCATGATGAAAATGTCTATCAGACGTGGTATAAAACAGAGCACCATGCTCCTAGCCTTCTTTCTGAAGCTGTTTACGGTCTTCCGGAGATACATAGAAACGAGATAAGGGGAAAGAGGCTTGTAGCTAATCCCGGCTGCTATACAACCTGCTCGATAATGACTCTGTATCCTCTTGTGAAAGAAGGTCTGATCAGTACTGATGGGATAATAATTGACGCAAAGAGCGGTACGTCTGGAGCTGGCAGGGGAGAGAAGCTTTCCTCTCTTTTCTGCGAGGTCAATGAATCTATAAAGGCATATGGTGTTGCATCACACAGGCATACTCCTGAAATCGAGCAGGAGCTTTCCGAGGCAGCGGGCAGGGATATTGTACTCCAATTCACTCCCCACCTTGTTCCAATGAACAGGGGAATACTTGCTGCATGCTATGCCCACCTCTTAAAGGGGGTCTCGGATGAAGATGTGGAAAAAGCGTATTCAATGTATGCGGATGAACCTTTCGTAAGGCTTGTCAGCACGCCTCCAGAGACAAGATATGTGAAGGGAACAAACCTTATCGATATCTCTTATACCATTGATAAGCGTACAGGAAACATCATTGCTATGGGGGCGATAGACAATCTTGTGAAAGGTGCTGCAGGACAGGCAGTGCAGAACATGAATATAGTATTCGGTTTTGATGAGACAGAAGGTCTGCAGAGGGCAGCGGGCTGTCCGTTCTAATAGAAGGAGGGGTTATGTTCAAGGTTATAGATGGCGGGGTGACGTCAGCAAAAGGATACAGTGCGGCAGGCGTTCATGCTGGATTGAAAAAATCCAAGAAGGATATGGCTATGGTGGTTTCCGCATCCGATGCCGTTACTGCCGGTGTTTATACGACAAACAAGGTCAAGGCGGCTCCTGTGATCTGGGATCAGGGGATTACAGAAAACGGTACCGCGAAAGCCATAGTCGTAAATAGCGGGAATGCGAATGCATGCACAGGACAGAAGGGACTTCTTGATGCAGAGGAAACAGCAGAGATTGCCGCAAAGCTCATCGGAACAGAAAAAAGCAAGGTATATGTCTCTTCAACGGGTGTTATCGGGGTTCCTCTGGATATGCCAAAGATAAAAAACGGGATAGAAAAGCTTGTCCCGCTTCTTTCTGGAAATGGGAAAGAAGCTGCAGAGGCAATCTGCACTACCGATACTTTCAGCAAAGAAGCTGCAGCTGTTATCGATATCAATGGCAAGATTGTGACTATCGGAGGAATGGCAAAAGGGTCAGGGATGATTCATCCCAATATGGCAACAATGCTTGCGTTCATCACAACAGATGCTTCTATTGGGCATGAAACATTGCAGAAGCTGCTTGGAAACACAGTTGAGGATACTTTCAATATGATCTCTGTGGATGGGGACACATCCACTAATGACAGCTGTATTGTTCTTGCGAACGGAATGGCTGGCAATGATGAAATAGTCTATGGGACCAAAGCCTATCAGGATTTTGAGGAAGCATTCAGCTACGTCCTTGGAACACTTGCAAAGCTCATAACCAGAGATGGTGAAGGCGCAGGAAGATTCATTGAGATGAATGTGGTCAATGCTCTTTCGGAAAAAGATGCGAAGGTCCTCGCGAGGGCTGTAATATCATCATCGCTTGTGAAAGCAGCTTTCTTCGGCTCCGATGCCAACTGGGGAAGGATCCTCTGTGCCATGGGATATTCCGGTGCTGATTTCGATCCATCGTTAGTGGACCTTTCATTCTCCTCCTCCAAGGGCAGCATAGAGACTGTGAAGGGAGGCGAGCCTCTTCCTTTCAGCGAGGAAAAGGCCAAGGAGATTCTTCTGGAGAAAGAGATTGTGGTAACTGCAGATTGCCATCAGGGAAGCAGCTGCGCTACTGCATGGGGATGCGATCTCACATATGATTATGTGAGGATCAATGGGGATTACAGGAGCTGAGATGTACGAGAAAGAACAGGCTAAAGCTGAGATTCTTATTGAGGCTATTCCATATGTGAGGAAGTTTGCCGGCGAGACTGTCGTCATTAAGTATGGTGGTTCCGCGATGATTGATGAAAGGCTCAAGAAGGCTGTCATCAAGGATGTCGCAATGCTTAAATACCTTGGGCTTAAGCCGATAATAGTCCATGGAGGCGGCAAGGAGATTACGGCAACTCTTGAGAGAATGGGCAAGGAGACTCTTTTTGTTGATGGTCTTCGTGTTACGGACTCTGAGACAGCCAAGGTTGCGGAGATGGTGCTTTCCGGTTCAATAGGGAAGAGCCTTGTTGAGAACCTGGAATCTGTAGGGATAAGGGCATGCGGCATAAATGGAAAGGACGGACATACGCTTTCTGCAAGAAAGAAAATTGATGATAAAGGCCGTGACCTAGGATTTGTTGGTGAGATCGAGAAAGTCGACAGCACTCTTATCAACACGCTTCTTGAAGCTGATTTTGTACCAGTGATATCTCCAGTCGGAGTTGATTCATTCTCCCAGACCTATAATGTGAATGCGGACTATGCGGCTTCGGCAATTGCTGGTGCACTGAATGCTCAGAAACTTGTTTTCATGACGGATGTTGAGGGTATTCTCCGCGATAAGGATGATCCGAAGTCCATCATCAGGAAGATGAATGTAAGAGAAGCTACGGAACTTATTGCTGATGGTACTATAAAAGGCGGCATGATACCGAAAGTCGAATGCTGTCTTGATGCGATAGAAAAAGGTGTGAAGTCCGTGCACGTTCTCGATGGCCGGCTTCCGCATTCGATACTGCTGGAGATTTTCACGGCAGAAGGTATTGGAACGATGCTTATTCCGGAGGGTGTAAATGTCTAATAAGGATATTGCTGAACTTGGAAAGAAGAATTATATGCAGAATTATTCCCAGTTTCCGATTGCAATAAAGAGCGGAAAGGGGATTGTTCTTACCGATGAAGATGGCAATGAATACCTTGATTTCGTTGCTGGTATTGCTGTGAATGCCCTTGGGTATGGAGATGAAGAAGAGAAGAAAGCTCTTCTTTCCGTTATAGAGAGCGGGGTCCTTCATACATCGAATCTCTACTATAACAGCCATGCTGTGCATGCTGCTGCTATGCTCAATAGCCTTGCAGGATCCGAGAAGGTATTTTTCTGCAACAGCGGCGCAGAGGCAAATGAAGCCGCACTGAAGATGGCAAGGAAATATGGAACTGCGAAGAATAAGAGCGTGATAATCTCCTTCCATCATTCGTTCCATGGGCGTACATATGGTGCTGTCACAGTGACAGGGCAGGATAAGTATCATAAGGGTTTTTCCCCGATGCTCCCTGATGTTGTTTATGGAGAGTTCAATAACCTTGATTCAGTAAAGGCTCTTGTCAATGAACATACTGCCGCGATTATAGTTGAGCCACTGCAGGGAGAAGGTGGAATAATCCCGGCAACAAAAGAATTCCTTACAGGTCTCAGAAAGATTGCCGATGATTACGATCTGCTTCTCATCTTTGATGAAGTGCAGTGCGGTCTAGGGCGGACGGGAAAACCTTTCTGCTTCCAGCACTATGGTATCAAACCAGATATCCTGACATTGGCAAAAGCCATCGGAGGAGGTCTCCCGATGGGGGCTGCCGTAGCCTTTGAGAAGGCTAAAGGAATCTTCTCTCCCGGAGATCATGCTGCAACATTCGGAGGCAATGTCGCTTCAGCAGCACTTGCAGAGGTCGTGCTTTCAAGGCTGCCTGCGCTGTCTGCACAGGTTGCTGAGAATGGTGAATATCTTGGCAGAAAGCTTGATGAGCTTGTTTCTAAATATCCTTCATTATGTTCTGGTTCCAGGGGAATGGGCTTTATGAGAGGAATAGAATTGAAGATCAGTCCTCGTGATGTCATTGCAGAATGCATGGAGAACGGACTCCTTGTCTGTTCTGCGGGCTATACTGTCCTCCGTTTCATTCCGCCATTGATTGCCACTAAGGAAGATATCGACAAGGCAGCTGCCATTGTTGATGAATCCCTTAAGGAGTTTGTATAAGCTGAATCGGGGTTCATATAACGGGACCCCGTATTCTTTTCTTTGATTGCAGCTCATTGGCTTGGAAAAAATTTTCTTGACCTCACTTAAATCTATGCTAGAATCATGATTGAAACGGTTCAATGGAGGTTGTATGGGCAAAATAACCATAAAGGATGTAGCTGCCATGGCTGGTGTTTCTGTTGGTACTGTGTCCATGACCCTCAACAATTCTCCAAAAATCTCTGAAGCAACGAAGAAGAATGTAATGGAAATCGTTGAGAAGCTAGGGTACAGGAGAGATCCCTATGCCCGTTCATTCAGCCTGTCCTCCTCCCGATCCATCGGCTTCATTGCTCCGGGGTTTGTCAATCCGTTTTTCGGAGAAGTTGCTGAAGCACTTCAGGCTACAGTGGAAGAAAAAAACAATAGCCTGATGTTCGGAATCTCAAATGACAGCGCAAAGCAGGAAGCAAAACTCATTGACCAGTTCCTGGATAGAGGTGTCGATGGTCTTATAATAATTCCCGCAGAGGATGTGCATCCTGACCTGACACAAATAAAGAGACTGCTTTCTGAATCGTTTCCTATGGTGTTCCTTACCAGTTACTACAAGGAGCTTCCATATCACACAGTGATGGCAGATCTTGCCTCTGGTTCATATGAACTTACAAGAAGTTTTATCTCAGCAGGTCTGAAAAATATCATAATCATAACGGGATCCCCTGATTTAATTCCATTCAGTGAACGTATTTATGGGTTTAGAAGGGCTTTTGATGAAGTGGGGCTGCCGTTTGATGAATCCAGAGTAATCATCTCTGATGGAATGAGTTATGAAGGAGGTTATGCTGCGATTGACAGAATCTTCGATGAAAGAAAACCCGATGGTATACTTGCCATTAACGATATGATGGCAATGGGTGTAATCGGGCGTCTGAAATCGAAAGGAATCAGGATACCGGAAGATGTTTCCGTTGCTGGTTTTGATGATATTTCAATTGCATCTATTCAGGAAACACCGCTGACAACAGTTGCCCAGCCAATCAGACCGATGTGCATGGCAGCGGTGGAGAAGCTTTTTGATATGATTGCAGGAAAAGATGTTCCGGCAGCGGTGGAGAAGCTTCCTGTCAGGGTTCAGCATAGAAATTCTTCCAGGATGTGAGGAAGTGAAATTTTTGAGCCATAGAATTGAATCGATTCAATAAAGGAGGAACTATGAATTTTACCAATATAAGAGAAGAGCTTTCGGAAACATTGCAGAATGGAATAATCCCATTTTGGCTTGATAGATCCGTAGATAAAGAATATGGGGGATATATTACTTCATTCGATGAGAATGGAAAATTCGATGGCAATGGAATAAAGAATATCGTTACCCAGGCAAGAATGGTCTGGGGATTCTCCCGTCTTATGCCATACGCAAAGGAAGCTGACAAGAAGCGGATGAAGGAAGCCGCGGAAATCGGCAAGAGGTTCCTGATTGATAAATTCTGGGACCATGAATACGGTGGATATTACTGGCTGCTTAACAGGGATGGAAGCGTATATGATGATTCGAAGCTGACCTATGGAGAAGGGTTTGCGATATATGCTCTTTCCCAGTATTACATCACCTATGGGGATAAGGAAGCTCTGGAATATGCTGAGAAGGGCTTTGATGCACTTCTGAAATACAGTTCCGATACACTCCGTGGCGGATATTATGAGAATGTCGAAAGGGACTGGAGACGATCTCCCGATGGAAAAGCATGTGGAGATAGAAAGTCCCTTGATATCCATATGCATCTTCTTGAAGCCTTTACAACGCTTGCTGCAGCCTCTGGAAAAGAGGTCCATAGAAGCAGGCTGGAGGAGGTGTATAACCTTATTTGCCGGCATATGGTTAATTTTGAAAGTGGCTACGGGTATAACCAGTTTGATCTTGAATTCAATAAGATCCCAGCTGTGAATATTCCACGCACATGGAATGCTGAGAGGGAAAGCAATGAGAAGATTGCCACTCCGGAGAATACAACAAGCTATGGTCACAATGTTGAGCTAAGCTGGCTTGCAGATGAGGCTTTGGATGTTATCGGGCATAGAACCGACAAGGACAATGAACTTCTTGTCAGACTTCTCGATCATGCGCTTGAGCATGGTTATGACTGGGAACATGGCGGTGTATTCCGCGATGGTATAGGCAACGGACCTGCTTTGGTTCATGACAAGGAGTGGTGGCAGAATTTTGAGTCAATGACAGGCTTCCTCAATGGCTTTGTCATGACAGGAAACGAGAAATACTATGACGCTTTTGTCCGTACCTGGGATTTCGATAACAGATTCTTCATGAACCATGAGCTTGGTGAGAGCAGGCAGCTTCTTGCCGCAGATGGAACACCTCTTGTTCCTGCAATAGGAAATCCTTGGAAAGGTATATATCACACAGGACGTGCATTTGCAGAATGCATCGATCGTCTTGATAAGTGCATACAGAAGGAGGGGTAATGGAAGATTATATCGTTAGGATGGAACATATTTCCAAGTCATTTCCTGGTGTAAAAGCACTTGATGATGTTCCTCTTGATCTTAAGAGCGGAGAGGTTCTTGCGCTTCTGGGAGAAAATGGTGCAGGAAAATCTACGCTTATGAAGATTCTTGCGGGAATCTACACTAGGGATGCTGGAGATATATTCATTTTCGGCGAAAAAAAGGATACCTGGAACGCTAAGATTGCAAAAGAGAATGGAATTGCAATCATCCATCAGGAACTTAACATGTGTCAGCACCTTACTGTTGCTGAGAATATGTTCCTTGGGCGTGAACCAGGAAAAGCTTTTCTTCTGAATCGTGGTGATATGAACAAGGAGGCGGCAAAAGTCCTTGATAATCTCCACGTGGATATCTCACCGAAAGCCTTGGTCGGTTCTCTGCCTGTATCAAAGCAGCAGATGGTTGAGATTGCAAAAGCCCTGAGCGTAAACGCGAAGATCCTCATAATGGATGAACCTACAAGCGCGCTTTCAAGCAAGGAAATTGATGATCTTTTCGTTATCATCAGGCAGCTGAGAGCTGAAGGCTGTGGAATTATCTACATATCCCATCGCCTTGAAGAGCTGAGCCATATCGTTGATCGTGTCTCGATAATGCGTGATGGTAGATTCATCAGCAGCGGCAGCTTCTCTGATTACACTATGGATTCCATCATTTCCGACATGGTCGGAAGGGAAATCAAGGAGAAGTTCCCTCATGTGGATTGCAAGGCTGGAAAAACCATATTGGAAGTCCGCCATCTCAATGCCGGAAGAATGGTCCGCGATATCTCATTCTCCGTCAGAGAAGGGGAGATTGTAGGAATAGCAGGGCTGATGGGTGCGGGAAGGACAGAAACCACAAGAGCTATTTTCGGTATTGATCAGAAAGAAAGCGGTGAGATTTTTGTTGATGGCAGGGAAGTCCGGATCAGGAAACCTTCGGATGCAATAAAGAACGGAATAGTACTTGCTCCGGAGGATAGAAAGAAAGATGGACTTTGTACGAAGCTTCCTGTTCAGCATAATATCTCTCTTCCGAATCTTGATCTGATCTCCGACAAGGCTGGGAAAGTCATAAGAAGAAAAGAGAATACGATGACCGAGAAAGCTATTGATGATTTCAGTATCAAGGTTTCAGACCCGGGTGTTGCGGTCCAGAACCTTTCCGGCGGAAATCAGCAGAAGGTCGTTGTTGCTAAATGGTTATCCAGGAAATCAAGAATCGTCATATTCGATGAGCCGACAAGAGGAATCGACGTAGCTGCAAAGGTTGAGATCTACAACATTATGAATCAGCTGAAAAAGGATGGTATCGGTGTACTCTTCGTCTCATCCGAAATGCCTGAAGTCCTTGGAGTTTCAGACAGGATTCTCGTTATGTGTGACGGAAGGATAACAGGAGAGCTTTCAAGAGAGGAAGCTACTCAGGAAAAAGTGCTTACTCTTGCAACTCAGTTTGAGAAGAAGATTGAAACAAAAGGGGAAGAGAATGGAACAGAGCATTGAGAAAAACAAAACAGGAATAATCAGGCGTATAACCGCAATAAATGGTATGGGACAGGTGCTGACTGTTACGGTGGGCCTTATAGTGCTCTGCCTTGTATTCGGGATTATCAACCCGACATTCTTCTCGTCAAGAAACCTGGGGAACCTTCTTAGGCAGATAGCACCGTTCATACTGATCGGAATCGGCCAGTCATATGTTCTCATAACAGGTAATATCGATCTTTCAATCGGATCTGTCATAGGAATGTCCACGATGCTCAGCGCTACGATGATGACTAAAGGTGTTAACCCCTGGCTTGCTGCACTGATAACCCTTGCAGCCTGCCTTGTCATGGGTATTCTCAACGGATGGCTTGTCGCAGGATTCTCGATGCCTCCGTTCATCGCAACTCTTGGTACGATGACCATCGGCAGAGGAATCGCTCAGATTGCTAATGGAAACTATAACACTAATAGCATCGGCGCAGCTGCAGAAGGGTTCAGAAATTTCTTCTATTATGGCAAGGTTGCCGGCATATATACGACATTCTGGATTGCAGTCATTATCTTCCTTATTTTCAATTTCTATCTAAGCAAGACAAAGACCGGCCGTCATATCTATGCAGTTGGCAGCAATATCAATGCTGCAAAGCTTTCAGGAGTAAGCGTCACTGCAGTTACCATCAAGGTATATGTTATTTCCGCGTTCTGTGCTGCAATCGTTGGCTTTACCCAGTGTGCTTCTGCAGGCATGGGGGCAATGGATGCCGGGAACTCATATGAGATGTATGCTGTCGCCGCTTCTGTTATCGGCGGTGTTTCCACTTTGGGTGGACAGGGAATTCTCTTTGGAACTGTTATTGGTGCAGCAATCTGGGCAGTTCTGCAGAATGGTCTGCAGTTTGCTGGAGCTCCAGTAGCTATCAGGAATATCGCAATAGGAATAATCGTCATTATTTCGGTTCTGCTCGACATTATCGTCCGAGGCAGAAAGCGCAGCAATTAATCAGAAAAGGGATTGCGTTGCAATTCAATATAAAAAGGAGAAAAAGGAATGAAAAAGAGAGTATTGCTTACGGCTCTTGTCATGGTGATGGCAGCTCTGTCTGTATTCGCGAATGGTGCTCAGGAACAGTCGGGTAACTATAGTGTTTACCTGATTACTATGGATCAGATGGATCAGCACTGGGTTAATGTAAACAGAGGTGCAGAGGATGCAGCTGCAGAACTCGGCAATGTCGATCTTACATGGCTTGCACCGGACACAAAGGATGATGCGAAGCAGATTGAATGTATCAACAACGCTGTAGCAGCTGGTGCTGATTGTATTCTTCTCGCAGCAAATGGTCCTGAAGCTCCTGTAGCAGCACTCAGAGAAGCTGCCGATGCCGGTGTTGAGATTGTTTATATCGATTCTGCTGCAAATTTCCCTGGGAGAAGACTTCTTGCAACTGATAACCGCGCAGGTGGACGTCAGATCGGAGAAAGACTTCTTCAGGAGTTCGAGAGCAAGGGAATTACTTCCGGCATGATTGGTATCATAGGAGTAAATGCTGCTACAGAATCATGTAACCAGAGAGAGTATGGCTTCCGCGATGCATTCGAAGGAACAGATTTCACTCTTCTTGAAACTCAGTACTGCCAGGGAGATGCTGCTCAGGCAAAAGATATGGCAGCTAACTTCATCACACAGGGATGTGTTGCTGTTTATGGAGCAAACGAAGGCTCTACAGTTGGTGTAGGTAATGCTGTTATGGAAGCTGGAGCTGGCACAGTTATCGGATGCGGCTCTGATTCCTCCGACATGAACCTTTCGCTTGTTGAGAGAGGTGCTCTTCTCTGCATCATGGCTCAGAATCCATACAAGATGGGTTATGAGGGCGTAAAGAGTGCTGTAAAAGTTCTTCAGAGTGATATGGCAGAGGGTGCAACCCTTGATCCATATTATGTAGATACTGGAGTAGAAGTTGTTACAAAGGACAATCTTCCAGAGTAATTGAAGACAGCCCAACGAAATGCTATGCAGTTCAGGACGGGAAGTTCCCCGTCCTGAATCTTTCTGTCTACGGAGCGTAGGTTGTCTACAATCCAGTTTTTCAGCAGACTTCAGATCAGGGGAAATACTGAAATGGATAATGCCAGAATCGGACAGCTGATACAGCAGTTAAGAAAGGAAAAGGGATTTACCCAGCAGCAGCTTGCTGATAGCCTGAACGTGAGCAATAAGACGGTATCAAAATGGGAATGCGGAAATGGAGCTCCTGATATCTCTATATGGAATTCATTATCCAATGTACTCGGTGCTGATATAATCCATCTTGCTGATTCTGGTTCATGCCAGAACAGCAAAAGCACGGGTAAAATCAGCAGGCTGATGTTTTTCATATGCCCCGAGTGTGGGCAGATATTGACTAGTACCGGAAAGGCTGGAATAACCTGCTGCGGCAGGAGGCTTTCCGCCCTTGTTCCTTCTTCGTTTGACGATTGCCATGCTGTGAAGATGGAGATAATGGACGGAGAGTTTTTTGTTACTGTGTCTCACGAGATGTCCAAGTCCCATTACATATCATTTGCAGCATATGTTGATGATGATAGTTGCTGGTTCAAGAAGCTCTATCCTGAGCAGAATCCTGAGTTCAGGATGCCGATGTTCGGAAAGAGGGGGACTTTCTTCCTGTATTGTACAGAGCATGGTCTTTTTTCGGAGAAGCTGAGGACATTGCTTGCACAGTGAAATTCAGGGCCTGCTGATCTTCCTGAAATAGTTCTGTTTCATGTCCATCTCGAATTCCTTATCCGAGCTGTATTCTCTTTCAAGAACAGGCTTCCAGAGAGATGGATCCTCCATACAGAGATAGAAGAATATATTGTTCCTGAATTGCTCTGAGAAAGAGGAGTATACGGTACGGAACATTTTCTCCTTTACATCCAGCGGGTAGGAGAATTTGCCAGCAGCTGGAGTCAGCTCCATTTCAAGGACCCTTGATTCCTCTCCATTCTCCCTGAGTTTCTTCAATACTGACTTCGTGAATGTAAGCGTTCCGATGCTTATCATTGCGATTTCATCAGGGGTGAATTTTTCTTCTATCATTCTGACGATTCCTGTATATTCATCTTCCCATCCCCTGAAATAGACCATCGGATGGATATGGAAACCGACAAGATTCCCGTTATCCCTGGCCCTCGCTGCGTTTTCCAGCCTTTTTTCCAGAGTTGCTGTCAGGTGTTCTTCTTTTTCTATTATCGTTGGTGCATTCAGCGACCAGGTGAAGAACATGTTCCTTGGGTATTCTCTGCTGCTGAATACGTCTCTTCCGCTTTTGCTTTTGAGTTCAATGATGATGTTTTTATGCTTCCTGGCGAAATCAGAGAGTGCGGATAATGTGCTGTAGTCATCACCGAAGAGAATAGAATCAGAAGCTTGTCCTGTTCCTATATGCCATACATCTTCCGGTATTGTAAGAGAGTCGAGCTTTTCTCTCAGATTGCTTACGGCATGTATCTCCTTTTCGCTGTAGAATGATTGGACAGAGCAGTAAGAACATGAGAAAGCACACTGTTCGACAGGATCCATCGTTGTAAGCTTGCAGCATCTGGTCTTTTCTCCGTCAACAGGGCAGGGACAGCGTCCGAGGACTATCGGCTTATCTATCATTTCCGTCCTGTATTTCAGCCTTGGATGGACTTCCGGGAAGAATGTGGAGTAATCAGTTTCCTCCTTTCTCAGCGTTTTCATGTATGCCCGATGCTGCGAAAGATATGCTTCTCCTTTCCTGCCGTCTTTCCTTTTCTCTATCTCCGGATAATCTGCAATGTGAATGAATGATTCTTCCTTCCATTGCCTGAGATCTGCTTCATCTTTCGCTATTTCAAGCTTCTGGCTTTCCGTGAAATGGAAGCGTTCAAACAGCTTCCTGATATCATGCCTGCCTGTTTCTGGAAATGAGTCTATCAGCTCTTCTGTTGCCGTCATACCAGGATTATAGCGTTGCCAAAGATGTTTGGTGAAGCTATCCTCTCATTATGGCTAAAAGCGCAAGGGATATAGCAAGAGAACTGCCGGAGAATCCTGGCTGTTATCTGATGAAGAATAAGGAAGGAACAGTCATCTATGTTGGAAAGGCAAAGAACCTGAAGAGAAGGGTTTCCTCCTATTTTCTTCCAAACAGAAATGCAAAGACAGCTGCACTTGTCGAGAAGATAGTCAATATCGATTACGTGATAACGGGCAACGAATATGAAGCTCTGATTCTCGAGAATAATCTGATAAAGAAATACAATCCTCACTATAATATCCTTCTCAAGGATGGAAAGAGCTATCCTGTAATAAGGATAACGAAGGAGGCTTTTCCGCGGATCTACAAGACAAGAAGGGTGATAAAAGACGGCTCAAAGTATTTCGGGCCTTATCCGGATGGGATGAGGCTTGATACATATCTGAAGATGGTTGATGACAACTATCCTCTCAGGCATTGCGCGGGACCGCTGAAGCCAAGGAAAACCCCATGTCTGTACTATCATATACATAAATGTTCTGGACCGTGCATCGGAGCGATAACCGAAAAGGATTATGGTTATTATGTTAAGCAGGTCGAGGACTTTCTATCCGGTGATGACTCATCGATGATCAGACAGGTTGAGAAAGAGATGCTGAAAGCCTCCAAGGAGCTTGATTTCGAGACAGCTGCAAGGAAAAGGGACCAACTTCAGGCTCTTACGGTGATGCAGAAGAACCAGATGGTACAGGATTTCTCCGGCGATAGCAGGGACTACGCTGCTATAGAAATGAGAAGCTATCTCTGCACTATTTCTATAATGCAGTTCCGTTCAGGAAGGCTTATAGGAAAAGCTCTCTATAGGGCGGAATGCCTTGGGGATGAGACTGAGACGCTGTTTTCATTCCTTGTACAGTATTACAGTGACGGAGACACTCTTCCTGAAGAGCTTTTCGTCTCCTGCGATATCGATACAGAGCTTCTGTCCAGATATTTCAATGATGAGCTTAAGTCTCCTGTGTATATAACAGTACCAAAGGAAGGAAAGCATTACAGGATTCTCCGGATGGCTGGGGAGAACGCGTCCAGAGACGTGGAGAAAAGGCTTCGTGAAGTTGATAATACGCCGGCTCTTGAAGTCCTTAAGAAGGAACTTGGGCTGGATGTGCTTCCAAGGCATATAGAAGGTTTTGATATAGCTCAGCTCTCGGGAAAATACACTGTTGCCTCCCTTATTGTCTTCCGTGACGGAAATCCGTCAAACAAGGAATACCGTCATTTCTCAATGAAGAGCCTTGATGGCAAGATTGATGATTTCCAGTCTATGAGGGAGGCTGTTGGAAGAAGGTACCAGAGGCTTCTGAATGAAGGCGCAGAGCTCCCTGATCTTCTGATGGTTGATGGAGGAAAGGGGCAGGTAAGTGCTGCACTTGATTCTCTGTCAATGCTGGATCTGGATTTCCCTGTTGTCGGGCTTGCGAAGGAACATGAGGAGATTGTCTTCCCAGATGACAGGCCATCTCTTTTCCTTGATCACAGCAACCCTGGTCTCAGAGTCCTGATTGCTGTGAGGGACGAATGCCATCGGTTTGCGACCTCTTTCAACCAGAGGATGAGAAGCCGGGAAGCATCATTCTCTCTCCTTGAGTCAATTGATGGAGTTGGACCGGCACGTTCAAAGCGGATAATGCAGAAATACGGATCGGTCGAAGCTATTCTTTCGCTTACTGCAGAGGAACTGTCAAAAGGAGCTGCAATTCCTGTCACCGTTGCAGAAAGAGTCCTTCATAAGCTTAATTTCTAGATTGAGACTTCAATGGGGGAGGCTTCAAGATCTATTCCTCCTTCGTCTCCTTTCCTCAGGATTATATCTGCAAGGAATGATGATACCATTATCTTCATCCATTCCGTACTTGTGTTCTTGATCCTGTCATCCATTGCTGCAAGATACTTTATAATCCTCTCCGTATCTTCTTGCGGATAGTTCTGGGCAGCTTTCCTGAATACAGCCTGATCGCGGGCCCTTATTCCTTTTGTGGGGTAGAATACAGGATATGGAGAGAGCGCATCGGCATTTTCAAAGGCATTTTTTTCGCTCATGCCGCTGGCTCTGAGCTTCTCGAAGCTTTCAAGAAACCTGAAACGTGAGACTATGACAGAGTATGCTTTTATCATTCCCTGTGTATCGGAGTTCATGATTGATGCGGCTATCGATTCAGCCCTTTCGAGATTCCTTTCCGCAATTGCCTGAAATAAGGTGTTCCCGTCTTCTCCTCTTGTCTGCAGGGAATATTTCTCAATATCCTCAGCTTTGATCTCTTTCTTGTTTTCATCAGAGGCATGGAAGAAGATAGATAGGGCCGTGACAAGGTTCTTCATCTCTGCTGTATTGTTATCAACGGAGAAGAGAATCTCATCAATTGCCTCTTCTTCGATCCTATATCCCTCTTTTCTGAAAGCATTGGTAATCCAGTCTCTTTTCTGGTTATCGAACATTTCCCAGAATATCTGGATTGAGACTTTCCTGCTGTTTGCTATTTTCGGGTCTATCCTGGCTTTTGATTTTTCCGATGATAATATAACGAACTCGGCATCATCCTGCCCTGAAGAAAGAAAGTCGATTATTGCCTTGTCGAAAGTATCACGCCCGGTCCTGTTCTCATACTGCTTTATTATGACAAACCGGAAAGAGGAGAATAGCGTAGCCTGGGATAGTATGGAATCCAGATCCTCTCCTTTGTCATCACCGACAAATATCTGGTAGACCTCGGCATCTGGATGTTCGTGCAGTACTCTTTTCTTCTCTTCGGCAAGCCAGTCAGCTTTTAATCCTTCCTCAGGGCCAAGAAGTATGTGGTTCATTGAAAGACCTCCAGATATGAAGCAGTACGCCAGCAGTGATGAGATTGCTCCGTGTAACCTTTATGATACCCATTGTGTCGTTGTCTGGCCAGAGCTCTGCATATTCGTTCATTATCGGGTGGAACCTTCTTAGCTCCATCGGCCTGTCATCATCTGAATAGGAGGCGAGTATTATCTCGTTGTTCTCCGGATTCCGTTTCTCCTTCACCATTACAGCAACATCTCCGGGAAGAATTCCCGCATTTCTCATTGATTCCGATGTTATGCGGAAAGCGAAAGCGTCCTTTTCAGCGATGTATCGCGGAATGAATATACTGGAAGGTGGTTCATGGTTCAGTGCATTAAGCGATGGTTCTGACTGAAAGAACGGAATCGGGATATTCTCCCTTGCAAGTCTTTCTTTTCTTGGGAATGCGAGTGATCTCAGCTCATTTTCATTTTTCTCAAGATATCCTTTACGTACAAGGGCAAGGACTGCATCGCGGGCAGCAATATGCGAGAAACCGAACTTGCTGCCTATTTCCCGCAGGGTAGGTGATCGTCCGTTTTCAAGCATATAAGTCGATATGAACTCGAGGATTTCCTGCTGCCTTTCAGTGAGTCCCTTCACTACTCGAATCTCCTTTCGAACAAGGATTCGAGTGCGGCCATGGCTTCAGCTTCGTCTTCTCCTGCGCATGTACAGAGTATTTTTGTTTTGTAGGTAGCACCTAGCGTGATTACCCCCATGATGGATTTTGCGTTTATCTTCATGTTTTCTTTAATGAAGAATATATCGGATCTGAATGATGAAGCTGTCTTTGCTATTTCAGATGCCGGTCGTGCATGTATTCCCGCCCTGTTCAGGACTTCCAGTTCCTTACTGATCAATTCCGCTCTCTCCTTCGATATCATCACTGTTGAAGTACATCCTTCTGGCAGCTTCGCTTTCGAGCCATTTCAGGACGTTCTGGTCGAATTCCCTAGATGAATAATAGCCTAGCTTCTTCAGTCTTTCATTTCTTGCAGCCGTTTCTATCAGGATCGGGACATTTCTGCCAGGGCGGACAGGTATGACAATCTTTGGAACTGAGATACCTAGGAAGGTGTCTGTCAGAGTGTCGCCGATTCTGTCATACTGCTTACTTGAATCCCAGGTTTCAAGGAATACGGACAGTTCCACCTGCTTTTTCTCCCTTATTGCTCCTACGCCGAAAAGATTTGTCAGGTTTATTATTCCCAGTCCTCTTATTTCCATATGATGGGCAAGCATCGGATTCTCTCCTGATCCTACGATGAATGAATCAGAGATATTCTTCAGCTTTACTGTGTCATCGCTTATGAGGCGGTGCCCTCTTTCTATTAGCTCAAGTGCGGTTTCGCTCTTTCCTACACCGCTGTCTCCTGTAATCAGAACTCCTATACCATAAACTTCCACCAGTACTCCATGGATAGTCATTGTAGGGGCGAAGACTTCATCAAGCTGCGAGTACAGGCGCCTGGAGAAATCGGAGGATTCGAGGGGTGTTGAGAGAATTGCTGTTGCATTCTTTTCCGCAAGCTCGACAAAGTGCTCAGAAGGTCTGTAATCTCCTATGAAGATTATGCAGGGAATGTCATATTCAAACAGCTTCTCGATGTTCTCATATTCATTCTTTTCTTCAAGAAGATCGATGAATGACTGCTCACTTCTTCCGACAAGCTGGATGCTGTCTTTTGAGAAACCTACGAAATAACCGGATAGGGCAAGTCCCGGGCGTGCTATCTTGGCATTTTTTATCGCTCTGGATAGCCCTGATCTGCCAGCTATGCAGGTAAGCTGCAGATGATTGTGTTCTTTCAGGTCCAGATCAAGCAGATCGAGGACTGTAAATTCTTTCATGTCACGAGTATATCACAATGGGGCAGTGTAGATGCAGAAGGGCCTCCGATAAGAATTATAGTCCCCTGTTTTTTAGAATATATACTTCCTCTTCTGCTGTCGCATTTCATTCTAGCCGATTTAAATAAGCCAATTGTATTTTTGCTATGTAATTTTATCGATGGGTACTGTTGTTTCTTTCATTATATTTTCTATAGGTATTATAAGAAATTAATTATTATGGGGCTGAGGTAATATGTACAAAAATAAAAAACTGTACCTTTTTGTTGTTTTATCGCTTGCAATGCTTTTTTTGGGCTGTGGAGAAAAGACGCCGGATATAAGCATCATTGTTTATGATGATGGAACAATAGATGAAAATTCAATTCCAGATGGGGCGGAGTATGAGGCGACGGATTTCATCTTTAAGGGATGTCCGGTTATCAGAACTAAGCCAGAATACTCCCGTATTGCAGATCATAATCTCGTGAACTTAGACGATTGTGATTATTATACCGTTGGGTTAGATGGAAAACTGACGCTTATTCCAAATCGTAGGGATATGAGTGATAAAGAAGCTGAGGAATATCCTGGTTTGATAATTGATACAGAAGGAATAAATTATAGTACTTTGCAATTTTATGTTACGGCAGCTACGGAGAATTTCGAAACCAAGGATATTCCAGCTAACTGCAGTGTTTCAGTGTCTCCATCAAATGAGAGATATGCCGAAATAGATGGTGTTATTTACGATAAAGCAAAAAAGGAACTGGTTTTCATTTCTTATGATGTATTCAATAATGTTGGTACGCTGATGATTCCTGATGGGATTGTTTCAATTGGTCCCAATTGTGTCAAAGGTATGCTTGATGGCAGTATGGTGATTCCTGAATCTGTTACAAGTATTTCTCCTGAGGCATTTGCTTCTGGAAGAGTTGCTTCTGTAAGGCAAGTACCTTATCCGAAGGATGGAATGCTGATTGCCTCTGATGGGCAAACTCTGATTACGCCTATTCAGTCAGAAAATCTGAATAAAATTCCAGATAATATCAGAAGAATTGGCCCAAATGCCTTTTTGCTGGAATGGAAATTGAAAGCCTAACTCTCCCTGACAGTGTAACGGAACTTAGTCCAGATGCATTCAGAGACTCAATGATTGATACTATATATCTGAGCAATTCAATAAAGAATATCCCTGAGAACTGCTTTTATAATGCAGAATGCGACTATATATATCTTCCTGATAAATTAGAGACTATAAGCGACAGAGCTTTCTATTATCTTGATTGGGACTGTGTTCTTGCAGTAAATGGAAAAATTTCATATAAAGGCCAGCCGGATATTCTTCCTGATACGGGTCCGCAGCATCGGAGATATGGCTTTCACAGCAAATCCAGTAGATGCTTATGACGAAATATATCCCGATACTATGTCAATTTCCGATGCTGCCGCTTATTCGGTTCAATATAATATGGCTTCAGAAAAAGAACAGCGAGCGATGGATTTTCTTAGCGAAAGCAGAAAATCCTCCCGCTTCACAGACCTTGAAAGTGTTCTGTCAAATAAAATTCTAGTAGAAGAAGAGGATTATTATGATAACTATATAGAAAGATATGAAGGAGAAGATTCTGTAAAAGAGATGCAGCTCCCCGCAATAACAGATATCGGAAAAGCTTTTGCTGGAAGCAAATATTCAGAGATAATCCTTCCTGATACCCTTGAAAAGATAGATAATGAAGCTTTTGCTGGCTGTATATTCCTTCAGAGTATAGATATTCCAGGAAGTGTAAAAACCATAGGAGAAGAGGCTTTCATAAACTGTGCGAACCTGAAGACCGTTACAATGCATGAAGGTACGGAAAAAGCTGAGCAGAATGCTTTTTTCGGATGCAGTATCGGAACAGCATATCTTCCGGAGAGCCTTGTAGAACTGGATGGAGCTTTTCCATTGGTCGACAGAGTCATTTTGCAGACAGATACCTGTAAAGCATATGAGGTATTGCAGACAATCCCGATGTTTCTTTGGAGGTATATTTCCGCAGCGGCAATAATAGTGATATTGACTGGCTGTAATGAATACGGTACTGGGAAAATGACAACCTGTTCCCAGATAGGAACATGTCGCAATTCTTTGCCCTTCATTTCCTAGGTAGATGAAGGGCAGGGGAGAAACAATTCAGATTCTTAAAGGTCTGTTATTTTTTCAGATTGTCTTTTAATACATCGGGGACCACCATTTTAGACGGTCCCCGGCTTCTCCGATTGATATGCCGCTTCTCTGAATGATTCAAGCGACAGCCTGTCTGCTGCTGAACTGAACATTTCAGATGTTCATTGTCTTTTCTTTCTCCTTCTTTGCAGCAGCCTGTATTTTATCAGCTATGAGCTCGATTCCCTCATACAGCTCATAGGCATCCTGGGAAACAGCTTTTTCCTTTTTCCATGTGAAATGAAGCGTCGCATCGATATGGTATCCGATGCCTTTGCTTTCCTTCTTGGCCACAATATCAAGATCATGCAGATATTCATCTGCGAATGAAAGCTTCTTTAGCTTCTTGTCAAGGAACTCCTTGTCTTCATCGGTGGGTGTAAATCCGATTCCTCTGAATGTTAGATTCATAGGCTTTCCTCCTTTATTTTGCTTTCTTGATTAAATTGTATCCTAGCTTTGAGGAAATCACAAAGAATATTGGATGTATTCTTTTGGTCAGAATAATGGAGATTTATCGTGATCTGGCAAAAGACGAGTCTATATCAAGTTCATGGCGGTATTTGCTGACAGTCCGCCTTGCTGCTTTTATTCCGCGCTGGGCAAGCATATCGCTTATTTTCTGATCGGAGAGGGCTTTCCCTGTCTTGTTCTCCATTATTATTTCCCTGATGATTTCCTTGACAGCATTCTTTGAATAGTTCTCTCCATCATTTGATTCAACTCTGTTTGAAAAGAGCGCTCTTATAGGGTAGATTCCGAAGTCGGTGTCGATGTACTTGGAGGAGGCTATGCGGCTGACAGTTGCTTCATGAACTCCTATTTCATCCGCTACTTCCTGCATGGTAAGTCCTTTCATGTACATTGGTCCGCTGAGGAAGAAATCTCTCTGTTTCTCCATCAGTACAGCTCCTGTTTTCTCAAGCGTTGTAGCCCTCATCTCCAGCTGGTTCATAAGATTGGAAGCGGAGGCGATTTTCTCTTTGATGAATTTCTCGGCTTCCTTTCCGCTTTCACTTCTGTCATTGCGGTATTCTTTTTCCATTTCACTGTATGAAGGGTCGATTTCAACAATCGGAAGGGCATTTTTATTAAGCGTGAGTACCAGATTCCCTTCTTCATTCTTCTTTATTGAGAGCTCAGGAACAATGAACTGTTCGTATTCGGATCCATACTTTCTTCCAGGAAACGGTGTAAGTGTCCTGAGAAAGGAGAATAGTGCCTCAGCTTCCTCTCTGTCAGTCCCGAGGTTTCTTGCTGCCAGATCGATCTTTCCAGCTTTCAGGTTCTCAAGTTCGTTGGTTACAAGGGAACTGAAAAGCTCTAGCTCTTTTCCTTTCATCCCTTTCATACTGGCTTGAAGCACCAGGCTTTCCCGCCAGTTCCTCACTCCGATTCCCTCTGGCTCCATGCTCTGTATTGCTTTTACTGCAGCAGGTACGAATTTCCTTTCATCGTCTTTTACAGATAGTTCAGGAGCTATCGGAAAGAATCCATTGCGGTCCAGTGCTGTTATAAGGGTCTCTGCTGTCTTTTCGGTGTCCGCATCTAGATTCATCAGGCCAAGTTCCCCCAGAAGATGCTGCTGAAGGGTTTCTTTTTCGCTTACCATCCCCTCCATCCAGCTGGACTCTGTATCATCGTTTGTAAAAAACGGGGCGTCATCCTGATAGCTTTCCCTTCTATCCGTTTTCTTTCTGTATTCGGAAGCAAGGGCATCATACGATGTCTCCTTCTCCTTTATGATCAGTACAGGATTCGTTTCGGCTTCTTTGCGTATTTTCTCTTTCAGCTCATCTGTAGAGAGTGAGAGGGTCTCCATTGTCTGCAGAAGCTGTGCATTGATCTTAAGCTCCTGCTTCAGTGAGAGATCGAGGCTCTGCCCAATCATCTGGACTCCTTGTCAAAATCCTTTCCGAAATAGATTTCCTTAGCCTCTTCGTTGTTCAGCAGTTCTTCCTTTGTTCCGGAGACGAGTATTTCCCCATCGGAGATTATGTGTGCTGTTGTTGTTATTTCAAGTGTGTCACGCACATTGTGGTCTGTAATCAGAATCCCGATACCAGATGCAGCCAGCCGCCTTATTATCTGCTTGATCTCGTAAACAGCTTTAGGATCTATTCCTGCAAAAGGCTCATCAAGAAGAAGGAATTTCGGAGATGTCGCAAGGGAACGTGCGATTTCTGTTCTTCTTCTTTCTCCTCCGGAGAGTGTATAGCCATACTGCTTTCTTACTTTCTCAAGTCCGAAATCAGAAATCAGCTTCTCATGAAGCTCCTCTCTTTCTGCTTTTGTCATATGCTTCTGTGTCTGGAGTACCAGATTAATATTATCATCGACTGAGAGCTTGCGGAAAATAGAGGCTTCCTGCGGCAGATACGCCAGTCCCATCCTTGATCTTTTATGCATCGGGAGCTTAGTTATATTCTCTCCATCGACAAGTACTTCTCCGCCATCTGCCTTTATGAATCCTACAATCATGTAGAAGGAAGTGGTCTTTCCAGCTCCATTAGGGCCAAGAAGTCCTGTTATATCCCCGGAATGCATAGAGAATGTGACATTCTTCACGACATGTTTTTTGCCATAGAATTTTGAAAGATGATCAACAACAAGCTCAGCCATTTATCGTTCCTCTGATTCTTCCGTCGAGGCTTATGCTGTCGGTATTAAGATCAACGCTTATTACCTCTGCTCCATAGCTGTCTCCATCCCAGTCAACGGAGGCAGAACCCCTTAGCTGCACCGTATTGTCACTGCGGGAGAATATAACGCTTTCTGCCGAGCATCTCATTATTCCGCTGTCTTCTGTGTTCTTCAGAAGCGATACATCTTTATCCAGCTGCAGTTTCTCATCGGAGAGCAGGTATTCCAGCGAAGCTCCTGTCGCAGAGACTTCATTCACGGTATCCTCGATTTCAAACCATGATGATATCAGTATTCTCTCCGCTGTCCTGTCGTACCATATTGAGGATGTTCTTATGTATATGCCTCTTGAGGAATCCGAGACTGTTGCATTGCCTGAACAGCTTACATATCTCCAGTTATCACCGGAAAGGGTGATTGTATCGGCGTTTATCTCCATTGAGCCTACAGTGACAGCAGCTCCATCGGACAGCACGACATTCTCTCTTCCATTGCGGAGGACAATGGAACTTGTGCCACCTGAGAATGTTATGTTATCTGCAAATAGCATTGATGCTGATAGCAGGAGGAATAGTATTGGCAGCAGCTTTCTCATATTTCGAATATTCCCTCCTGAATGCTCTGGAAGGAATATGCTTCCTCCCTTAGGTCTCCTTTGAATCCTGTTCCGCTGAATGTCCCATCCTGAGAACTTACACGTACGTTGCCATCTGCCTCAACTTCTTCATTCTGACTGTCAAAGATGAGGTTTTCAGCCTCTATCATCATATCACCATCGGTGGCGTTAAGTCTTACATTTCCTGTGAGGTTCATGCGTTTTGTATCTGTTTCTATTTCTCCATGGCCTGCAGATCCTTCAATAGCTACATTCCCTTCTTCGTCATAGGATATGAATGAAATATCCTCAACTATTGCCCTGTTGTCATGGGAATAGAATGTCATTCTTGAGCTTTCGATGTAAATCGGACGTTCCCCGCTCTGGCCAAGAGTATATGTGGAGTTTTCCAGAATGATATCAGGAAGAACGGCTTTTTCATGTACCTCATCATCTCCTGTTCTGAATGAGCAGGAGGCGAGGAGGAGAAGAGATAGAACAATGAAAAGAATCTTTCTCAATCGTCGTTTTCCTTTTTTTCCACAATAACCGGTGTGTACTTCTTCCGATTCAGACGGAAGAACAGAGCTGATATTGCAAATCCTAAAGCAACACCAGCAAGCGATGTAATGAGCATTATGCCCTGGCTGTCCGACAGAAGAGTCCCGATCAGATATCCAGGAACGAACATCAGAAGCGGAAAACCCAGACTCATGAAAACTGTGAAGAGCGTTTTCCTTGGTGGCATGTCAATAATAACCTGATCACCTTTTTCAAGTGGAATTCCTTCCGGATTGAGTACATCGAAAGAAGCTTTTTTTGATGTGCAGAAAAAGGATGCCTTGCATCCGTGGCAAAGAGATTTGTCACATCCCGCTACTAAGTCTTCTCCTTTCTTTTCTTCAATCGTTACTGTCTGTTTCATCGCTTACTTCTCTGGCCTCTTTATATCCACATGTTTCATTATGCGTGAAATCGAGAGAGCTTTCCCTGTTTCTTCATCTATGCTTACCACAGCTCCCTCTATTATACCATCATCCCAGCATTCCTGGCTTCTTACCGGCAGCTGTGATCTAAGCTTCCTTATTTCTTCAGCGGGGTCAAATCCTCCTGCTGACATGAATGACCCAACTCTGCCTATATCCGTTATATAAGCAGTGCCTTTCTCTGATACAGTTTCATCTGCTGTTATTACTTTCGTATGAGTGCCTATAACAGCTGAACATCTCCCATCAAGGAAGAATTTCATCGTTTTCTTCTCTGCTGTCGTCGCGGCATGGAAGATTACTATCACAAGCTCGTCGGGATTTGTTTCATTCAGCTTTTTCAGGATGCTGTCAGCTGTGAAAAAAGCATTCTGTATATTCTGTCTCGGGAAATTTGAATTTCCCTGGATGTTTACGATAGCGAATTTCCTGTTTTTTATCACAACATGCCTATATCCATGTCCAGGGCAGAGCGGGGGATAATTGGCGGGACGGAGAATGAACCCGGCTTTTGGCACGAATTCTACCATATCTATTTTATAAAAAAGCTTCTCCGCACCTGTTATTGTATCAACACCAAGCTTGCCGAGCTGCAGGGAATGGGCTTTTCCGATTCCGAAGCCATTTGTCATTCCCTCTCCGTTTGCGATTGTATAGTCTATGTTATATTCCGTCTTGAGAGCCTGAAGACCATTCTTTATCGCTGTTATTCCTGGCCTTCCGGTAACCTCTCCGAGGAAGAGTATGTTTATCATGAAGTTGAGGATACCGATAATCCTTTCAAGTGGCAATCTTAGAAGATGTATTTTTGCTGAATCCTAGATTCTTTCTATCTCTTGCACTTAATTCAAAACAAAAGTAATATCTTCTCGTTAAGCCCAGATGGTGGAATTGGTAGACACGCTAGTTTCAGGTACTAGAGCCAGCAATGGTGTGGGGGTTCAAGTCCCCCTCTGGGCATACGCCAAATCATTATAATACAACTAATTATAAAGAAATTTCTGCTGAAGTTCTTGTAAAATATTCATGTTTCACCTTATTGATTCTTGCAATCAAGAACCAGAATTACTGCCTCCCAAGTTCCCGTATGTAAGGCATGGATTGTATTTTTTAGAATAACTTCTTGCAGTTTATGAAAATATGAATATGAAAGAACCTGTATAGAAAAAACGATTTTTAGTACACTGTTTATATAACTCCTTACTACCTCAATAATTAGTATTATTGATTGCATTGACTCTTGCATTTTCTGAATGCAGTCGAAATTTTTTCTTTTTTGGATGTGTTGAGTGATTTTCAGGAAATCAATCTTCCAGCTTTGACTCAAGGTAGCTCAGCTCTTCTTCGAGGCTTGTTATACCTGAATGGCTGTCTATGATGAGAAGCGGATTGATTTCCTTTATTGTATTGATCAGTGAAATCGTTTTTTCCCTGTTGTACTTGCCTCCCGTTTCCAGATCCTTCGCTGTTTCTATAACACCAGAGGCAGCATCTCCCGCAAAAAGCACTTTTTCCTCCGGTATATAGAGAAGAGTGGAATCGTCCGTATGTGGCGACTCTGTATGGTATAGCTCTGCCTTTATATCACCCATGTAGATTGTCATACGCTCTTTGTAAGTCAGGTCAGGGAGCTTGATGGCAATGTTTTCAGGATTAAGGTATTCCTTCCTGATATAGTCATAGTCATCTGCAATGGAGAGGAAGAGGTTTTCTTTCGGAGTATTCATATCTTCCTGCAGATGACAGTATGTTTTCTCATTGGCAATTGAGAGCCCGCAGATGGCAGCGATGCCATAGCTATGGTCCCAATGATGATGTGATATGACTGTCAGCGAGGGTAGTGGAAACTTCATTCTGCCTAATTCAGAATAGAACAGCTCAACATGTTTTCCTGAAGCACCCGCATCAAAAGCAATAGAAAACTCATCTCCTCTGATGTATCCAATTAGAGGACGATCAAGGGATGGGTCAGGAAGTGTGAATGCAATCCGGCTGGATACCTTTTCCATGATTAAAGTATAGCATATGGAAAAGCTGGCTTTTTAGAGCCAGCCTTCAGTTCAGCAGAGGACGCTCTCTGCTTTTGCCAGAAGCTCCCTGATCGGAAGTTTCTGCGGACATGTCTTTTCACACTTCCCGCATCTTATACAATCAGAGGCTTTGCCTGACTGACCATTGGAAACGAGTGCAGCATAGCTCTCTTTCGGCCTTGTTCTATCGCTGAGAACCGCTGCTTCATTCATATGCTTGAAAATGTCGGGGATAGGTATTTTCTTAGGGCATCCAGGTACACAGTATTTACATGAAGTACATTGTATTACCTGCATTTCCTCTATTTTTCTTTTAACCGTCTGTACAGCTTCTTCCTCGCTTCTGCTTAGCTTTTCGAACGGGGAGAAGATCCTGACATTCTCCTCAAGCTGGTCCATTGTGCTCATTCCTGAAAGTACAGCGAGTACACCATCAAGACCTGCTGCATATCTCAGCGCATAGGATGCAGGGCTCTTGCTGCCGAAAGGCTGTGTTATTTCAGGTACAAGATTTGCAAGCAGCCCGCCCTTTACCGGTTCCATTATGATTATCGGCTTTTTGTGTTTTCTCGCTACGCTGTAGATTCCTTCAGATTTTATGCTTGGACTTGTCCAGTCCAGATAATTTATCTGAAGCTGCACAAACTCCATCTCCGGATGCTCTGTAAGGATTTTATCCAGAAGCTCGGGGTTGTCATGGAAAGAGAAGCCGAGATGTCTTATTTTCCCATCTCTTTTCAGTTTTGCACAGTAGGACCATGCGTCATATTTATCATAGGTTGGGAGATTTTCCTTCTTAAGGCTATGAAGGAGATAGAAGTCAAAATAATCAAGACCAGTCCTTTTAAGCTGTTCTTCGAACATCTTCTCCGGTGTCTTCTCCTCGGAGAGTGCCCACCCTGACATTTTAGAAGCCAGTGTATAGCTATCCCTAGGATGTCTTGATCCTATGCTTTTCCGGAAAATCTCCTCTGATCCGGGGTAAACATAGGCGGTGTCAAAATAAGTGAATCCTTTTTCGATGAACCTATCTGCCATTCTAGCGGTTTCAGCTTCATCTATATTCCCGTTTTCATCTTTTGGAAGCCGCATGAGGCCAAAACCTAGCTTCCGTGTATTAAGCGCAAACAAATCATCCATACTGTGATTATACTTCTTTTTCCTGGAACAATATGATTTATATTGCTAGCCTGTTTCCATGAAGATGAAAACAGGCTATATGCAGTTCAGATCAGCCCAATATTCTCTGCAATCCCCCTGATTCCGAGAAGATCGAATACTTCTCCTTTTATATCCACGAAAACAGATACAGCCGCATTAAGAATTCTATCCTGCATTGATTGTGAAGGTGCGACATAATCAAGTTCTGAAGGATCTGCTGTCTCTCCTGTGGGCATGAATGCCGTGAAGTTCCAGTCCGATGTGCTCATCCTGCTTTCGATGATCTCTTCCTCTTCATCTGGGAGCGCAGGGTAGAAATCTATTCCCGTTATATCCTCAACTTCGTCTACAGTCATTGCGAAGCTCTGAAGTGACAGATCCGAGTTCTCATTTGGCAGGACAAAGCCTATAGCTTTTACATCCGGATTCGTGTAATCGAGCACGACTTTGTAAAAATACTTAGGAACAGCAACTTCATTTTCTCCGATGGTTTCATATGGTCCATCTGTAAGAACAGGGCCAGTTACTACGTATACTGATTCGTTGTCATAGGCCATTGTCCTGACAACAGCTTCCAGATCAGCCCATATACCCCTGTTGAAAGAAGGATCCTGCGGACACATGTTCGACAGATAGAATGTATCGCTCATTGCTTCTCCAGACCATTTGAAATCCGCAGCCGGAGCCATATGGCCCCTGTCGTATCCGGAACCTCTGTAGTCGTCGAGAGAGGCTGAACCTGTCCTGACTGCAGCATCTGCTCTGAAATTATCATTTCTTTCTTCGCTTCCAAGGACTTCTGCCCGTGTCAGCTCGTAGGCAACATATGATGGCACTTCGTACTCTTCGTTATATGAGAGCGTATAGCCTGTATGTGATATTATCTGTTCTCCCTGTATCGGAAGAGGTAGTTCAAGACCCTGTATTTCCCCTGTTGCGGAGATTGTGCTCTCGCTATCTCCTGGCGTTATAAAGCAGAGTATCAGGAAGATTATAATGAGTATCAGCAGAGTAATCAGCAGCTTCTTGAGCTTGCTTGTCTTCTTGCTTTTCTTTTTTCTCGCCATTTTTTCAGCTCCTCGTAGGATATTATAGCTGTTTTTGCTGTTTTGGCCTGAATCGCGGCAGGCATTTCCCGTTTTTCAATGCGAACAGATATAGCAGCAGGAAGACAAGGAATGTTTCGATAAGCGTTGCTGTGCTTCCTGCATTTGATGCAGTGAATAATGCTTCCGTCGGCATTGAGGAACCTTCATAGTTCACGAGAAGCGCTATGAATAGATTGTTTGCAACATGCATTGCCGTGGAGGCTTCAAATCCATCTGTTGCAAGAGAAAGAAACATTGCAAGACCTCCCCATGATAGGTAGCAGAGTATCGGCAGAATCATGTGGGAAGCAGCTGTGACCTCTCTGTTCCAAAGATGAGGAAATGTGAAGAATGCGCTGGATATGATGACAATGGGCAGACTCGCAAGAGGAGATGATGGCAGCTTATCCCTGTAAAATATGCGTGCGGGAATAGCTCGGAAGAATAGCTCCTCTGATATTGCCTGCATCGGGGTGAGGATTATTACAGGAATAAATGCTGTTAAATAACTGGAAAATGCTATTCCGTTCCATCTCATTCCTCCTGATACTGCTGGTGTGGCTATAACCATGAAAACTGTGTAAAGCAGGCCGGACTGCATGGCAAAGGCCCATCTGAATTTTCCGCCAGAACCTGATAATAGTGTCCTGAGGTTAGTCTTAAGGATGAATTCTGCACCAAGAAGCAAAGCCAGGAACATCATTATGTATGGAATGTGTATCCCTATATACATCGAGAGGGATTCAGAAAAACCTTCCATGTGATCCATCGCGATAAAAGCAAGGACCGGACCGAATACAAGCCACATCATCAGTGCAAGGACCATTACGAGAATGCCTCTGATCGGATTGGAGCTGCTGTTTGGATGATCTGTTACCATATCTTCTGATTTTAGCCTATAATCCCTTCATGAAGCAAAGAGACCTAATGGATATGATGGAAAGCGGAAAGACTCTTGTTTTCCCGACCGAAGAGAGTGCTAGAGCGTTCTCTACTCGATATGTTCTAGAGAGAAAACGAGGGCTTCTTGCCTCATCATGCATTGCTTTTGATAGCTTTGCATCGCTTTTTATGCCATCAATAACAGGTAGAGTACAGATAGGAGATGATGGCCGGCTGCTGTTTTCCTCGTATATTTCAGCTGTGCTTGCAGATCAGCTTGGGTACTTTGTGTCTCCCGGGTATCCGGAAATCAAGGCACGCCTTGCTTCTTTTTTCTGCCCTATACTCCCATCTCTGGAAGATGCAATTTCCCTTCCGAAGAAAAGCCGGGAGGCAGAAGCTGATCTGAAGCTTCTCAGAAAGGAATATGGCAGGTTCCTTGATTCAATGGGACTGTATGAGAGTTCATTTACTGAGTTTTCCATACCGCGGACAATGGACACCAGCTATGTTCTGGTTATGCCATCGGCATTTCCTAAGGAAGATAGACTTGTCAAAGCTCTTAAGGATGCTCCGTATATAGAGATTGCTGATAGCATTTCCTCCGATATCCCGCGCCTTGCTGTCTATTCAAACGAGAAAAGCGAAATACGTTCCTTGTTCCTTGAGATCAGAAAGCTTACAGAGCAAGGTGTGTCACTTGATGAAATCGCAATCTCTTCTGCTTCTCTTGAACGGATCAGACCATATCTTGAGCATGAAGCGTATTTATTTGGGATTCCCCTTGATTTCAGGGAAGGCATATCAGTGATTTCAGCATCCGCAGCTTCTTTCCTTTCCTCGCTTTCTGAAATCTACAGTTCCTCATATTCCCTGGATTCGCTGAAGTCATTCATGCTGAATCCTGCAATTCCTTTCAAGGAACCTGCGGTAATGAGAGCTTTTATCTCGGCTGCAGTCGGGTTCTCCATCACAAGTGCCCCTGATAGAAATTCGGACAGATATATGAAGCTTCCAAAGAGCTGTGGGCAGGAATATTACAGAGCTCTCCGATTTACACTCGATAAACTCATGTCTGAGACAAGGCCGGAGAAGATAGAAAGCTACATACATGTCCTTATGTCTTCTCTCCTTGCAGAAGAAGAGTTCCATGGGAACAGCGAGGATGAGGCTGTCTATTCATTTACGATGAAGGCGCTTTCGGATTTTCTGCAGACAGCTGCAGAAGCCTCCGCTCATGGCTTTTCAGCAGGAGAGCCATTGTTCCCGCTTTTCATTTCATATCTTGGGAAACTTAAATATGTTCCGCGGGATAGGACCAAGGGAGCTGCTGTGTATCCTTTTACCCAGGATGCGGCAGTACCATTCAGGTACAGATTCATAATAGGTCTGAATGAGAAAGAAGGTACCCAGATGGTAAGGAAAGCTTCTTTCCTTTCCGATTATGAGCTTTCATCTGAACGGGATGAGACTGATATAACCAGGACATTGCTGTCACTGTACAGTGCCATGTCAGAAAATCTCAGCATTTCTGCATCCTATGAAACATATGCAGGGTTCTCTCTCCCGATGACTTTTATGCTGCAGGAGGCGGAGAGCAGAAAGCCTGATCAGGATGATCCTATACTCATGGAAGAGACTGGAGGAATTCCCCGTTCGATAATGCCGCTGCAGAAGCTTGCTTCGGATAATGCTAAGCACTCCTCACTAAAGAGAAGATCTAAAGAAGATGATATGACTTACATTATGAAGGGAAGGAAATCCTCTCTTCCTGTAACTCTTTCCTACTCATCATATAACGTATATGTAAGGTGTCCTTACCAATATGCGCTGCAGTATTTCTTCTCACTTCGCAATCTTCCGTCTTATGAACCTGTGGATATGGATCATCTTGAAATAGGATCAAGGCTTCACAGCATACTCGAAAGGTATTATAGAGAAGACTGCAGGAGTCCTGAGAATGATATTCCGAGATTGTTTGATGAGGAGATGTCCCTTTGGAGCAGCGGCAAGAGTACCGATGGAAAGGATATGCCTCTTTCTGCATCAAGACCTACTGCTTTCCTTGTCAGCTATCTTAAGGCCAGATATCTTGGTACGCTTGAGAATGCTGTAAGAAGGATGGATCAGATTTCAGTACCTCTTCCCGATAAAAGAGGGCTTGAAGAGAAGATAGTAAGATCTTTTCCCGATGATGGTTTTACGCTTGATGGCAGGGTTGATAGAATTGCTCTGTCTTCCGATGGCTCGTCTTATGTTGTCTATGATTATAAAAAAGGGCGTGCCTTTAAAAATGACCTCAAGAGAGAAAAAAGCGTTCAGTTCCATATATACAGAATGCTGATCGATGAGGATGAGAGTTTCTCTCTTCCTGTTTCCGACTCTTATTTCATTTCCCTCCTTGATGGGAAATTCTCCCAGTCGTCTCCAGCTCCTGAGAAAGATGTGCTCAGGGAGGATCTCAGGAAAGCCGCATGCGGGATCTCTGCGGGCGACTGGCATGCAATAGCTAATGATATCAACTGCAGAGGCTGCATCTACAAAGGCATATGCAGGAGGAGGTTCAGCGTAAGATGAAATTTGAAGAACTGCTTGATATGGTTGGCAGAAAAGCCTCCGATGAACAGCTTGCTGCGATACTTGCAGATACTTCCGCAGTTGTATCTGCGGGTGCTGGTTCTGGAAAGACCACTGTTCTGTCTCTCCGCTTCGTACGTCTTGTCCTTGATGGAAAGGCCCATGCCGATGAAATCCTTACTCTGACATTCACTAGGAAAGCCGCTGCGGAGATGTACGAACGTATTTATTCTCTTCTGTCGATAGCCTCCAGGAATGATGAGAGAATCGCAGAAGAACTGAATGAAAGATTCCCCAGGTCCAGAATTTCCACAATGGATTCATTCTGGAGCGAGATTGCAAGAACGGATTCTCTCAGGTTCGGGATAACAAGGGATTTCCAGTCTCTGGAAGCCGATGAGGCTGCAGCAGATGACCTTGTGCGTGCTGTCTATGAAGAGATACAGGACAGGGAAGATCTCCAGCGTGGTTTCATGGTTCTGTCCAGTCTTTATCGGACAGATGAGCTCTTTGCGGTTTTCTCGGAGATTGCAATGAACAGGACGGATGTCCTTACTTCCTTTTATAGTGCACAGAACACATCATCGTACCTTAAATTCATCGATCTGCTGAGGGAGGAGCAGCTTGGTGCAAAAGCAGATTTCATATTCTCCTCGCTTGCTTCCCTTGATGATGAGAATCCTTCAAACGGACAGCATGCTGAGATTCTTAAGGCCCTTGAGGCGTATAGAGCAGAGGACTTCTTATCGCTTCCGGTCTTTAACCTGAATAAGCTCAGGAAAGCATCGGATGCAGAAATAAGGAATTTCATAAAGGAAAATGATGTGAAGGGGTACTTTGAAACTCTGGGTGGGTTTTCCGATCTGATGAGGACAACTGAGGATGCCGCCGCTGTAAGTGATGTGCTTGCAGCTTTTATCGAAGCCTTTCAGATCAGGAAGAGAACGCTTGGCCTTCTTTCTTATCGGGATACAGAATCCCTCTGCAGGGAGGTCCTGCTTTCCAATATGGATGTCCGTAATTATTACAAGGCGAAGTATAAGTACATAATGGTCGATGAGTTCCAGGATAACAATGGCAGGCAGAGAGATCTCCTGTATCTTCTTGCAGAACGGCAGGATGTACATTCACCTGGTATTCCTCCTATCGGAATGCTTGCTGCCGATAAGCTTTTCTTCGTCGGTGATGATAAGCAGTCCATCTATTATTTCCGCGGTGCTGATGTTTCGGTATTCCGTTCACTCAAGAATGATATCAAGGCAATTGGAGGATTGAATTTATCATTATCAGCAAATTATCGTTCCGAACCAGCGCTGATTAATCACTTTAATAAGGTGTTTGAAGGTGTGTTTGCCTCAGGACTTTCCGATGAAGATCTTCAGAAAGAAAGATTCATGGAAACATTCACAGGAGAGAGATATACCTCATTCTATGCGGAGGCAGAGCCGATAAGAGCTAGGGAGGCGACAGCTGGGATCAGTCCATTGATTGAGTGTGCGTTAGCCTCTTCTCCGGACGAGGAGGGTATTGCAGGCGGTGCTGATTCAGAAGCAGTCTATATTGCACGCAGGATTCTTGAGATAACCTCGTCTGACGAATGCCTGGTCTCCGATGGAAAAGGAGGTGTGAGGCGCCCTGTTTTCGGCGATATTGCCGTACTCCTCAGAACAACTGCTCCTCAGATGCCTATTGAAAGGGCTTTCCGGCTTTATGGGATCCCATATGTTGTTCAGGAAAGTACATCCGTGACAATCGAAGGTGTAGGCTGGGATATCTATGCCTTTCTCCAGCTTCTGATATATCCGGAAGACAAGCTGGCTTTCATGGCTGTTCTCCGTTCTCCTTTTGCCAGGATTTCCGATGAGGGGCTTCTTTCG
The DNA here is from genome assembly GCA_944389105.1 of uncultured Spirochaetaceae bacterium. Taxonomy (GTDB): domain Bacteria; phylum Spirochaetota; class Spirochaetia; order Sphaerochaetales; family Sphaerochaetaceae; genus Ornithospirochaeta. The sequence continues at coordinate 14,331 of CALXLD010000006.1, read as the reverse complement.
CTGGCGGATGGCGGAGAGTATTCGTTTTTATCGGATCCTGTTTTCTCAAGCGAAAGTGACAATGAATCCTATCATGCATTGAAAGCCCTGTATGCTGAACTGAGGGCATTGGTCGGCAGAAGGAGAATAACCGAGATACTTTCCAGGCTTTTCTATGAAAGCGGCTATAATACCTATCTTGATTCTTCTCCATATCTTTCTTCCTATGCAGAGCATTTTGGTTATATCTGGGCGGCCGCTTCTGCCTATGATGCCAGCAATCGTTCCCTAGTATCGTTCCTGGATTATCTAAGGCCGCTTATCGGCCAGCCCGAGAAGCTTAGAAATGCCTCAGTGCAGCATCTTGCTGCCGATGGCGTGCAGATAATGACAATACATAGATCAAAGGGGCTTCAGTTCCCGATAGTCTTCCTCTCGGATGCTGATCATGGTTCTGGTAATCAGGCTTCCAGGTCCAGGCTGATTGCTCTTGAAGGAATCAATCCATTCATAATGCCCGATCTGGCAAATGGTGGGAATCTGATCATAAGAGAGATTGCTGAGTACAGGAAGAGAAGGGAAGAAGCGGAGCTTAGAAGGCTTTTATATGTAGCGCTTACAAGGGCTGTGGACCATCTTATAATCACAGCTCACATGAGGACAAGGAGAACTGGAACATCGCTTCTGGATATTTATCAGGAAGGAATTGATATCAATGCACTGGAGATTGAATCCATAGCTGACGAAGAGCTTTTCCACGAAAGGAAGGATGAAGAGCGCATTGCATGGTATGATCTTCCTGTTGCTCCCGATCCGGTTTATAAGGAACATCGATTCGCTGTCAAGGAAACTGCTGGAAGCACTGAAAGTACGGGTGGAGAGAAGCTTCCTGGTCTGTCTGCTGATGATATAGTCTCTTCTCATTCTATCCAGGCAGAGTTCGGAACAATGGTACACAGCGTTCTGGAAGCCGTGCTGAGGGAAAGCACTGCAGTTCTGTCTTTCCCGGCGGAACTTAAAGAATGGGAACGCGATGGAATAATAAGGTGCCTTGAAGAAATCAGGAAAGGCTTCGTATCATCGCCTTTCTACCAGCGGTGGATAAAGGGCAGAAAGTGCGAGGAGGAGGTCAGATTCTACTATCCTATGAAAGATGGGGTGGCAGAAGGAGCTGCAGATCTTGTGGTATTCTCCGATGATTTCAATCTTGTTGTTGATTACAAGACTGACAGATTTATGGATGAGAATGTGCATCGCAGCCAGATTATGGCATATGCAGAGGCATTGGAGGATCTATATAAAAAGAAGTGCTTTGCCGTCCTTCTCTATGTAAGAGGCTGGAAGGTAAGCACTCCTCTTGATAAATCAGGGAACCCCGTCAGAGGGCTTTCACTGCTCTGACCATTCTTTCAAGGGCTTTCATCACCCTGTCTCTTGATGTGCCATAGTTGAAGCGGACGAAATTGTACCAGCTGCTTCCGAACCATGTGCCATCATTCATCGCAACGCCTGCGGCTACTCCGAAAAAGCGGGAGAGGATTCCTCCACCGTTTCCTCCTTTGTATCTTTCGGGATGCCCGATGACTTCAGCTTCGATTTTCTGGTAATACCCGGAACAGTCTATGAATGTGACAAAGGAAGCCTGTCCATTCACAAGCCTGAGCCCAGGACAGTTTGTCTCAAGGTATTTCCTCATTGCATCAGCTGTTTCGCCAAGATAACGGCAGAGTGCCTTATTGTACTCGCTTCCCTTTGTGTAGGCTGCATATGCAAGTTCTCCTGCTGATATGCCAGGTTCATCAAGCCAGAGCGCGCTTTCGGCTTTCCTGAACTTCTCTTCCATCTCGCTGTCAGAGAAAACTGCAAATGCACAATGTTCTCCAGCAATATTGAAGGTCTTTGAAGGCGCGAACAGAGTGATGCAATCTGCTCCGACTCTTTCGTTTGCAAGTCCCATTGGTATGTGTTTTGCGCCAGGATGTGCAAGATCTGAGTGGATTTCATCTGAAATTACCAGGACATGATTCTTCCTGGCGGTTTCAAGCACGAATGCAAGCTCTTCTTCCGTGAATACTATTCCCGACGGATTCTGCGGAGAGCAGAAGATAAGGATATCTGCTTTTTCCATATCGGAAGCGAAGCGGTCCCTATCAAGATAGAAGGAACCATCTTCATATCCGAGGTCGTGTTCTATAAGCTCTCTTTCATTTCTTGCCGGAATCTCCCTGAACGGCCTGTACATCGGGGAAAGAGACAGTATTCTTGCTCCCTTTTCCGAAAAGATATTGATTGAAAGCGAGAGGGCATGAAGCAGTCCCTGTGCAAAAACGATTTTCTCCTTAGGAAGGATCCAGCCATGCTTGGTCCTTAGCCATGCGGAAACGGCAGCGGTATCCTTAGGAAAGGATGGATAGCCGTAGATTCCCTGTCCCGCAAGGCTTTTCCCGGCTTCCTGTATATGCATTTCGGGATAGAAATCCATGTCAGCTACCCAGAATGGTTCTGCGACTGGATTTGCTGATATATTCTCGATTGCCTCCTTATTCCATTTGATGCTGTTCGTGTTGCGGCGATCCGCAGCAATGTCAAAATTCATCTCATAAGCTCCTTTGTATCAACAAGGCCATTGTACTGGCCAGATGCTCCTTTATAGTCTATACCATTGTGAGGACATCTGTGGTAGCAGGCAAAGCAGGAAATGCAGTTCTCTCCGAATACTGGTCCTGAGTTCTCGATGGTGATATTGCCCATCGGACAGATGGAAGCGCATGTACTGCATCCTATACAGTTTTCATTGCTCTTCAGTGCGGGATTCCTTCTGGGCTTCATTGCTGTTTCCGATAGCTTCCTGATAACCCTCCAGCCGGGGCCTCTTCTGGGGATTCTTATCTTCTCATGCTCTATATCATCAGCAATTGACGATAGCTTTCCTTCAGCTTCTGCTGCCTGTTTCCGTGCTTCTTCATCGGTTACGGCTTTTTTCTTCAGGGGAAGGTATGCATCCGGCAGTTTTACAGAATTGCCATAAGAGAGGGCGATTCCTGCATCTGATAGCGACATTGCCAGATCATGGAGAGTGTAGAGGGAAAAAGCTCCGCATGTTGCAATTCCGAAAACATAGCCCAGTGATGAATTATCCCTTGTCCCAAGGCATTTGTCTATGAATTCCCTGACAGGGAACGGAAGTCCCCAGCAGTATACTGGGAAAACTATCCCAAGCTTTTCTGTATCTTCCGGAAGCGTGTATCTGCCTGATAGGAACTCGGAAATGAAGTGTATCTCCGCATCTGGTATTTTCCTAGCAGCATATAGGCTGTTTCCTGTCCCGGTATGGAGTGCGATTATAGTCTTCACGACAGAAACTCCTTTTCGTCGATTTCTTTTATGATCCTTACAGTATCCTCGGTGTCCTGATCTGTTACGTTGAGGGAAGTTACGATTCTCCCCATGCCTGCATCTTCCAGGAAGAGGACACCTCTTTGCCTGAATGCTTTGATTATGTTCTGCATCGGATAGCGTGATGTGAAGAAGATCATGTTCGTTGATGATATCTTTATGTCAGCCCAGCCTGTGGAAGCGAGGGCTTCCGATATTGCCGCTCTATGCTCATGATCCTCCTTAAGCCTTGCGATATTGTTCTCAAGCGCATATATTCCAGCTGCAGCGAATATTCCGATCTGCCTCATGCCTCCGCCGAGAAGCTTCCTGAGTCTTCTGGCCTCTTTTATGAATTCCTTTGTAGATGAGAGAACCGAGAATGCAGGGCATCCTAATCCTTTTGAAAGACAGAATGTCATATCGTCGGATGTTGCCGCATAGTCCTTCACAGGAACCCCTGACTCGACCGAGGCATTGAATATCCTGGCTCCATCAAGGTGAACCCAGAGGTTATGCTTTTCCGCTATGTCCTTGATGCTGCGGAGCGTGGAAAGAGGGTAGACAAGACCTGATGTTGTATTCTCAGTCTCGATTATTGCTGTCTCTGACATATCATAGGCATAGCCATGGATATTGCTTTCAACATCTTCAGGGCGGAGTATGCCATTATCTGAAGGAATTGCTACTGGAAGCGTTCCAGCAAGAGATGATACAGCTCCTATCTCATGACGGACTATATGAGCTTCCTCCGCGCATAGGACTTCCATGCCCCTTCCGCCTTTTATCATCAGCGGGATGAGATTCCCCATGCAGCCTGAAGAGACTATGAGTGATTCCTCCTTGCCCGTTAATTCCTCTGCGATTCTCTGGAGTTTTTCAGCTGTAGCATCTTCTCTGTAGACATCGTCCCCGGTTTCTGCAAGATACATAGCCTTTCTCATTCCTTCTGTAGGCTGTGTGAATGTATCAGATCTGAAATCCTTCATCCTTTTTCTACCTCCCTTATTGTTTCTAGAAGTTCGAAGAATGTCGGGAATGTTACTGCCGCGGCCTTCTCGTCATCTATTGTGATCGGACCATCCGCAGCTGCTGAGGCAATTGCAGAGGCCATTATTATCCTGTGATCTGAATAGCCTTTTACCATTCCTCCGCAGATTCTTCCAGTACCGTGGATCAGCAGCCCGTCATCTTCTTCCTCTACTTTTACGCCAAGGCGTTCAAGGTTTTCCCTCATGCATCTGATCCTGTCAGTTTCCTTGATCCTCGCCTGCGGGACATTGGTAAGATGGGTGTCTCCAACGGCTGCGGCTGCTGTTACTGCAAGAATCGGAAGAGTATCCGGAATGGCGTTCAGATCGAATTCTCCTCCCCTGAGCTTTTCAGGGCCTTCGACTGTTACTGCATTTCCTTCCCAGGTTACCCTGCATCCCATTTCCCTGAGTATCCCGAGTATCGCCTTGTCGCCCTGAGGGTCGTTCTTGTCCAGCCCGACTACCGTTATCGCGCTTCCTGATACAGCTGCGGCTGCGAAGAAGAATGAAGCTGAGGAGAAATCGCCGTTAATATATTCATCAAATGGCCTGTAGCTCTGGCCACCCTCGATTTCAGCATGCATATAGTCGTCGGAGATGCTGTATCTGATTCCCTGCCTGTCGAGCCAGCCAAGTGTAAGGGATACATATGGCTTTTCATAGAGGAGAGGGCAGTCTATAGTTGTCTTTCCTTCAGCAAGCGGGGAAGCCAGGAGCAGCCCTGAAAGATACTGGCTTGTCCTGCATTCAATTGAGACATGGCCTCCTCTGAGCGGACCTTCGACTGTAATTGGAGGTTTCCCATCCTCATCGCTTGCTTTTCCTCCCATTTCCTTTATGGCTTCTCTGAGAGGGCCTGTAGGTCTTTTCCTCAGCTGCTCATCACCTGTTATTGTCACAGGTACTGAAAGTGAGGCAGCCATAGGCAGGAGAAGATATGTTGTGGTTCCGCTGTTACCTGCATCTACGTGGACAGGGGAGGCGGCTGCAAAACCATCTGATTCAACATATGCGATGCTTTTATCATCGCTGAATGCGATTCTGGCACCGAATGCTCTGACTGCTTCTATGCAGGATAGTGTGTCCGATGATAAAAGCGGATGGCGTATTGTTGATTTTCCTTTTGCTGCAGCAGCTATAAGGAATGCTCTTATTGTCTGGCTTTTTGAAGCGGGAATCTCAATAGTCCCTTTCATTTTTCTCGGTTCTAGGGAAATCATAGACGTGATTATACCAGTATGGAAGGATCATTCCAGCTCTTTATGGGCTATAGCTGAAGGAACTGTCATTTTTGCTCCGAATCCAGCTCCCTTCCTGAAGCTGCTGTAATCGCCGCCATGGGACCTGGTAACTGTAGTCTTCAGCTTCGTGTCGCTGTACACGATCTTTTTCGCGAGTCTTTTATTCTCATCGCGTATAACGACAAGAGCATTATCTGAAGCGGTATCGCTGGTTTTCGATGAAAGCTTTGATAATGCACCGCTGAGAAAACTGTCCTTTGATATCTTCTCCCCGTTCTTTCTCAGCTTCATGATTTCTCTCTCTGTTGCCGAGATTATGTAGTCATAAAGATAGATTGAAGCCTCTGTCTCCTCAAGGCTTCCATATGCTATGGCCTTTTTTGCCTCCCCGTCCTTCGATATGACTATATAGACACCGGTAATGTTTGAGATATAAGCAAGGAGGGATCGTATTGAGAATGGGAATCTTCTGGCCTCATAGAGAGGAACCATATAGATTTTCTCTTCGCTTTCAAGTGTTATCCCGTCCTTTGCCATCAGTGCTTTTGCTTTCTTTATTGCTTCCGCTGCTTCATTCTCAAATGGGGATGAAGAGAGGGCAAGCAGCTTCCTTATCCTGTTTTTCTTTTCCGTCCTGTCAATGATTCCTGTCCTGACCCTGCTTTTTTCAAAACCCTCGTCGACGCCAAGAATCGAACAGCATTCACGGAATAGCGCAGAGTGTCCGCTCAGCTTTCCATGGAGTGCAGTGTCCAGAGCATGTGCAAGTTCATGGAGGAAGATGTTCCTGACAGTATCTTCGGAGCAGCTGTCTATTATGTCTTCAGAGATGACGATCAGATGTTCCTGCGGAGAGAAGTATCCAAGTTTCCCATCCTCAAGGGACGGTGCGATTCTGACGGCATCGAATAGCGTGGATTTTATTATACCGCGCTCTTTCAGCTCTGCTTCCTTCAGTTTTCCGAATGCTTTGAGTTCCGCTTCTTCCTTATCAATCCTGAAACTTCGGACTGTTATTGTTCTCTCCATAGCAGGATGATAGCCCAAAGAAGACTTCAGCGCCAGCATCTGGCAGTATGCCCGGGGCTATGGACCGCTGTCGGAGGATCGTCGGTTCTGCACTTATCCATTCTCTCCCTGCAGCGGGGAAAGAATGGGCAGCCCTTGATGCTCCGTTCCGATCTAGCCTCTCCATTGAGGAGCATTCTGTCCGCAGAGTCCGGTAAAGCCGAGAGCAGGGCTTTTGTATATGGGTGTATCGGGCTCTTTGATAAATCCTCATTCCGTCCTTCTTCGACAATGCGGCCGAGGTACATCACGATGATTCTGTCAGAAATTGATCTTATTGCTGAAAGATCGTGGGAAACGATTATGAATGAAGTTCCTTTTTCTTCCCTTGCAGAATTAATCAGGGATAGTATCTGGGCCTCAACTGATACATCCAGGGCAGAAACGGGTTCATCCAGCAGAATCAGGCGAGGGGAGAGGGCAAGTGCTCTTGCTATTCCGACTCTCTGCCTCTCTCCTCCGGAAAGCACTGCAGGATACTGATTGGCAAGGCTTCTGTCCAGGCTCACTGCATCCAGGAGTTCCAGAACCTTGTTCTCTATCCAGGCTCTGGATGCCCTTTCTTTCCTTCCTGAATGGATAAAAAGCGGTTCCGCAATGGCTTTTCCTATCTTCATTCTGGAATCGAGGGCGGAATAGGAATCCTGGAATACCATCTGGATATCCTTTCTTATTTCCAGAAGCTGCTTTCCCCTGCATTCTGCCAGGTTCCTGCCAGAGAAAATGACAGAGCCGGAGGATGATGGCAGCAGTTGCAGGATAGTCCTCAGAAGCGTGGATTTGCCGCAGCCGGATTCCCCGACTATGCCAAGTATTTCCCCATTGCCGAGACTGAATGAGATATCATCAAGCGCGATGATTCCTGAAGGGAAGATTTTTGTCAGGTGTTCTACATTGAGAAGAGCTTCATTCATCGCATCTCTCCCAGCAGGAGATATATCTTTCTCCCTTCCTGAACACCGGAGGTCTTTCATGAAGGCATCTTTTTGTTCTTTCAGGGCAGCGGGCTGCAAAGAGACAGCTGCTGAAAGTCCCGGCATTTCTTTCCATTCGTCCCGGAATTGGAGATGGAACGCAGAATGGTTTTGGAGAGGCTGCGATCAGTGCTTCTGTATAGGGGTGCATGGGAGATGTGAAAAGCTCCCTGCTTCCTGCTATCTCAGCAATTCTTCCCGAATACATGATCATGATCCTGCCGGCAATGGTCTCGAGTGCATCAAGATTATGTGAGATGAAGATTATTGAGGTGCCCATTGTTCTGTTCAGATTCTTCAGGACTTCGATAATCTGGGCCTGTATGGTTACATCCAGAGAGGCTGTGGCTTCATCTGCAATCAGGATGTCCGCTCCCTGTGAAAGCGCTATAGCTATCATCACACGCTGCTTCATTCCTCCTGAAAGCTGATGCGGGTAGGCTTCCAGAATTGTCCTCGGGGATTCCAGGCCAGCAATGCCAAGCATTTTCTCTGCATGCTTTTCCGCTTCTTTCCTGCTTGTTTTCCTGTGGGCTGATATCGCATCCCTCATCTGCGGAGCTATTTTCCTGAATGGATTCAGAGCAGAGGAGAACTCCTGGTTTATCAGGGCAATGTGCTGTCCCCTGATTTCCCTCATTTCATTTTCTCTGAGTACTGTAAGATCCCTACCATTGAAATAGATGTGGCCTTCTTCGGGGTGGACAAGCCCCATTATTGCTGCCGCTATCGTGGACTTCCCGCTGCCTGATTCACCTGCAATCCCCAGGATTTCTCCTTTCCTGAGTGAAAAAGAGACATCATCAACTGCGTTGATTGTTTCTTTTCCCGTATGGAAGATGACTCTGAGGTTTTCCACGCATATGGCATCCATGTGCGGGATTGTATCTTTCCTTTTTTGGCGGTGCAAGAGAATATTGTTGCAATAGCTTCTGCTATCGACTACGATGCCGCTGATGCGGATTTATATAGAAAGCCTTGGCTGTGCCAAGAATCAGGTGGATTCGGAGATCCTTCTTTCATATGCCATTGAGAATGGTTATGAGCGTACCGAGAACGTGGAAGATGCAGATGTTATCGTTGTGAACAGCTGTGGCTTCATTGAAAGTGCAAAAAAGGAATCTATAGATACATTCTTTTCCCTTCATGAGCAGAATCCTGCTGCCAGGATCATAATGGCAGGCTGTCTTGCCCAGAGATATGGCCGTGAGATGGAACTGGAGGAAGCTGACGCTGTTTTCGGCAACAGGGACCTTTCTCTTTTCCCCGATGTCCTTTCGGGAAAGGAGAAGCTTCTCATCCCGGATTATCCGGATCCAGACAGGGAACGGGATGACAGGAAGGTGCTCCTGAATTATCCGGGCTCTGCATATCTTAAGATAAGCGAAGGCTGCAACCATCGCTGTTCTTACTGTGCTATACCTGTAATCAGAGGAAGTCTCCGCTCCAGACCTATGGATAAGATAATAGCAGAGGCTGAGCGTCTGATTGCTGACGGTATTTATGAAATCAACATCGTAGCGCAGGATCTTGGAGCTTACGGCACAGATGATGGCGGAGCTTCCAGATTTGTGGAACTCATGGATAAGCTTTCCTCCCTTGATGGGGATTTCGTCCTGAGGATGCTGTATATTCATCCGGATACTTTTCCTAAAGGACTGATTGAGCTCTGCGCCGAGAGAAAGAAGATCCTTCCGTATTTCGATATCCCTTTCCAGCATGCGGATCCTGCAGTACTGCGTGCAATGAAGAGAACCGGCTCGCCTGAAATCTATCTATCCCTTATTGGAAAGATCAGGAGTGCGCTCCCTGAAGCTGTGATAAGGACTACGCTGATGCTAGGGTTCCCGGGGGAGGACAGGAAGGCTTTCGATACTTTGCTTTCATTTGTGAAGGAAGCCCGCTTCGACTGGATGGGTTCATTCCTGTATTCAAGGGAAGAAGATACTCCGGCTTATGATATGCGTTCCGAAGAGGAGCATATGAAAGCTCATAATAAAGCCAGGAAATGGCAGAAGGAGCTGGAGGAAGTCCAGGAGAAAATAACCCAGGAAAGGCTTGGGCGGTTTGTCGGCAATGAATACACTGTCCTTATTGAGGAAAAAGTCGAGGGAGAGGATCTCGCGATAGGAAGAATCTATGCAGAAGCTCCTGATGTTGATGGCCTTACAGTGGTTATGGGACGTGGTATGAAAGCGGGAGATAAAGTCAGGGCAGGAATAACCAGAACAAGGGGTGTAGACCTTGAAGGAGTTCTGATTGACTGATTTGGCAAAGCTTAATAATGAGCAGCGCGAGGCGGTTCTGGATTTCGAGCATAATCTTCTGATTCTTGCCTGTGCAGGTTCTGGAAAGACAAGGACCATAACCTCAAAGATCGCATATGCTATTGAGAACGGGATCTATAAACCATATCAGATTCTTGCTGTGACATTTACCAATAAGGCAGCAGCTGAGATGCGAGGAAGGGTAGAGGCGATGCTCCCGGAGCAGGATCTTTCCGGACTTGAGATGAGGACATTCCATTCATTCGGGGCATATCTTCTCAGGCGTTATGGCGGTCTTGTCGGGCTATCTCCTGATTTCTGCATATATGATGACTCGGACTCCCTGTCCCTCCTGTCCACCGTTTCATCTCTCGATAAGAAGGCATTGAGGGAAATCGTAAAAGCTATTTCAAAAGCCAAGGACAGAGGTATGTCCCCTGATTCCCCGGGCCTTGATAAGATTCTTCCTGATTATGATTTCTCAACGCTTTTCAGGAAGTATGAGGATGCGCTCTCTCTTTCCGGCAATGCGGATTTCGCAGATCTGATATCAAAACCGACAGAGCTTCTGAAGAAGTATCCAGAAGCCGGTGATGCTGTGAGAAACCGCTTTAAAATGGTTCTTGTCGATGAGTATCAGGATTCGAATAAGATGCAGTTTGAGTTCCTGAAAGCGCTTGTAGGTCCATCGACGCAGCTCGTTGTCGTAGGTGATGATGACCAGTCAATATATTCATTCCGTGGAGCGGATATAAAGAATATCCTTACTTTTACCTCATCCTTCTCAAATGTCAGGGAGATAAAGCTTGAGAAGAATTACCGATCCACTTCCCAGATACTTTCTGCTTCCGGTGCGCTTATTGCGCATAATAAGGAACGCCATAAGAAGGATCTGATCAGTGCTGACAATATCCAGGGAGGCAAGCCGTCTGTGATGGCCAGCGTTTCGGGCAAAGCTGAAGCTGAGAGGGTAGCTGCCCTGATAAAGAATCTTGGCGATTATGACAATACAGCTGTGCTTTACAGGACAAATGCCCAGTCCCAGGGCTTTGAGCAGATTTTCACTGATATGAGAATTCCATATAAGGTCGTCGGAGCTCTTCGGTTTTATGAACGAGAGGAAGTAAAAGATGCTCTATCCCTGCTGCGCCTTCTTGTTAATCATCGCGATACGGTGAGCTTCAGACGTGTCATAAATAAGCCTGCAAGAGGTCTTGGCGAGGCGAAAGTCGATAAGATCAGTGTGATTGATAGCGATTATTTCAAAGCACTAGAGGAATTCGTTGCTGTTTCCAGCGGAGTTGTAAAGGGCAATGCCCAGATATTCCTTTCTGCCTGGGAAAATGCAGAGAGAAGACTTTCGGAAGATGAGAATCTCGGGGATATAATGAACAAGGCCCTTGAGGAATTCCAGATTTACGATCTTTATAATAAGGAATCTGACAGAGCTGTAAGAAAGACAAGAATGGAAAACCTCGGGCAGCTTGTTGCTGTCCTCAGCGAGACCGGGTGCGGCACAGAAGCTCTTTCTGCATTCCTTGAGAAGCTTACGCTCGATTCAACTACTCTCGGAAGCCATGACCCAAGAGATGAAGCTGGAGTTACTCTGATGACGATGCACAATACCAAGGGACTTGAGTTCGATCGTGTGTTCGTCGTTGGCATGGAGGATGAGATAATTCCCGGAAGGCTTTCAGAAGATGAGATGGAAATCGAGGAAGAGCGCAGGATCCTTTATGTTGCTATGACAAGAGCAAGGAAGAGTCTTTATCTTTCTTTCGCCCTGAACAGGAACATGTGGGGCAGAAGCGAGTATCATAGAGCGACAAGATTCCTTTCAGAGATTCCCTCTTCGCTTCTTTCCGGTGATATTGCCTACATAACAGGCCGTCCTCAGTATTCTGCCATGGAATATTCAGGATACAGGGTTGCGCCAAAGCCCAGATATGAGAATCATTTTGAAAATACTCCATCATGGGCTTCTTCCATAAACATCGCCGGAAAGAAATCCGATAACGAAAGAAGAATCATCAATACTGAAGGGACATACAGCGTAGGAGATAGTGTCAGGAGTCCTGATTATGGTATTGGCACCATCCGTGATATCGAGATGAAGAAGAACGGAAACAGGGTCCTGACAGTAGAGTTCAGAAACAGAACCGCAAAGTTCATTGAAGCTTATGCTGTACTTGAAAAGCTGTGATACTGGTTTTCGGCATTTTCTGTCACTCTTACGAGGAATATGCATAGCCTGATATGCTTCTTGCCGGAAAATCCGGATAAGAAGCATGAAAACTGTCCATTAAAGCTACAGAATATATCTTTACATTGAAATATGTTCTTCGATATAATGCAATTCCGTGCGAGTTATCGCACGCTCTCGCATGAGTGGAATATGCAGGTATCTTAAGGATTTCTGCTGCTTTGATGGAGCCGAAGAGAAATCTTCAATAAAAACTTCCTTTCCCCGGAAACTCCTGAAAAACAGATGGTGCCTTAGGGTTCGGTGAACTGCCTTTTCCCGATCCACAAGCCGGATTGATGCGTTCCTGAAAGGTGCGTTGCTCCTGTAGGGAAGGGGATAATCCTCAGAGAAAATGATTGAAGGTTGAGTTTATGAAGACTATTTTCATTAAACCGCAGTCGATTGAGAGAAAATGGTATCTCATCGATGCAGAGGGAAAGCCGCTCGGAAGAGTAGCAGCAGAAGCTGCATTCCTTCTCAGAGGCAAGAACAAAGCTGAGTACGTTCCTCACCAGGAAATCGGTGATTACGTAATCATCATCAACGCAGCCAAGGCAAAAGTCACCGGCAACAAGATGGAAGATAAGATTTATTATCGCCACTCTATGTATCCAGGCGGACTCAAGGCCGAGCCGTATGGAAAGATGGTAGTACGCAAGCCTACCTATCCAATGGAGCACGCTATAAAGGGTATGCTTCCAAACAACAGACTTGGAAGAAAGCTCTTCAACAACGTGAAGATCTATGCAGGGGCAGAGCACCCGCACATGGCACAGCAGCCAGTTGCTGTTGAGATTTAAGGAGAGGCGAGATGGCTACCAAGAAAGAAGATATCAAGTCAATCAACCTCGGCCACGGTGTTGGTCGCCGTAAGACTTCCGTTGCAAGAGTTTATCTCAGGGAAGGTAATGGTCAGGTAAAGGTCAATGGAAAGAAGCTTGAGGAGTACTTCGTTGATGCAATCAATGCTGCGAAGGTTCTCCAGCCATTCGAGGTAACAGAGACAACAGGAAAGTATGATCTTGTTATAACTGTTGCTGGCGGTGGTATCTGCTCACAGGCAGAGGCATGCAGACATGGTCTTGCAAGAGCTCTTGTAAACTATGATGCAGACCTTCGCGCAGCTCTCCATGAAGCAGGTTATATGACCAGAGATTCCAGAATGGTCGAGAGAAAGAAGTATGGACAGAGAGGCGCAAGAAGACGCTTCCAGTTCTCCAAGAGATAAAAACTATCTCAAGAAAAAAATGGCAGGTTTCCGGATCTGCCATTTTTTGTCAGTAAATGGGCTTCTCAGCCATTCTTTTCCTTAAAGATTCAGGGTTGCTGCAATTCTATTGACGTCATCAACAGATAGATCTGTGATAGCTGCAATCTCCTTTATAGGATAATTGGCGCTGAGCATATTCCTGATTACAAGACTCTGATTTTTAGCCGCACCCTTCTTCTCGCCTTCAGCAATTCCCTCGTTCACCCATTCCTGTATCATCTCATTGACTATGTTGTTCTGTCTTCTGCTCATGTCCGCACTCCCTTTTACCCTCTCAAGCCCTTCTCGGAGCTCCGGATTCCTGATCTTCTCTACCACTGGCTCATACAGATCCCTGTACAGGCTCTCCAGATCCGGTCTCATTCTACCATGGCACGCCGTGTTTGCCAGCACTATCCTTACCCTCGACCCTGCAAGAGCTTTGCCTTCCTCATCCCTGAACTCATATTCATACACATCCCTGTCTTCCCCTATCACATCCTCCTCGAGTATGAATATCACTATCCTCTCCCTCAGCTCAGAGTACTTCTCTCCCTTTCTGAGGGCCCTTGTCCCGAGCATGGCCTCATAGTAGCTTGCCCTGGCGCCTATCTCATTCCCTGAGGCAGATGAGCGCTGCATCTCCACATCATAAAGATTCCCCTCATCATCATATGCAAGCATGCCGAAGATGCTACAGTGGCTGTCCATCCTCCTCTGGCTTCTCTGGGTATGGACAGAGGAGACTGTTATGTCACGCCTGCCCAGGATAGTGCGGACTATGAACGAGGCACACTCCGTATTGCCGTCGAGGGCGATGGAGAATGCCGCGTCGTCTGCAAGGCACAGGGAATCCCAGAATCTCTTTCTCTTTTCCTCTTCCAATTGCTGCCTCCTGT
>CALXLD010000005.1 GCA_944389105.1 uncultured Spirochaetaceae bacterium | reverse complement strand
AGAGACTGAGAATCTCCCGTCCTAACCGTTAGACGAAGGGACCATTTTACTCCTGGGATGGAGGGACTCGAACCCCCAAAGGCAGAACCAGAATCTGCAGTGTTACCGTTACACCACATCCCAATTTCCGAATCCTTCGACATACTAAAGGAACATAAGACAAGTGTCAATAAGATTCAGTAAAATTTGTTCAAAATTTTATCATCAATTCTTCTTGAACGCCGTAACTCTAGCTGATGCCGAGAGATGCGAATCACTTGTAATTCCATCTTTAAGGTATCTATATCCAAGTCCAGCAACCATTGCCCCATTATCTGTGCAGAGCTTGAGGGATGGGAATGTAACTGTATATCCAGATTTCTCAAGTTCTTTCAGCTCCGCTCTAAGAAGGGAGTTAGCAGCAACACCGCCTCCTGCAGAAACCCTTTTCAAGCCAGTATCCTCAAGAGCAAGCCTGACTCTCTTCATAAGTATTCCTACAGCCTGACGCTGGAATGACGCGGCTATATTCTCAGGAGTATCCTCTGCTCCTTCTTTACGGAATCTGTCCTTCTGGTTGATTACAGCTGTCTTAAGGCCGGAATAACTCATATCATAACGATGCTCCTCTCCAAGCGATGGCCCCGGGAAAAGAAAAGCTGTCGGATCTCCGCTCTTAGAGAGGCGATCGATAACAACGCCGCCAGGGAAGCCTAGATCATAGAATTTAGCAACTTTGTCAAAAGCTTCTCCGATAGCATCGTCTATAGTCGTTCCAAGTACATCTACCCTATCATAATCATCGACACGGCATATTACGGTATGTCCTCCTGACACAAGCACCCCAAGATAAGGATACTCAAGCGGAGTCTCAATCTGCGAGGCATAGAGATGAGCCCTGATATGATCAATTCCGATAAAAGGAATACCAAGTGCGGAGGCATAGCATTTAGCAAAACTGACTCCGACAAGAAGCGAGCCAAGGAGACCGGGACGGGATGTCACAGCAACGGCATCCAGCTCCTTGTTGGTAATACCTGCCTGCCTCAGTGCAGCTTCTACAACCTGCTGTATCCACTCCGTGTGGAGTCTGGAGGCAAGCTCAGGCACCACTCCCTGATACGGTTTATGGAGCTCAATCTGAGTTGCTATTACATTGGACATTATCTCATGCCCATCACGAACTACAGCAGCACTGCATTCATCACAGCTTGTTTCTATTCCAAGAACTATCATAACGATGCATCCAGATCATATGATGAATCGGATACAAGTCCAAGAATTTCTTCCAGATCTGCATCCGGCGAAGCTTCAAAAAGGTAGTTATAAACTTCCTTTGTCCAAGGTACTCCCAGCTGGACTCCATCCTTTCTGGCTTTATCGGTTATAGCATCGAGAATAGCCATCTCCATATCTGTATAGCCGAAAATATCTTCCAGCTTTATTTCTTTCATGGATATCCTCCTGTTCGGGAAAAATAATACCGATTAGGCTTTCAGACAATATAAAACAAAACAGCAAATTCTTCCATAAGTTTTCTCAGTCTGATTTCTAATAGTGAAAACCGTATTTCAGTACATAGGATCTGCTGTTTTGGCTTAAACTGAAGACGGAGCTCTTTCGAGCCCCGTCAGTTCGGATTTGATATCTTTCTATCAGATTTCCGGTTCTGCTGCTTCCCATGTTTCCACAAGAAGATTCTTCATAGCATCATTTATTACACCTGTCGGATACTTAAGCTCGCGAACCCATCTGTTGGAATTGCGCTCAATAGCTGCATCGTCGGGGTAATAAATCAGATAAGGATCCTCAGCTGCATTTGTCCAGCAATGGTTGATTACAAGCGTATTCTCTGCTGGCGCGCCTCCAAGGTCTGTCTCATCCCTCATTGCAACGCCGATTGCATTGTAAAGCTCAACAGGTGATCCGGCAAATGTGATATCTCCGACCCTGAGGACCTTCAGGAAAAGAGGAATTTCCGGATATGGTTCTGGATCAGCATAGGTACCGGTTGCTGCATCATATGCATAATACAGGGTATCGATCGGCTGGATTGTATCTGTTCCGTAGGCAGTTCCTATTGGTGTCTCGGATTCAAACTCTTCCTCACCTATTTCTGCAAGTGCATCCTTCACGTCCTGATACTGGATAGCAGCATAATAAACTGCCGCAGGAATGAATCCGCCATCAACTGGAATCTCAAGAACTTCTCCTGTATAAGGCGACTCGATGTTGAAAGTATTTCTGAGTACAGGATTCTGATCTCCAGCAGCACCGCTTACCCATAAAGCCACTGCATCTGGATTATTTGCTTCGATATACTGGGATACAAGTCCTCCGATATCAGGATGGATTGCACCATTTGCTGCCACAATACCAAGCACATTATCAGCATTTGTCAGGCTGTCCAGAGACTTGATGGTTTTCTGGTAAGGCTCGCAGTATGCAACGTTTTTCTCAGCAGGACTGCCAAGAACAGTTGCCTCAGGATCATTCAGGACATATGTTCCTTCTGTGATCTCTTCAGGATCTGCATATCTGATTCCATGTGCCTCAAAGTAAGCTGGATTATAATAATCATTGCCGTAGAGCAATGTGTTGTGCATAGCATAATGGACAATGAATGTTATAGGCTCTTTCGTGTTTTTATCTCTGAATTCGACGACTGAGAGTGTCTTATCTGAGAAGCCCTGTCCATTATATCCTTCGAGTGCACCTGAAACCTGCGGTCCCATTGGATCAAATGGATTCTGAACAAGATTTGAATCATACACGGTATCACGATTGACGTTGATGTAGCTTGTAGATGTGCCAAGGGCAACTTCTGCTGGCCTCATCTCGGCAATTGCCTCATTTGCAGCTTCAAGAAGCTGTTTCTGAACAAGTACGCACCAGCGGGAGCGATTCCGCTTTGAAAGATCCTCAAGCATCACTGCAGGGTTATCTGTTCTTATTTCTATGTCCAGATAATCACCCCAGTCTTCATACCATGCGTCAGGAACTGAATGCAGATGAGTTGCTGTCCAGAATATATTGTCCCTGGGCACTCCGGTTTTCTCGGAAAGGAAATCAACGAAATCCGGGCTATAAGGTCCTCCGCATGTCTCTGTACTGACTATGAGGTAGGTATCATCAATCGTGGTATCCTCCCCTTTGTCTGAAAGAGCTATAACACGTACATAGATATCACCAGCTGTACCGATGAATGCAATCTGCCGATTTCCTGTACCATATACCTGAGGGTACATATCCGCTGTCGGTGTAATGCATGCAATCCCTGCTCCTGCCATCAGCTCGGCAGCAAAAAGAGATCCTGCAATGAGGAAAAGCAGTACTAAACAGACTGAGAATTTCTTCATTATTTTTTGAGCCTCCTAGTGGATTACCTCAGAATCACCCCTCTATTAACATTTATAATTGACAGATTGTTGCCATACAACCGCATTTTCAGTTCTGATATTTTTTTCGGATTTTATAGGTAGGTTTTCTGGATATCAGAGCACGCACACTTGATTAAGCAATGGAGTTTTCAGAAATGACAATATAGCATACCTATTACTTAGTTATATTAAACTTATTGTATTTTTCTATTAACTTATTAGTTTTTCATGTATTATTATATCGTTATATAGGAGGTTTTTAATGAATTGTCCAATCTGCGGGAAACCTATTGCCAGCACAACTAAAACCATTGCAGGCAAAGCTGTCTGTAATGAATGCTATGAATTTTTCACTGATAAGGAACGCACAAAGAAGAGAAGCAGGAGCATACTTTCTTTCCTTGTCGAGGATTATAGTGAGAAAGTTTCATCCATCGAGGATCAGTCTCTTACGGCTGCTCTGAAGCCAGTACTTCTTGAATATGCATCTTTCTGTGGAATTGAGCTGAAAGTAAAGATGAATGGTATTACAGATAATACAGCAGTCAATGAAGGAGATAGCGATGATATTTCAGATGCCTCTTCTACATTCGATTCAATAATATGTACAACATTGGATTCGATTCCGGGAATGAAGGTGACGAAAATCTTTGACGTTTCTGTTTCCTGCTTAACGGGTTTCTTCAAACTTAAAGGTGGATTGACTGGTATTCTTTCAGCTAACTCACTGACCTTAAATGGAGCCTTGGATAAGGCGAAAAGAAAACTGAAGAAGAATGCATATTATACTGATCCATCCATTAACGCCATTCTTGGATTTGCATATCACTCCAACTTCCTTGCAGATGACGGTTACACCATGATTGCATATGGGACACCAGTTCATGTTAAACCAGTGGAAAGCGAAGGATAAGCCAGATTCCTGGAAAACATGTTTTTCAACTAAGCTGGGGGTGTTTATAGCGAATGAAAACAATGTTTCACCACATAAGGTTTACTATTTCCTTCATTTGTGATATTAACCTCTAGTACATGCCAAAGTAGCTCAGTGGTAGAGCAGCTCACTCGTAATGAGCAGGTCGCGGGTTCAATTCCCATCTTTGGCTTTCTGATAGTTTGAAAGACCACTATCTGTGGTCCGTTTATCGATGAAATATTAAAGAACTGAAAAGGCACCATTGGTGCTTTTTTAGTCTCTCTTGCAACAACAATATGGAATAATCAGAATAAAAAGAGTGTCCTAAGCAATTATAACTATGAACCCTCAAATTGAGTTTTAAGCCAACTTGAAGGGTTCAATGTTACAAATATCCAACTACCTTAAGGTGCGTAACAGATGCGGCATGTATTTCGTTGTGAGGAAATATTGGCGGATAAAGAATTAAGATGCCATAAACCTGCTCCATACGGCGAATATAAGCTATTCTTCGAAAGACAGAATAAATAAGCAGCATTAGATTCTGGGCTGATAAACGCATCCGAAGTATAAGACGTTTCCATTTTTTCTGTATCAGTTTGTTCTGGAATACCTATAAGCCATGGCTCTTCTGCATTATATTGAAGCTTCTTGATATATCCATTATCAGGAAGAGCCCCGATAGATTTCCATCCAGACAAAACCGCAGCCGTTGTCACATCAGAATAAGTAATATCTGCCATACCAATATCATCTGTAAAATATGCCTCATCACCTATATAAACAAAGCCGTTGATATAGTCTGCTGTACTATCATATCCAAGGAGTCCTTCTATATATCGATATGAGATATCATTCTTTGTATCAGTGCGCGTTGTAGATACTCCTGTGTGATAAGGCATATCATCAGTTATACCGGACTCCGGCTTGATATATATATTCTGTCCTACTCCGATTCTTTCCTGAATATTCATGTCGGCATACTCAATAATGTACATCATCTGAACATAACTAAGCTCGGAAAGCATTAAACCGTAATATCCGTTACCTTTGTTAGAAATCATTGAATTTGCTAAATCCAGAGAAAACCATCTTGCAACCTCTTGTGCAGGTCGTGAATAAACAATGTCAGTATCAACCCATCCGCTTTTTGTTTTTTCTGGGTTCATTGAATCATATCGTGCTATATAATGTCCACTTGCTGGATGTAATTCAGCTCCCTCGAATTCAGCATCGGACACGTAATAATAACGTATCTCATTTTCCGCATCATTTATAACCCTGTAATACATGTCTGGCAGATAGACCATCAGGTCAGTACTATCTGAATGTTCGCTAACGAATGCTGAAATTGATTCCCCTTCTTCTATTGTATCAATGACAGTTCCTCCCTCTGCCATAGCAACAAGCTTCATGCCAGACCAAGGCATAATTACATCAAACGGTGATGATCCGGGATTCCCACTATAGCTTGAAACAGGTTCTTCAGTGATACTGACAGTAACCAAACTATTGGGATCTACCATAACCTCATTTCTTGATATAGAAGCAAGTATTTCGTTGTTTGGATATAATCTATAAAGAACAGTGCTCGGCTCTCCATAGTTCCAAGCAACACCTACAACATCGGGAATCTCAGGCTTAGGTTCAGTCCCTGGGTCTACTGATGGATTATCCCCACCCCCACCGTTTGGTATAGGGTAAGGAAAAAATACATAAAGAGGTCCTTTGCAAGATTCTAGTGAAATTAAAGAAGTCAACACAAAAATGATGACTAAAACCAGATTGCATTTGGATTTCATGATTTTACAACCCCACTTGTCGGTATCTATGGTAATTGATGGTCTATTCGGCTGCAACAAAAAAAGGGCTAAGAGAAGTATTTTTGCTACTTTGTCTTGGTTTTTGAAAACTACTGTGCAAAATACCAGAAAATGTGCATTACATTGTATATAAAATGCTCTAACAGCTATTGATCATACTGATACAAGCTTTGCGAAGGAAAACAAAGAATTCAATAAACTCTTTCTGATTTATATCAGCCTATTACTGCAATAATCAGATACACCCCACATGCGACCAATGCTGATCCTAGCACGATGATGGTATACCCTATCCTTTTCATCTTATTCATAACGCTTATTATACAGGAAAGTTACCCATACTGCCATGATATGTTTCAAAAATGAAACGGGAGAATGCTTTTACATAAGGGAATCTGAGATATCCTCAACCCTGATAATCATTTCTGCAGCAGCCTCCTCTGGTGTCAGCATACCGAAACCGACAAGGTGGACATATTCACTTATCAGTTCCTGAAGCTCAGCTTCCATTTCATAAGGATTTGATTCATCTGAAGCGTTCTGGAACGCTGAAATCACAACAGGATAGATCAGGCTTTCTTCATCCTCAGCTGCAATCTGCTTATTCAGCGGCATGCCACATGAATCAGATATTATCGCAGCAGCTTCCCTGTCATTCTCCAGAAAATTAATGAACGCGGCTGCTTCTTCCTTATGCTCAGATGCTTCACTTATACCGAGAAGCATTGTAGGAGCTGCATATACACCTTTATCTATTGCGGATTCTGAAACAGGATATGGAGCGGTACCGACAGCGAATGGACTATATATGATTATGTCAGGGACAGTAGATGAAGAAGCGGTTGTCATTCCCCATCTGCAGGTTCTCCACATCTCATTTGTCTGAGGAAGCCAGTTCTCGTAAAGAACTCCCAGGCCAAAAGGAGGAACCGTACCTGTCTCAACAAGACGGAGAACAAAAGCAAACGAATCCTCCAGATCTTCTCGTGTGCATCCAACGCTTCCATCAGATGAAAGAATATGATGTCCGCTATGCTGGAGGATATGTGTCCGGATTATATAATGCCACTGTGCATCAGGAACGAAGAAAAGATAGCAATCCGGATCCTCTCTATGGACGCGCTCCCCATTTTCTATGATATCCTCCCAATCCCAGCCGGAAGGATCAGAGAGCGAAAAACGAGAGAGGAAAGGAACACTGTATACAAGCCCTAACCCGTTGAGTCCAAGAGGAATTCCTATAAGCTTTTCATTGCTCCCTGAATAGTTCTCAATAAAAGAGGTCTCCATATTCGAGAAATCAAGAGTCTCTAGCTTTCTGAGATCTGTGAGTTTTGAGCTGTCAATCCATCCAGTCCACTTGTAATCAAAGGCAGTTATATCAGGAAGAGTGTTCTCCCTCATTGCTACCATCAGATTCTGCTGCCACTCAGAATATGAATAGTCCTCAAGTATTATGCTTACATCTTTATTTCTGTCTTCATAAAGAGATGCAGCTTTCTCCATTGCTTCTATCCTCGTTTCATTGCCCCAGAAGGCAAATCTGATTTCAGAGGCAGACAGACCGAAGCAGAAGAACAGAATCAATAGCAGAAGAAGCATTCTTTTCATATAATGCATTTTATATGATAAAAGATTTTTTTATCAAATAATCGGCTTATCAGCGTAAGATAACAAAAGGAGGAGACAGTGTATTCGCTCATTATCGTGGAAGATGAGGATGAAAGCCGCAATGGCCTGATGAACTATATACCCTGGAGGGAATTCGGTTTTTCTGTCTCCGCTGCATTTCCAGATGCGGCATCTGCCCTAACCTATCTGGAAAAGCACAATCCTATTGTCCTTCTGACGGATATAATGATGCCAGGCATGAATGGCATAGACCTTATTGAAAAAGCCAAGGAGCTGCATCCTGCGATAATCCCAGTAGTCCTCTCCGGGCACAGCGACTTTGCCTATGCAAGAAAATGCATCACCCTTGGAGTGAGGGAATATATTCTGAAACCAGCGGGATTTGAAGAGCTCAAGGATGTATTCATCAGGATCAGGACCGAGCTTGACAGCAGCGATACCAAAAGAAAAATATCATCGGATGAGCTTGTAGAGCTTATGAGAAAATACATTGCGGACAATCTCGATACTGTAAGCCTTAAATCACTATCGGAAAGATTCTATCTGAATCAATACTACATCTCAGAGCTTTTCCATCAGGTGTCGGGAAGGAGTTTTCAGGAATATACAGCAGAAGAAAGGATGAACGAAGCCATGAGGCTTCTAAGGGAATCACATCTGTCAATCAGCGCTATCAGCAGCAGAGTCGGCTACACAAGCCCTTCAAGCTTTGCACGGACTTTCAGAGAGAAAACAGGTAAGACACCAAAGGAATACAGGGAAAATGGCTGATAGCAACAGAAGCCGTCTTCTTTTTTCAAGTATTATCCGTACTGTGCTTCCAATAGCAATACCGATGCTTATTCTGAGCCTGCTTATCTCAAGGATGGTAGGTGCAGGAATCACGAATGAGATAGACAGCGGAAACATTTCAAGGCTTGATCAGTATACAGATTACTTCGATGATCAGTTCAGTTCTCTTGAACATATGGAGGCAATCCTGAGCTCAAGTCCTACAATACGATTCAGACTAAGAAGCATCTTCAGGGACAACAGCCCTATCACATATGACAAATATCTTGCGATGGATACGATTTCGGATTTTCTCCAGAGCTCGATTCAGTACAGCAGCATTACTGACAGCATTTATGTCTACTTTCCTAACAAAGAAGGCTGGTTCTTCTCCTCTCGAGGAGGAATGGCGCGGCTGTCATCTGACAGAGACACAATATGGTATGACATCCTACGTGATCTGATTGATAATGACGAACGGGGCTGGAGCGGATTCCGCTCTTCAAGCTGGCTGGAGGATGAGGAAATGTTCTCGATCATCCATCCGATAGACACCTCTGGCGACTGGAATGAAGGGGCTCTTATCCTCAATGCCGATCCCGAGGCAATTTCCAGGCTGCTCACAGGTCTTATGGAAGGAGAAACTGGCAATCTCATAATCCTTGGAGAAGACGAAAGTCCGCTTTTCTCAACAGCTCCGTATAATAGTGTATCGCAGTATATCCATTCAGACGATTCCGGCAGTCCAGTTACTGTCCTTGATGACGATGTCGTCTATTCCGAGGAAATGGAGAAAACCGGATGGAAAGCCCTTCTTGTCATACCCAAAAGAGAGGCATATCGCCTTAATTATGCTACGGATCTTCTGATTGGTGGCCTCACTATAATAGTGATAATCATAAGCGTATTCATTGCTGTCATAAGGACAAAGGATGAGCTTAGCATGTTCTCGATGCTCCAGAAGGAACTTGAAGGCAATCCTGCAAAGAAAGGAAAAAGATCATACCTCAGATTGTCAAAAGAGCTTTTTTCATCCTATCTGAAAGCAAAAAGGCTTAATGATGAAAGAATAGAACTTGAGCTTACTGCCCTATCACTGCAGCTTACACCGCATTTTCTATTCAATACCCTGCAGGTAATCAGGTGGAAAACAGTCGGCCTCACAGGAAATGAAAATGATGCCTCCATCATGATCGGAGACCTTTCAGCCCTTCTTGGTTATGTGCTCGGGGATAGGAACATATTCTCCTCACTTGAGGATGAAATAAATGCAGCAAAAGCATACATAGCGATACAGGAAAGAAGATTCGCTGGAGAATTTGATACTATATGGGAAATAGCAGAGGAAGCTGACGGGGAAATAAGGATCCCAAAGCTGATTCTGCAGCCTATAATCGAGAACGCTATAAGCCATGGCCTCAGGGGATCTGGAAAGAAAGGAATTCTCAGGATAGAGATATTCATACATCTCGGACGGATGCTTAAAGTCAGGATCATAGACAATGGCAAAGGCATGGACAGGACAAAGCTGAGAAACATAAGAAGAGCTCTTGCAAAGAGGAAGAAGGATGGTCCTATTTCCATTGGACTTGGAAACATACAGACAAGACTCTCTCTCCTTTTCTCCCCTTCCAGAACGCTTTCGGTGCAAAGCAGAGAGGGAAAAGGTACATGCGTTACATTCTCAATTCCCCTTGATCCAGCAGAAATTAGGAAAATCTGAAATACTGCATATTCTCTATGCAATACTTGGAATCAATTCAATTCATTGTTGATTGCCAGCATCCGGATTCAGCCTCAATGTTATCTATGGAATTTATCCAATTGGAGGCTAGAATGAAAAAACTCTTTTCACTGCTTATTGCAGCACTTGTCCTTGTTTCAGTACTTCCTGCTACAGTTGTAGATACACAGGATGACTGGAATATGGCATCAGCTATCGTTCAGGCTATACAGCGTCCTTCCATACCTGAGGACTATTCTGTGAACATCAAGGATCTTGGTGCCAAGGGAGATGGAACAACTGATGATCTTCCTGTTCTTCAGCAGGCTATCGACAGCACATCAGAGCGCGGCGGCGGACGTGTAATCGTTCCAGCTGGAACATACTACATGGCAGGTCCTGTTGTTCTCAAGAGCTGCGTAGACCTTCATCTTGAAGAGGGTTCAACTCTTCTTTTCAGCCCGAATCCTGCAGATTATCCTATCGTAGAGACAAGATGGGAAGGCACAAGGCTCATGAACTATTCTCCTCTTGTTTATGCATATGGACAGCATGATATCGCAATAACAGGAAAAGGAACCATTGATGGAAATGCTGAGAGTGAGTTCCACACATGGCCATCACTCCAGAAGAATGACCAGGTTCAGCTCAGGCTTTACGGATCAGAGGGTGTTCCTGTAGAGCAGAGAGTTTTCGGCGAAGGCCATTACCTCAGACCATCATGCGTACAGATCAATTACTGCCAGCGTGTTCTTCTTGAGGACTACACAGTAACTAACTCACCATTCTGGGTAAATCATATCAACTGCTCTGATTATGTTCAGGTAAATGGAATCACAGTTGATTCAATGTTCGCAAACAATGACGGTGTTGATGTTGAATCTTCAACATATGTTGTCGTAGAGAACTGCAAGTTCCACACAGGTGATGATTCTGTTGTCATCAAGAGCGGAAGAGACTATGACGGCCGTGTCGTTGCCCGTCCTTCAAAGTATGTTGTCGTAAGAAATAATGACATGGGTGGAGAAGATGGTATCGCACTCGGAAGCGAGATGTCCGGCGGAATTGAGTGGGTATTCTTTGAGAACAACCTCATGAGAGATGGTGTTTCAGCTGTCCGCTTCAAGGCAAACCTTGACCGTGGAGCTACCTGCAGCCACATCAGAGTAAGGAACATGGAGATCGGAAACTTCCAGAACTTCATCTTCTTCGAGCTCAAGTATTCAGGAGAACTTGGAGGAAACTTCCCAAGCATCTACTCCGATCTTGTATTTGAAGATCTTCATGTACAGAGCGTATCTGGAAACATCTTTGATGCAAAGGCTCCAGCTGGATATCCTCTGCAGAATGTGACAATCCAGAATGTAAAGATTGATGAAGCTGCAAATCCAAACGCATTCATCATTGAGAACGTAAAGGATCTTGTTGTTGATAATTTCGAAATCAACGACCAGAGACTTACAGGATTCCTCTCATCTATCTGATCAGGACCTTATCTACCTCTTCCCCTCTGGGTTTTCCCGGAGGGGTTGCTTTTGTCCAGGAAAAGAAACACCAAGGGGCATTCTCCCACCCTTTTTCCTGTTTCTTCATTAATGCTTCAGAGGAAAATTTATTTGACACAGAAACAATGCAACCTTAATATTGATATAACAAATATGTTATAACTTCTTGTCATATCGGAGGCATAGATGCAGGAGATAAGATTCTACCATGAATTTGATGACTACGGTTATTTCTCAAATTACTGGGTTGCTGAAATCTCAGTAGAGGGAAAGACCTGGGCCTCTTCCGAGCATTATTATCAATCATGCAAAACACTTGACCCTGACTACAGGGAAAGAATACGGCTTGCACCGACGCCAGATGATGCAAAAACTCTGGGAAACAGTCCCGAGTGCGTATACAGATCAGACTGGGATACATACAAAGATACAGCAATGAGAATCGCACTCAATGCCAAATTCAGGCAGCACGATGATCTGAAAAAGCTTCTAATCGAGAGCGGAGATGCAGTACTCATCGAAAACTCCGCAACTGATTATTACTGGGGATGCGGAGAAGACGGAAGCGGAAAAAGCATGCTTGGAAAGCTCCTGATGGAACTTCGTTCACAGCTTATTGCAGAATAAGGAGAAAACGATGCAGGTATTGGGCAATGCGAGAATAGATAAATTCGTAAAACTCTCTTATATGGTATTAAGAAGCACAGCGAAGGTCTCGCTCTCAAGACTGGAAGAGGCGTATAAGGCAATGTCGCCCTGCATGCATGAGCATGCGGATGATGATGTCTTCGACCCTGAAGCATTTTCATATGCCTCCCTTCGTCTTCCATCCTGCATCTTCCGCTGCAGCAACATAATCCTGGGACAGAGTGTATCCTATCTGGAGGAAATAGGAGTTTCCGTTTCAAAATGGACGGAAGTGTTTGCAAAGGCAAGGCGCAGGCGATACCTTTTCAATGGCTCTGATACAGCAGCTGCATTCATATCCAGCAAATCTGATATTGATGATGTGATCCCTACTCTTATCTGCCTGCAGATTGAGAGCAGGAAGCTTTCGTCAAAACTCCATATGCTCTCACCTGAAGGGCTTCCGGAGAGCAATGAGAATCTTGTCTCCCTGCTCTCCTCTGCTTCCTCGCTGAATCCGCAGAGCCTCATGGCAATACTTGGACCGGATTTCCGGAAAAATGCGGAAGCAATATATCAGGGAGGCTGCAGTTTCACCGTCCAGAACCTTGAGGCGAACTATTCAAGGTATATGCGTGAGACTTCCCAGTGGTGGGAAAGAATCCGCCAGTCCTATCCTGATATCGAGACAAGGGATATATATTTCGTATCTTCAAATACACATAGTCTGATCAATGCTTTATCGCACTTTGCTGAACGGGAGGAGAAACGGATCCTTGAGTTCGCAGATAATGATGAGGGTCTTATTGAAGCTGCAGAGAAATACAGGAAGAACCCATTAAGGAAAAGCATACTGTATTATCTCCTGATGAAATACGAGAACTCCTCATATGGCGAGGAGATGAAGAGAAAGCGGCTTGAGTATGAAGAGAAACTCGGTATCATGAGGATCAGGGATTCCCGTTATCTCGATATCCCTACACAGATCATAGACTTAAAGAAAATACCGGACGTCGCAAAGGATGCAATAATACTCAATATAGATTATCCGCTTGGAAGAACTGCATATTTCGTGCTCAGCAAAATCGCAGAGCATGTGGATAAGCTCCGTGGCGTCTATGTAATAGGCAAAGCAGCTTCGCTTTTTGCAGAACGCGGAGATGTGCTTATACCGTCGTCTGTTACAGATCTGAACAATGGAAACCATTATTACTTCAGCAATGCGTTAAAAGCCTCTGATATCTCAAAGTATCTGATTGCGAATGAGCGTAATGTCTATGATAACCAGAAGGCAGTCACGGTGCTTGGTACATTCCTGCAGAACAAGAAGCTTCTTAACTCTCTTCTTTCCTCAGGGATAACAGATATCGAAATGGAGTTCGGTCCCTATCTTTCGGCTTACTATGAACTTGTTTTTCCAAAGAGATATCCTGAAGATGACGTGATTACGCTCCCCTCAGAATCAATAGATCTCGGTATTGCGCATTATGTTTCGGACAATCCCCTTTCAGACTCCCCAGGGCTTAGCCACGCACTTGCCCTTGAAGGCGTTGATGCAACATATGCTGTCACTTACGCTGTTCTGGATAGGATTCTCAGTGACATAAAGAAAAGAAGGAAGGCATGATATGTATCGGAAATATCGGAAAAAAGAAGTGATTACCGCAGTCCTCTTCCTTATGCCGGCTGCAGTGCTTTTCGCTGTTTTCAAATACTTCCCGCTTATTGATAATTTCAGGATAAGCCTCACAAACTGGAATTTCTTCCGTCCTGAAAAGACGTTTGTAGGATTCCAGAATTTCGTAAGCATTCTCACCTCGGAGAAATTCTGGCAGATTCTTGGGAATACTTTCTTCTATACGATCTGGTCCACTCTTATATCAATTGTAATCGGATTCCTTCTTGCTGTTTCGCTTTTCAGAATGCGGGGTCATCTTCCCAGAATACTGAAGACTCTCTTCTTTGTTCCTAATGTCACAACGGCAAGTGCAATGGCAATTCTCTGGATGTGGATATTCGACCCTGACTTCGGCCTCTCGGGACAGCTCTTCGCCTTCTTCGGCAAAGAAAGCCCTAGATGGCTTCTGACACCCGGTCTTGCAATGTGGGTTGTAATATCGCTGGCAGTATGGAGAAGCATGGGATATGTAATGCTTATATATACCAGCGGGCTTGCTGCGATAAGCGATGAGATCTATGAGGCAGCAAGAATCGATGGGGCAACACAGACACAGCAGACACTGTACATCACGATTCCTCTGCTGAAATCAACAAGCTATTTCCTGCTTCTCACGATGTTCATACAGGCTATGCAGGTCTTTGACATAGTTTCGGTAATGACAGGAGGCGGCCCGTATGATTCGACAAATGTGCTTAATCTCTACATCTATCAGATGGCATTCGGACGTTCAAGAGCAGGATATGCTTCTGCGCTTTCCGTAATCCTTTTCCTGATACTGCTTGCATGCACGGTAATACAGCAGCTTCTGACAAGAGGAAAGGAGGATGAGAAATGACTGAATCTGCAGCGAACAATGCAAAATCCCCTATTGCGGTCATCTGCCGTTCGGTTTTCCTGATAATCACGGCGAGCCTCGTGATCCTTCCATTCCTGTGGATGATAATAACAAGCTTACAGCCTTCTTCATCCGCAGTGCTTCAGAAGCCAATGAAGCTCCCCTGGCCTCCTGCTTTCCAGAATTATCTCCGGATCTGGGAGGTTGAGCCATTTGGAATCTATGGAATGAACAGCATCATCGTGTCATTCTCTGCAGCATTTCTGCAGGTAGTTGTCTCAATACTTGCTGCATATGCATTCTCATTCCTCCGGTTCCCTTTCAAGAAGGTTGCTTTCCTTTTCGTTCTTGCTGTCCTGATGATGCCAACACAGGTCGCGATCATCCCTCTTTATTCAATCATGACGGATCTTGGATGGCTGGATTCATATGCAGGTCTCATTATCCCCTTTGCAGCAGATGCCTATGGAATCTTCATGATCAAGCAAAGCATGGGAGGAGTCCCGCGGGATTTCACTGAAGCTGGGCAGATTGAAGGACTTGGTCATCTGAGGCTTGCTTTCCAGATTATGCCTCATCTGGTAAAGCCCTCTCTTATTGCATATATCATCATGGCAATCAAATGGCGATGGAACGATTATTTCTGGGTACTTGTAATGACAAGCAGCATAGAAAGGCGGACATTGCCTGTAGGTATTGTAATGATGAAGGAAGTAAGCGATGGAGGAACGCAGTGGCATCTGCTGATGGCTGCTACGCTTGTAGTTCTTATGCCGATGCTCGTGCTGTTCCTTTGTCTGCAGAAATATTTCACCAATGACTATATGTCAGGTGCTATTAAAGGATGAAATCATGCGGTATACCGCAATGGAGGAAAAAATGAAGAAACTGATTGCATTGCTTCTTGTATTCTCTGCGCTCTTCATGCTAAGTGCAGGCGGAACCAGTGAGACAGAAACAGCTACAGCAGGTCCTGTAACAATAGAGCTCTGGAGCTCTCTTAGCGGAACAAAGGCAAATGTCTTCGATGAGCAGGTTGCCAGATTCAACCAGTCACAGACAGATGTCCAGGTTAACGTAATCCACCAGGGAGGATATTCAATCCTACGCCAGAAAGTTGCAGCAGCTGCAAATGCAGGAAATATGCCTGATATGATCATCTGCGATTACCTTGATGTTGCATATTATGCACAGCTTGGTCTTCTTAAGAGTCTTGATGATCTTCTTCCTCAGGAACTTGTTGACGATTATTATGAATCAATGCTTTCTGACCTGACCTATGACGGCAAGCTGTATGCAATCCCATATAACAGAAGCACACAGGGTTTCTATGTGAATAACGATGCACTCAAGGCAGCAGGCATCGACAGAGTTGCATCCACATGGGATGAGTTCCTGGAAGATGCAAGGAAATTCAAGAGCCTTGGAGATGACTATTACTATGGTTATGCATTCTTCAACCAGTTCCTCTTCGATGCAATCGCATATACATGGGGCGGAGATATAAGCACACCAGATGGTACAGTACGTCTTAACAGCCCTGAAATCGTCAGCATGATGAAATACTTCCAGGATATGTACAATGAAGGACTTCTTCTGATGCCCCCTGCTCTTGTCGGCGGATTCGAGGAACTCAATGGCGCATTCCTTGCAGGAAATGTTGCTACAGTATTCCAGACCTCATCTTTTGCACCTACAGCAGAAAGCCTTCTTGACTATGACTGGTCATTTGAGTTCATTCCTGCTGGCATCGGCGGCAATGCAATCACAATCGGAGGCGGAAATTTCGCTATCTGCTCGGATGTATCAGGAGCTGAGGAGAAAGCAGCCCTTGCATTCCTTGAATACATGTGCTCTGAAGATATTGTCACTGAATTCTTCATTGAAACAGGAAACCTTCCTGTCAGAAAGAGCATCATGGAAAGAGAGGATGTTAAGACTTACCTTGCTGAGAATCCGTCATATCAGAAGATGCTTGATCAGCTTGAGTATGGAAGACCAGCTCCAAGCATCACAAAGAATATCAGGGACGTATTCAACAGAGTTAATGATATGATCAGCCGTATCATCATCAATGGTGAAGATCCGCAGACTGTGCTTGATGAATATACAGCTGAATTCCAGGGCGAGATTGACGAGCTGAAGGAATTCGGAGAATTCATCTACTAAGGAGAATAAATGGAAATCTGCCGCATTGAATTCAGAGTACTGAAAGATGGACGAGACAGCATACAGACAGAGAGATACTGCATGCTCAGCTTTGATGTACCCTCAGGATGCGGCAGTCTTTCCATTACAGTCAGCCGCACAACTGAAAGAGAAACCCAGATTCCCGCTGCACTATTTGACAGTAGGGGCAATAACAGGGTTTTCAGAGCTCCGGAAGGTGCTTCAGGATATTATGAAGACAGCTATCAGATAAAAGAGAATGAAGCCTCATCCGGAGCTATACCTGGACAGATTTATCCAGGAAAATGGAAGCTGATCCTATATAAAAGGCGTTTCAGCGAGGACTTTGATGCAGTCCTTACGGTGAATGCTGAGAAATGCAGTACCGGGGAATCTGAAATACCATCTTTTTCATTCTCCTCGGAGATTGTATCAAAGGAATCAGGATGGTACCGCGGAGAACTCCATGTGCATTCAAGCGAAAGCACAGGCAGGAAAAGCGTAAGCAGAGTACTTGATGCTGCAAAGAAGGCAGATCTCGATTTTATTGCCATCACCGATCATTTCACTTCAAGCCACTGGGGAGAGATTGAAAAGCATTTCAGGCAATACGGGATTCTCTGCATGCAGTCAATGGAAGTATCTGGAGACAGAGGACATGCAAACATCCATGGACTTAAGAAATGGATCAATCCGCTTGTTGATGATAATGATGAAATATCAGCATTCCTCGGTATAGAAAAGCCGTCAATGGAAAAAATCGCAGACCAGATACATGCAATGGGAGGAATCTTCGGTATCAATCATCCTCTCAGCGGAATGGTCTCATGGCATTATGCTGAATTCCCTATCGAGAAAGCGGATATGATAGATATCTGGGCAGCCCCTGACGGTCCTGTTTCGCTTTGCTACCCTACCCTATATGACAACTATCTTGCTCAAGGCTATAAGCTGACTGCTGTTGGCTCCTCCGACAGCCATGACCCTGAAAAGGATGGACCTTGGAAATTCGGTCAGCTATTCACATATGTTTATGCACCTTCGCTTTCAGAGCAAGGGATAATAGAGGGAATAAAACGAGGAAGGGTCTATGTTGCTGCAGGATCCTCCAGAATGGACTACAGAATAAAATACCGGGGAAAAGAATATTCAATGGGAGATGATATAAGCTACAGCGGTGGCGATATCACGATACTATTCTCAATTGCCTCAAATCCTTCTGGAAATCTTTTCGTAATGGTATCTGGAGAACTTGCTGCAGTTGAATACATCGAAGCAGGAGACAGCTGGCATGAATATGAACTGACTCTTGCCGAAAGAGATATCAGGATACTCCCCTCCGGATCTGCATTCATAAGACTTGAATTCTATGAAGATATCGTGAAAGCTCTTTTCTGGGGCATGGCATACAAAGATGCCGCAGCGATGAGGCTTCTTTCAAATCCGATTTACCTTACTAAGGAGACACATTGATGGAAATACACCATGTTGCAGTATTCTGCGGATCAAATCTCGGAACAGATCCGTCTTTAAGTTCAAAGATCATAAACCTCGCTGACAAGCTTCTCGCAGAAGGATGGGGTCTTGTCTATGGCGGAGGACATAGAGGACTGATGGGTGAAATCTCATCATATATGCTTGAGAAAGGCGCTCATACAATCGGAGTATCACCAAAACGATTCTACAAGCCCGGAGATGAGAAATACTCTACGGAATTCCATCTTGTAGAGGGAATGCATGAGAGAAAAGCAAAGATGTACGAACTCTCTGATGCATTCATAATCTTTCCTGGCGGCATTGGCACGCTCGACGAATATGCAGAAATCTCAACATGGCATCAGATCGGCTTCTCTGGAAAACCTGTTGCAGTTTATAACCCTGACAATTTCTTCAGCGGCCTGCAGATGCAGATTGATAAGATGATTGAATACGGATTCATAAAGGAATCCACAAAGAACGATTACTTCTTCTCAGAGGATATCAGCAGCATCATCTCATATCTGAAAGACTATGAATACATCAAAGGGAAGTGGGAGATATAGTTCCTTCTGCTGATGTGAATTTGTAATAAGCAGGGTTGAATACAGAGATATCGTATTGGATAGGAACCTCATCCTCAATGAAGGCAGTGCTTTCAAGGAGGATGCCTGCCGATATCCTTGGCATCTTGAGATACCTCTTTACGTCTTTATCTGGAACCACTGCCGAAATCGAGAAGATATTCCTGCTTATTCCCTTTCCGAGAATACGTTCATACAGAGAAAAGAATGATTCTCTCTCCAGATCATAGCTTCTCATCTTATCTGCTGTCTGGGTCCTTACATATGTATCCATGACAGCAATCGGTATTCCTTTGACAATCCTTACACGGCGGAAATGCCATACATGCTTTTCATCATCGTGCAGAAGCAGCTTTCTTTTTATATTGCTGTCAGCCTCTATCTTTTCATCTGCCAGAAGCTTTGATACTACATCAATCCCATTTTTCCCCATATACTGGGCAAACCCAAGCTTAGAGCTGCCAGACTGCAGCTGTGGAGGAATTGATGCAAACGTGCCTTTCCCCTGTATCCGCATTGCATAACCTGCAGACGAAAGTTCCTCAAGAGCTCTTCTGACTGTTATCCTGCTCACATCATAAATGCGGCAAAGTTCCATCTCTCCTGGTATGAGAGATCCTGATGGCCAGACCCCATTCAGTATCCTGTCCTTTATGTCATCAATCACGCTCTGATACTTAGTCATAATCACTCCAGAGAAAAAGCATTTTCTCCATATGTCAAATGTTATATTTTTCAATTAAAAATTATAACATGCCGAGCAATAAAAAACATGAAAAAGAATGTTAATATTCTGATAATTACAACTCTCCATCCCCTATTTCCCTCATTTTCCTGAATTGCCTCTTAAGGGAAACTACGGTGGAAACAAATACAAGATTTACATGTCAGATACAGGACTTCTTGTTGCCATGCTTGATGATGAATCACAGGAAGACCTGAGAGCAAACAGGAACTTAGGCATCTATAAAGGAGCTCTGTATGAAAAATACTGTAGGTGAAGCTCTTAATAAAAGTGGATATAACCTAGTCTATTTCAAGAAAAATAACTCAACGCTTAAAGAAGATTTTTTTCATAAGAACTGCAGAAGAATTGATTCCAGTTGAGGTTAAAACAACCAATGGATATACGAAATCATTGAAAACACTCATTGAGAGCAAGTATTATCCTGATATCAGATATGGGTTCAGGCTAAGCAACGGAAACATCGGATATGCAAACAGAATCTGCACCTTCCCCTATTTCTGTACCTTTCTTCTCAAGAGATATCTAAGCAATAAAGAAAGAAAAAGACCTGATCAGGGATAGCTTTTCTGATTTCCTAAATATTCCTGATACCAAGTAATGCAAGACATGAAATATGCTGCTAATGTTAGGAAAAGCAAGATTTTGTGGATAGCTGAATCAACAAATTTCTCTATTCTGCCAGAATTTCATTCTCTTTCCAGAGTAAAACACTCGTATGGTCGATTAGATGATTAATCCGAAGGATTAGTACAAGCAACCTAAGATTGACAATTATATCTAAACTGTATACAACAGCAATGTAACTCTACAAATCAGGCATAAAATGTTCGATAACTATAGCAAAAGGAATACAAAATCCATGTCTAACAAACGAAACTGCTTAAAGCATATCCTTCTCATTTCGTTAATCGTTCTGATATTTGCTTCCTGTTCACCATCATCAAATGGGATAAGTGAAACTGCTAGTCTTATTGTGGAAGCACATCAGAAAGGAATAAACGTTTCTTCAATTGCTCCAACAACACCGAAAATTGTGAAATATGTGATAAGCCTTACACAAAACAGCGATACAAAATCATGGGAATTTGAGCCAACTGAAATCGATGGCAGTTCTGTGCAGATCGATGATATCAAAGTTGGTACATATGATTTATATATTGCTGGATACAGCGTATATGAAGAAGGTGAGGATGGACTCAAGACACAAGTTGTTGAAGGCAGCCAGAGTGTAACAATAAAACCAAATACAACCAATATTGCTGAGATTACTCTTTCCTATCTTTCTACAGGAACAGGAACAATCAGTCTTAAAATTGATTGGTCCGGTCTGACACAAAAAGGAAATCTTATCTCAGATGCACTCGATCGTAAAAGCATAGGATTCCTTGCTTTCTATGCAGATAGTGATACCAATTCTTCAAACGATATTGCTGTATGCGGAAATCCAACAGAAGAAACAATAAAGAATAAAATCAAATGGGCAGATTCTGAGGATTTTACAAATAAACTTATTGAATATACAGAAAGCGGTCTTGATGCAAATAAGCAAACAGAAGAAATCTATTTCCGAATCTATTCTGAAATAGATGGAGAACTTGTTGTTATTGCAGAAACATTTAGAACGAATCTAACGGTATATCCAAATCTTGTCTCAATTCCTGATGCTAATGATAAATATAATTTTACCCTTTCAGATAATAACATAATGAATTACCTGAGGAATGTTTCTTCTCCAGTGGCAACTGCCGTGGATGATGAAACGCTTAAGATTACATGGATTAATCCAGAATTCAGCAGCAATATTTATCCAATTACTGTAACTGTAACAGCAAAAGATATCCAAACAGGAAGCATTGCAGCAACAGGAAACGTCGAATATACCAGCTATAGTGAAAATGGAGAGACAACTCTCAAGGGCCTTTCAAGCGATAAAGTCTATTCCATATGGTTTAAAATCGATGGACAGATTGGATATTCAGCAGATGTTGGATTGATATCAAATGCTCGTCCAAGAGTTCCTGTAACTGAAATTGCCTTCGATACTACTGGCAATGATTTTGATTATATTTCTGGTGATACAATAGAGTTCAAAGCATTAATTACTCCAGATGAGGCAACAAATAAAGAATATACAATTTCGATAGAGAATAACGCCGAGAATGTAGAGATAACAAACCACAGTGTCAAATTCAATAAAGCTGGAGAATACAACATTGTACTAACCTCTTCTGATAGCGGCGTTAAAACAGATCCAAAGACAGCAATTGTACACCTAGCAACACCCAATAAGCCTATCGTATCAGGGGCCTCTGAGAATGGTATCACGATTACCTGGAATGTGATTGCAGATGCTGATAGATACAAAATCAAAAGAACAGCAAATGGCACTCCTGATAAGGAATTTATAACAGAAGATGCTGAAACAGAATTTATAGATAACAATGAAATCTCATTAGGGACAACATATACATACACTGTCATTGCTCTTATGGATGAATATGAATCATGCAGCAGTGCTGAATCTGAAAACTCCGATCCGGTATCAACTAGTGCAGGAAGCATTACAATCAATCCAGCGCCAGCACTTGAATCAGGAATAGATTTCTCATCTTCTTTTGATTCAATTAATGGAATATCGATAAACAATAATAATCCATCAATCACAATCAATGTAACAGAAATTTCTGATGCTACATATGAATGGAAAATCAATGGGGTTTTCGTTACAAACAATAAGGATCTTACAATCAAAGGAGAAACAAAAGGCATCTCTAAAAATAGCAGCAAAACAACTAACGAATTAACACTCATTGTAAAAGCCAATGGAAAAACAGTTTCTGGCAGCTGCAGCTTCTATTACGAAAGCGAAGACGATTTTGAAATAATCTCGCTTGAAGATGCATATGATGATGATATGGTTGTTTATGGCCTTGAGCCAGAGCAATTAAAACTTACATACAGCAGATCTGATATCAATCCTGTTGTTAACTGGTCTACATCAGCACCATCTATAGTTTCAGTTGATCAAGAAGGAAACATCTCATCTGTATCAAAAGGAAGTGCTACAATCACAGCTACTGTAACAAATAATGGTATTACAAGGGTGGCAACGATTGATGTTGAAAGCTATATTCCAGCTGATATAACGATTAACAATAATAGTGGCAGAGATTTCGTATTATTACCAAATCAAGTCGGAGTAGATATTATAGACAGTTCATATACAACGATTAATCTTTCTGCTACTGCTAACGCAAAAATAGGAACAGATTATTCTGGTAAAATCAAATGGAATTCAAACAATCCTTCAGTTGCTACAATAAATGAAGAGACAGGAGAAATAACACTAGTTAGTGGTGGGAAAACAAAAATAACAGCTTCAATAGATTCAGACATTCAAGGGTTTGATTATAGTAGTAAATCAATAGATATAAACGTTTTAGAGATTCAAATTTTAAATGAAGATAGTAATCCTGTTACTGGTGATAATAGCAAAGTTCCACCATATGATACAAAAACATTCAAATTGAATTTTGTTGGAAATGTTTACACCGAAGATAGATTCTCACAAGCACCAATAAAGAATATTTGGTTGTTCGATGAAAATAATGAGACTCAAATTAGAGATACTTATATTGATTATTTTGAAATTATAAACAAAT
The DNA here is from genome assembly GCA_944389105.1 of uncultured Spirochaetaceae bacterium. Classification (GTDB taxonomy): domain Bacteria; phylum Spirochaetota; class Spirochaetia; order Sphaerochaetales; family Sphaerochaetaceae; genus Ornithospirochaeta. The sequence continues at coordinate 13,692 of CALXLD010000005.1, read as the reverse complement.
CTGACAATGGTAATTTTTCCGCAGATCTTTATAGATTTAGTACTGCTGGAGATCACAGAGTAAATGCAGTTTTATCACACAATGAAAAAGAAATAGCAAAAGTCTGGTTTATCGCAAAATATTCATAAAATCGACACCATTATCCCTACCCCCTGATATCTACTGTAATGTGGATACAGGGGGAACTGGTAAAATACTCCAACTGAAATACCATACCATTTACCTATATTAAGCTCTGTCATAAGTTTTGGACGCAGCATTATTCCATTAAAACCAATAGTCTGACGTCCTGGCTGATAATGTGTTTCAACAAGCTGCATGTAATATCCGATGTCGCAGGCAACATAAACATCAAATGCCCAGAATTTTATAAACTTCCATCCAAGAGATAGACCTGTTTCAAAATCCATTTCCATTGCGGCAGCTGTTCCTGTCGTACCTAGTGGAGACATAAAATAATCACCCTGAAGATACCATTCGAAACGGAAAGCTGGAGTTTCTGCACCAATACTGAAACCTCCTCCGAAATTCAGAGAATCCCCCATCAGAACTGATCTAATGTACAAATCATATGTTGGAAAAGCATCCTTCCAGAGATCGTTCCACCATCCTTCTGGATTTAATTCAATCTCCTGTTCTTCTGAAGCAAACAGCGGACATGACAAAAGACAAAAAATAATCAAAACGAAAAAAATAAGCTTCTTCATATTGCTTCTCCATTAGAATCCTCAGTTCCCTGCCCATCTTCTGTTTCTGGAGGAGTCTCTTCAGTATCTGGATCATCAGTATCTGGATCATCAGTATCTGGATCATCTGTACCTGGATCGTCTGTACCTGGATCGTCTGTACCTGGATCATCTGTACCTGGATCATCTGTACCTGGATCGTCTGGAGTTTCGGGCTCTTCTTCTCCTATATTCCAGCCTGTTGCCCTTTCAAATTCCTGTTCACTGATTGTATATCCAGGAACAGCGATATTACATAAATATTGATTCTGAGAATTTAAAACCAATTCAGCGATACCAGATGCTCCATCAAGAATCCATGAATAAGTAAATGGATTTATATTGTTATTTTCTGTATAGCTAAGTGCAAGGCCAGCTGTATTATCAGCATTATGGACCGATGTGACATGAAGCTTTATTGTCCCTGCTGATTTAAAGAAATCAAAATGTGAAGCTGACATTTCCCATACACCTTCAAAGATGATTGGTGTACTACTGTTAATACCTCCAGCCTGAACAAAAATAAAATACTGGTTTTCCTCAATTGCAAGGTAATATAAAGCTGCATCAGAAACTGCTGATTCTGAAAATCTGTAACACCCAATTAAAGGATTAGGATCTGTAACGAATAAATCACAAGAAACAATGATAATCATAGTCAAAAGCGAAAACAGAACTGTCCTGATTTTTTTCATTGCTTTACCCTATTCCTGTTTATCTGCAGCCGTAGGAGGATTTACTCTAACCTCTCCGCTGCCATTATCCTGAGTCAGGATATACTGACCGGAGAATGCTTTGTTTACAATTGTGAAATCAGTGAAATCAACAGTTGCAGGATACATTCCAGTAACAGTAACCTCTCCTTGGCATTTCTGTCCGCCATTTGAACCAGACAGTCCAACATTAGGCATATTATAAGAACCTGTAAGGCTTAAATATGACACCTCTCCAAAATTTGAATAATTGAATGTAACAGTTCCACTTAAGCCACTACCCATTTCTGCCAGAAGTGTCATATATCCACCAGGCTGAGCAGAAGCACTTACCTGGAAAGTTTTTCCAAGATCAGAACTGATATTCGGACCATCAATTGCTATTCTGGCGATATCATTGTTTGCAGTGCTCCATTTCGACTTGAGAGCTGCAGAAAGCTTTGTTCCTCCAGTATATTCCCATGGCTTTAGACCATACATCTCAAAAACCTTCAGGAATGCTTCACTAGTTAATGCTCCATATCCCTGCTGATAGCCGGTCCAATCTGTATAACGTCCAAATGGATCTATACCTCTCACACGATATACCCAGGCAACACCTATTTCAGATGGATAGTAGCTACTTGCGAATGCAACAGGAGATGTACTTGATTCTATATCATAATACTCCGGTACAGCTCCTGTAGGACTACTTGATTTAACAATCTCAAGCTGAAGATCCTCAATGTATTCAGAACCCGAAACACTATAATAAAGAGGATAAATACCAGTTGAACTTGCAGAACCACCTGAAACCTTGTTGGATAGGATATTCAATACAGGAGTCTCAGGTAAGCCAGCGGAAATAACTGAACCATCAGTCTCTCCATATCTCTGCGTTTTATCATTATTGTCATTGTTTATGACACTTACGCTGAACTCATTGAAACGTCCCTTGCTTGTTTCATAATCGATATTTACCTGAACTGGATCTGATGTGACAGGAATATTTTCAATAATACCTTCCGTCCAATCAGTCTCGATTGTTCCTCTTACGTTGTGTCTTCCCCATATAATATAAGACCAATTATCAGTATCCTCATCAAAACCAATAGGTGGTTCTGCAATGGTAAAGGAAAAACTGCCTTTATTTGGTCCTGATGGATATATAGCAGAAAGATCTGTAAACTCTGTAGGAGGGCTCATCAGGAATCCAACTGTTGTGGCTTCTGCACCAATTGCATCAATTTTTTCTCCTGTTGATTCATCAGTAATCTTTGATATAGCTCTTATTCTGTATGTATATTCAACATTCGGTTTCAGATCGGTTGAAGAATCCTCAAGAATGTAAGTTTCACCTTCTAGTCTGATAGCTGCGTTATTTGCCCTTGTAGCTGCTGAATCAGTTTTACCCGAATAATAAGTAGCAATCAGCTGCTGATCCTCGCCTGGAGCATTTCTCCTTACTTCCCATGTATATGGATTGGTATCAGGATTCTCGTTCTGCGGTTTTGCCCATTTTACTGTAATCTGAGTAGATGAATCTGCACGGGATGGCACAATATTTGTCGGAGCAGCAGGAGCTCCTGGAACAAGTGTCCATCCATGTGCTGTACTGCTTCTTTCGCTCTCTGTATTGCTATTAGAAACACTAACTACACGGAAATAAATGTCATCACCCTTCAGCGAATCAGGAGGAATAAATGTCTCTTGCATTTCTACTCCCGGAGGGGCCGGAATCAATCTAGAATTATATTTTGTCCAATTATTATCAGGAGATAACTCATCAGTGGAATAGTAAATATTGTATCCCTTTATAGAATCTACAGGGCTCCAGGAAAGATAGACAGTCGTTTCTGAAAGACCTCCGGTAGCTGTAATTGACGAAGGAGGAGAAAGTGTCCAACCTTCTGCTATATCAGAATACTTTGCAGTTGCATTAACTTCTGGAAACAGATAGCTCTGTGCCATAACACGATACAGATACTTAGTACTATTCTTTGTTGCTGCATCAACTGAATCATCAGTCCATACAATTCTTCCCGAATTTGTTTCTGGAATAAGATCATATTCTATCCTTTTCCATGTTAAGGATTCAGGATCAGAAACATCTTCAGTTCTTGAGGCCGAAGTTCTATATATTCTGTAATAATCAGCACCTTTCACAGAATCAAAGGAGAGCATAATCTTATCTGTGTAAGTGGATTTTGTTGCCTGTATATTTCTAGGTGCTTCACCTGTAAACACAGAATACGCAATACCTGAACTACTACCATTTTCTATATCAGGATTACTTCCAGATAGGATATTCCAATTACAGGAACAAAGAAGAATACAAAGTATAAATGATAATATAGAAAATCTTTTCAGCATCTTCTTCTCCTTAGTATGGTCTTACAGAAACTGAAGTCGCCTCAATTCCTTGAGATTCCTGACCATTCACAGAAACATAATAAGTTCCCTGCGAATGATTGACATAAACTTCAGAATATCGAACTGAATACGACTTATACAAAGTACTCAAGTCATCTAAAAGCAAAGATATAGATCCCTGTTTGAGTTCTCTCAAACTATCAGAACCTAAAAATCCAGCTCCGTTATCATCTTCAATATCAATCTCAACCGAACTTTCTCCTGTTGAAATCTTTCCTGAATAATTTTCAGCAGTGTAACCATCTAACTTAATTGAACCATTATTTGCGGGACGTGCAGGAATTCGATTATTATTGCCAGAAGAATTTGTTACAAGAATTCCATTGGCAAGAACACCATTCTCTGGGTATGTCTGCTGATCACCATTGGCTACCCATCCTAATATAAACACATCGGACCAAGAACCCCACCAATCATGCTCAAGGAAAGAATCATTAGCTTCATGAAGACCAACAGAGAGAATTTTATTTACCTGTTCTATAATCTCTATTTCAGATAATCCCCTTCTGACGTTGCGGAAAGAATCTGAGCTGGATAAACTGCTATTTCCATTGCATGTAACAGCAGAGACCGATTCATTTAGCAGAAGATCTTCATTCAATGTTCCAATGAAATTCTCTGTACTTACTTCAAAAATATTATCTTTATAAATTACAGAGCCATTAGCAATACTATGTGTTTTGCCATCCATCACATCTTTTGTTTCAAATTCAATATGAGTATTGCCAACAGCTATATCATAGCTATAGTGAGATATATCCGGAGTAATTCTGAATACAAGATTGTCACGTAAATATGTTCCATCATCAGTACTGAGTTCAATCATCGGATCTGAATTAAAAATATAGCCATAGTTTGCAGGAACTTTCTCTCCCAAAGCAGTTGTTTCCTCTCCATCCGCGATTTTTCCAAGTTCCGTATAAACCTTATTTCCGTTTATATCATAACTATATGCTTTAACATTGAAATATCCAGCAGAATAATCGTCAAATGTAGAGGAATTCAGATGACCATATTCTTCAATACCAGTTGTAGTATATGAACCATCGCTTCCAGTTGCACTATAGAAAATCTCGTATCCATCTGCACCGTTTACTTTATCCCATGTCACGGTTATCTCATCTTCTACCGTACCTTTTGAAGCACTTATATTCTGTATGGCCGTAATGAAATATTTTGTTACACTATTTGAAACCGGTGTATCACCGATGAAAAGCTGGATCTCAAGTTCCCCGATGTTTTTATCTGGTCTGCTGAACTCGATATATTCTACAGAGCTGATGTCAAAAGGAACTTTTTCCCAGGATCCTGATGGTTTTTTGTAACCATAAGAATATGTTTTATCCTTGATTACAGCCTTTGAAGTCCACTGCAGCACAACGGTATCAAGATCATCTCCACTTACAATTGTAATAGTATTACCCAGTGACATCTGAGAATCAGAAGGGAAAACAATAAATCCATATTCTCCGAATAATGTATTGTCGTTATAGACATTCAGATAATAGGAATACTCCCTGAATGACAGATCATCATCCAAAGTTTCATTGAAGCTGATAGTAAGTTTGTTATCTGAAATACTTGCTCCGCTCAAATCAACTTCTGTTTCAGTAGGATTTCCTTCTATATCTTTTTCAACACGGAAAAGCTTCCATTTCAAGCCACTTTCCAGATTCTTGTCCCAGCTCCATGTAATTGATACAGCAGCTGAATTTGGATTTTCTGCATCAGGAGTCCATGTTCCATCTTTTGAAAGAATATTCAATTCAAAAAGACTTCCGACATCTGATGGAATATACATTGAATCTACATGTGTGTATTGATTACCTTTTTCATCTGTAGCAGTATTCTTCACTCGATAAATGTACTTATCTCCTGCCACTACATCCTTATCAAGATATGTCAGTTCTCCATTTTCTTCCTGAATCAAGCTTGAATGAACAAGGCCATCAGTTTCATCAACAAGCGTTTCCCAGTCATTGCTGCCGCTTCTTGTCCTTTGTATTGTAAAATAAGAATTGGCCCGTGTTGCTCCATTCGTCCATTCCGGGATGCTCCATTTAAGTTCTATTCCATCAATTCTATCTGTAGAAACTTTCAGATCATCTATAGGCGATGTACCCATATTGGATAATATTTCGAAAGTAACATCCTCGCTGACCAACGATGATATCTGTGTGCCCTCTTCGTCGTTTATATTCATTGTCACATGGAATGAATACTCTTCTTCCTGTGATAATCTGTTTGTCTCAATTCTCTGTGATAACCATGGAGTTACACCTGAGTTATTATCGGTTTCATCTAATACTGTCCATTCTGCAACCGGAGAAGAAGAAAGCCCGTATGAAACAACAAAATCTGCATCGTACAAGACTTCGCTTCCTCCTGTATAATACTGACGATACAAAGTCGGGCTCATCCAGTATAGATAAATATAATAATCATTTATTATCGCATGAAATGCTAATTCTGATGGAGCAAAAGACCCCTCAGCATATTCACTATTATCCGAAAGGACACGTTCCGTTTTATTATATATCTTATAAGAGACTACAGAGAAAATATAACTTTGATTTACATCTACGTTTCTACTACCTGATTCAAGGGTATATAAGCCGTTATCAGCACCAGTCACGATGTCAAACTGAGTCAGTCCATTATCAAATTCAGAAGACTTGCTTCCTAAAATTATATATCCATCAACGTCTTCAACCGGATCCCATGTTATTCTTATCAATCCATCATATCCATTGGTGGCCTTCACATTCTGTGGAGTCAAAGGTTTCTGATACAATGAAGAACCAGAATCCTCTATATTAGAAGGACTTGCGGGACATGAAACAAAAAAGACACAAACCAATAATATTAATGTAACAACACAAAGTTGTTTTATTTTTCTCATCACTTTCACAACCAAAAAATTGGATTCCCAGTATTTCACAGCAAGAAACACCAGAAATCCCCCACCCAGCTTGACAACTTGAGTCAATTTAGCTGATTTCTACAGTGATTACAATAGTTATCTAACAAATTTTATTCCAACTGTTCGATAACTCAATTTTCTATATAAGAATCATCAAGTATTCTGACAATACAAAATCTTTAGCTCAAGGCTTCAGACAGCCAATAGGAACTACATACACCCCATCTGGTCTTCTGTATGCTGTTGTTTTTGCGGTTATTATAATCATGCACTTTGGAGCTGGCATTTTATCAGTATCTATAAGATTTCCGAGTTTTATAAGATGTTCTGCCGCTTCTTCTATATCCTCTTCTCTACCGAATTTTATTTCACAAAGAGCATAATCACATTACGCAGATGTATTACAGCATCAGCTTCAAGTCCATTGCTATCTCTATAATGAAACACTTTTCCATTCAATGCTTCAGAATATATCCGCAGATCTCTTATGCACAACGATTCAAAATACAATCCAAATGATTTAAAATCATTCATCAGATCTTTTGGTCCTAATCCAAGAATTGCAGCAGCAATAGAAGGATCTGTAAAGTGCCTTATTGGTGAAGTCTGTACACGAGCCTTTGTTCTGATATTCGGATTCCATGCTTCCAGTTCTTCAAATATGAACAAGCTTCTCAATATTGAGAAATACGAAGAAAAGGTTTTCTCATCAAAAGTCTCTGTACTTCCAAGCGTCATGTCCTTTATTAAAAGAGATCGTGTTGCAGGTGTACTTATGTGTCTGGAATATGAGGCAAGAAGCTTCCTGACTCGATGCTCGCTCCTTGCAGGTCCTCCGGCTTTGATGAAATCTGAGGATACTAATTCGTCAACATAGTTAATCACCTGCTCCAAAGCAACTTCCTTATTGGGAACAATGGAAGTTGGCCACCCTCCTCTGCAAAGAAGAAATGCATAATCAATGAGATTCTTATCACAGATTGCAGCAATATTTTCCCCTTTGAACATAGAGGCCAAAGACACGGCGCCATTAGAATCATTCGATTCAAACAAAGACATAGTCCCCATTCTGATTCTGGAAATACGTCCTATACCAGAATGTCTTATTTCCTCTTTCTTCTTTTCATCAATCGGAGTTGCCGAACCTGTGAGAATAAACTGACCAAACTCTCCCCTTTTATCAATTTCATAACGAATTGCATCCCAAAGAATAGGTGCTTCCTGCCACTCATCAATAAGAAATGGAGGTTCTCTATTAAGAAAATATGCTGGATCATTATATGCAAGTGCGATATCTTGGTCCCTTGTCATTGGATTCTGCAGAAAAACCTTGCTTTTTGCCTGCTGAATACAAGTTGTTGATTTTCCACACCATTTCGGTCCTTCAACTAGAACAGCACCAGATGAAGCAAGTTTTTTTGAGATAATTGAGTCTGCAATTCTATTCAGATATTTTCTTTTATTCATGAAAAATATATTAATTAACAATCATAAATTGTCAATCATTTTCCCTAACTTGCAGAAGTTTTATTCCCTAACTTGCAGAAGTTCATTCTCTTTCCAGAGTATACCAGTATTCATTCTCCTCGTATGGTCTTATGTTTGGAGATGGATTCTTCTTCAGGAAATTGTTGGCAATGCCTGGTGTCATTTTATTGTAGAAAGACAGATATGCTCTGCCATCATCTTCATGGAAAACAAACCTCACATCTGCTTCAGCTGTAAAACCAAGAGCAACAGAAGCTATTGAGGTATTTATCTCATCTCCAGTTTCTGTCATAGCAGCTTCTACATACTTTATCTTTGATGGAGTCATGCTTCCTGTATTCCATTTGCAGTTCGTCCATTTATATGACTCTGGAGAATCTTTGTATTTAACATCATCAAGAGATTCATCTTTATCAATAAGAGGAGCTATGCGTATTTCATTGTCACTGAACCCTTCAGGAAAAGCTGAATCCTCAGAATCAAGATAAATATAATAACGATAATCCGAATCTGACGGAGCTTCTGTAACATCCACAGCAAAAAGCTCCCCCTCGCTCCCATCTGCCGGGAGCCAGAGATATCTGCCGGAAAAAGAGGCAGTTGTAATCTTAAATGGCTCTGTGACTACCTCCCCTTCATAAGACAAGGACAGAGAGTATTCGGAGAGGCTTTCCAGCCCTTCTATTTTGATCTTTGCAGATTTTCCTGTGGCTTTTATCTCACTTATATATCCTCCGCCCTCAATGCTGAGCTTGGAAAGATCTGTATCCTGAGGATAAGTGATAGAGAGTATTGCTGACTGTTCCCTTACATCCGATGATGTTATCGAAAAAGCAATCGGGTCAGCATCTTGTTCATCTGATACAGGTTCATCTGCTGAACTCAGTTCAGGCACAGCTGCAATCTCCTCCTCTTCTTCCGCTATGGTCTCAGGAACAGGACTAGGGACAGGATCCTCGACAATTACTATAACAGGAGCTTTTTCCTCCGCAATCACCCCGATATCTTCAGCTTTTGTTTCAGTAGAAATGCTGGAACAGGAAAAAACAGATATTGAAACAATTGCAGCAACAAGAAAATATCGGCATCTCATATCTGGATTTTACAGTAGGTATTCAGTAACCGGGCCAACACAGAATAAGAATTGTGTATCAAAAGACAGGCGGGCCACCGCAGATACAGCGGCCCGTCATTAAGTCAGTTGAAAAGTGCAGCAAAACCATTTTCAGCATCTGGAATATCCGTGTATACGTTAATTCCCAGAATGTCGGAGAAGAATGCTGCAGGAACAAAGAGAATCCCATCTGAAAGTTCTGCACTCTTGCTCATCGCTATGCCGCTTCCAATAAGAGGGTCAACTGCAATATTCGAATCTGCGGAGATTCTTACATCTGCTGACAGATAAGATACTTCAGCCGTTCTTCCATCATCGCTCAGCGACACATCTGCCCCGAGCTTCTGCCCTATCTCATCAAGAGGAAGCATAAGATATCCCGCAGAGAAATATGGCTTTGAATCTGTATCTACGACCGCACCATTCACAAACAGGAAAAGGCCGGACATTCCTTCGCTATCCAGAAGCTCATAATACTTTATCTCTGAGGGATTATCAGAAATGAGGGACAGCAGATCATCCTGTGAAAGATCATTATCCAGGATCTCCGGTTCTGAATTCTTCAGATGAGCATCAAAGAAATCAAGCATGAGACCAAATTCTTCTACAAGATAGTCATGCCCAACACCTTCATAATAATGAAATTCCACATTCTCCGGCTTCTGGTACAATGAATAGACTTCATCCATCTTGCCCTCAATGTATCTTACGCCATCGACAGGACTTCCAATATCTACAGTACCCATCAGCTGCATATATGGACGAGGTGCAATAAGCGATACAACCGTTTCCGTATCAAAGCGCTGAAGCATTCCAGGAACCCAGTTCCACATAGCATGCCATACAAGGTTTCCAGTTGGGATGAAATCCTGCATACGTGTGAGACAAGCGACACTGACGCCGGCAGAAATCCTATCATCAAGAGCCATAAGCCAGTTTGTGCGCGTACCGCCCATAGACATGCCAGTAGCACCTATTCTGGACGTATCAACCTCAGGACGGGAGACAAGGTAATCGAGAGCAATCATATCATCACGGATAATCATCCCAAGATATGCCATTCCCTGTACCGTAAAATACTTATACAGCGATGCTTCTTCCTCTAATCCTATTTCTTTCTCACCTGTATCAGAATCAATGCCTGGGCCCTGGCCACTTCTGGTAAGGAATGCATAAGCATCAATTGCGAAAACAATATAACCGCGTTCGATAAAGAAATCGATAAGCTGGGTTCCTTCCGGGAAAGGCCATGAATAGAGAAGTTCATTCTGCCCTGTCTCGAATTCCTTTCCATGGTAATGCAGATACAGAATCGCTGGAGCTTTTCCTTCAATTGACTTCGGAATGTAAATCGTACCAGGGATTATGTCGCCATAGCCATTGTCTATCTCTATTTTCTCATATTTATATGCTTCTGTCTCACCGGTAAGGACAATTCTCGATTCAAGTTCCTCTGGCCGAGGAGGAATAGCTCCGAGCGTATCCTCGACAAGAGCCTTTATGAATGGCCTTTCAGCTTTCCATTCAGCAAGCGTTCCCGGAACAATAAGTTCAGGGGTATCAACAAGCCTATCAGCCCAGGGAATCAGAACTCTCTCTGTATCCTCAGGAGCTCCAAGAGGAACTTCACTCGGGGTAAGTACTGGAAGTACATAGTCTCCAGCTTCCTGCAGCCAGGCTGCTGGCTTAGAAACTGGGATACCATCCGCATACAGTCCTGCAGAAAGCAAGAACAACGAAACAACAATCAGAATGCATCAGGGTAAACCTTTCATGCATATCCTCCTTTTGTGTTAATAATCATGCCAATTCTAACAGACAGAATCCAGATTTTGAAATTTAATTTCATAGAATATGATTAAAACAAAAATCCTTATTTCCTTTTCTCTTCTGTTCTTCTTTCAAGCTTTCTCATCATCTGAAGTGAAACAAACATGAATATAGGGAAGATAATTGATGAAAGGATTCCGGAGGATATGCTGCCGCCCATCAGTTCTGCGGCAAATCCAGTAAGAGTTGGCCCTATAGAACAGCCGACATCACCTGCAAGTACAAGGAATGCGAACATCGCAGTTTCTCCTGATGGAAGAAGCTTTAAAGCAATGCTGAATGTTCCTGGCCAGAATATGCCTACAGAGAAACCACAGAGAGCGCATCCTGCAAGGCTCAAAGCAGGATATGGTGAAAGTGATGTGATAAGATAGCATAGACAGCAGAGAACCGTTGAAAGCGCCATCATCTTTCTCAGGTTTATCTTTTCTCCGAATCTGCCGTATATCAGCCTAGAAAGGCCCTGCATGAATGCAAAGAGACATGGACCAGCAAGATCGCCGATGGTTTTCGATACATGGAGCCCCATTTCTGCAAATGCTGATGCCCACTGCCCAACAGCCTGTTCAGATGCTCCCGATGCAATCATCATGAAGAATAGCAGCCAGAACACTTTGCTTGAAAAAAGCTTTGTCTTTCCCATTTTCTTTTCTTCCGGAACAATGTCATATATAGGAACGAAGAAAAATGCGACCATATTGGCAAGAGGAACAAGCATCCATAGCTTTGCCATGACTCTCCATGATTCTATTCCGAAGATATGGAAAAAGAGTGTCGAGATAAGTATTACGCCAACAAAGCCCCAGCAATAAAAGGAATGAAGAAGACTCATCTCCTTTTCTTTATAAAGTTAGCCGCCAAAAAACCGGCCAGGCTTGTCCTGCCGGATGAAGGCGGCAATGATCATCTGATTTTGTAATCGGCAAATACATGCCCACAGGATTGGCAGACTTATGCCTCTGCCTTGTTTTCAAGAGCAAGAGGGCAAGATCCATCATTCCTGTCAGGTTTGAACATGACATTTGTGCTGAAGGGCATGCTGCTTGAAGATATGACAGCTCCTTTTACCATATCCTTGCCACATGTCGGGCATTTCATCATTCGGTGCCTCCGATGTTCGACTTCTGGTTTTCGATGTGCTTTTTAACACTGTCTTCTGTAACGGCACCGACGCTTCCGTAATAGCAGCCGCGGGACCATAGCCCAGATTCCCAGAACTTGCGTTCCTTAAGCTTCGGGAAAGCCGTGAAGATGTGTACAGCTGAGATGCACTTCAGTGTCTGTGCAATCATGGAAGGTGCTTCGTCTGGAGAGGCTTCCAGAAAAAGATGGACGTGGTCAGACATGATCTCTAAGGCTTTCAACGTCCAGCCGTACTCAGTACAGACCTGGGTGAGTATAGGATGCCTGTATTTTGTGCGCCAGATGAGGCGGTATTGCAATGTGGAAACAGAATTTCTATTGCTTCCCGTGTTTTCCTCCTATTATATTTCCATATGAGAAGGTCAATCACTGTTTTCCCAAAACTATCTGACAATGAGGTCTCTTCAATCATAGAGACGAGGAAGCAGTATGCAAGAGCCTTCAACATGTCTGTCGACTGCCTTATCAATAACAGCAGTACATCGAAGAGGTTCCTGCACAAGGTGCAGTATTCCATTGTAAAGGAGAAATGTCCGACTCTTCCTACAGGACTTATACAATGTACACGTGATGTTGCAGTCGAGTCGGTAAAGTCATGGAAGAGGACGAAGCTGAAGCATTCAAAGAAAGCCGAGAGGAAGCCATCGATGAAGGAGAAGTGCACGATGCGATATGATGTGCGTACCGTCACGCTCCGCGGCTGTCAGCTCACATTCAGCACCTGTGACAAGAGGATAAGGACAATCATATCGATTCCTGGGTTCTTCACTGAGCGTTATCCTGATTCGGAAGGATGGAAGCAGAAGGGAGCGAACATAGGGATAGACAGGAAAGGAAGGGTATTCGTCAAACTCATCTATGAATGCCTGATTCCATAGATGAAAACAAAGATGGGAAGATAGTGGGCTTGGACAGGGGTGTCTACAACATTGTTACAACCTCTGAGGGAGTCCGCTATGGATCAAAGGATGCAAGGCGGGGGAAGAGGAAATACAACCACGTGCGTTCTGAGCTGCAGAAGAAAGGCACTCGCAGTGCGAAGAGGAGACTCGTCTCCATCTCCGGCTGTGAGAAGAGGTTTGTTCATGACCAGAACCACTGCATTTCCAAGAAGCTTGCCAGCACTGATGGGGATGTTTCAATATATGTCCTTGAAGATCTGTCATCCATGAATATGCTGAGGCTCAAGGGAAAGAGCAGCAAGACCATGAGGAAGTGGCTTTCAAACTGGTCATACTCTGACCTTGAGTTCAAGCTCATCTACAAGTGCCAGATGAACGGCATAAGGGTGGAGTTTGTGGATGCACGCTATACGAGCCAGAAGTGCTCTGTGTGCAAGACGAT
>CALXLD010000004.1 GCA_944389105.1 uncultured Spirochaetaceae bacterium | reverse complement strand
AAACAACTATGCCGTGGCCGAATATGCAGTCAGCCCCATGCTTGATTGTCTCAAGCAGTACGGCTGTACAGCAGTAACTGTGATGAAGAGGAAGAAGAGCATAGAGGACATCTTTCTCATCAACTCCCATTCCATCTGCTGCCTGATAAACGTTTGATGTTATATTTCTGTGGGAAAGGACTGCGCCCTTTTCATTTCCTGTCGTTCCCGATGTGAAGAGAATTGCGGCATCGTCGCTTTCGTCAACCGGAACCTTCTCCTGCAGCGGCTCGATATCCAGATCTGAGAATTTCGGATATTCATCGCTCTTTCCTTTCAGAAGGGCTTTTCCCAGAAGGGAATCATACCAGGCGCCGCCTATGCCTTTCATCTTTTCAAGAACATCCAGATCGCAGATGGCGAAGCGGATGCCTGCATATTCTGAAAGCCTCATGCATCTATCTGCGTGCATCTGGTTGTCGATAGGAACAACTATGGCACCTGCTGCAAGTACTGCAAAATATGCGATAGCCCAGTCCGGACTATTTTTTCCATTGACAAGGACCTTGTCTCCTTTCTTTATTCCCTTTGATTGGAGAAGGGCAGCTCCCTGCATGATCTTTCTGTATGCTTCTTTATAAGTAAGATCTTTCCTGTCAGGTTCAAAAACTGTGAAGCATGGACGATTGGGGAAACGGTCAAGTGCAATCTCGAAAAGCTCCGGGATTGTAGGCCATTCGCCCCTTACTATCTTCTTCTTTCTGAATTCTTCAAGTTCTTCCCATGAATGCATGTCTGATTCTTCCTACCTTCTCTGCAATGTGGCAGAAAATCTGTGAGTTTTCCCTTACTAGTTAATCTTCACTATACATATTTGAGGGAGTTTTGGCAAATGTCAAATTTTGTCAGTGGAACAAAATAGGATCATTGATGATATCGCGAAGGGCTGGGTAGACTGCATCTGCGCATTCAGAGAGCCTCTCTTTGTCTCCGGAACCTGTCAGGACAGCTATTCTGTAGCCGGTTTTTCCAAGATGGGCAAACTCCATATCGACGACTGTGTCACCGATGACAGCTACCTCCTGGCTCTCAAGATCATATTCCCTGCAGAATTCCTTTATTGCTTCCGGGTTCGGTTTCGGGTGGATCTCTGAATCCTTCGTCCTTATGAAGGATATATATTCCTTTATACCCATTCTGGATAGGAACAGGTCAGTGGATTCCTGATTGTCCGTTGTGACGATTCCGAGGATGTAACCTCTATCGTACATTGCTTTTATTGTTTCCCTTACATATGGGAATTCTATTTTCGAGAGATGCTCTTTGATCGGGAAGCCTTCATGCTTAAGAATAGCCTTTACGGAATTCCAGACTCTCCATGGGTTCATATGATAGCGGAAAGTTATCCTGAGGATTCTCACTGTTGCCTGCAGAAGTCTGTCATGCCGGAAAATTATTCCATCAGGGTATGTCTTTCCGTCTCCATCGACACCGACAACCCTGCAGAAATCAGCGATGCATTCGTTCTTCCTGTTTTCAGGCATCCTTGCTTTCGCAAGTCCTTCAGCAATGGCATCTGACAATATCGGTCCCCATACTTTTCCGTAGTCGAAAAGGGTTCCGTCTTTGTCCAGGATGATGCCTTTGATTTCATCCATGTATACAGAATATGCAAAATAGCTTGTTTTGACTACACTTGAATTATGGATAGATTTGATGAGATTGCTGGATTATCAGAAGCACTGTCATCTGAATTCGATAAAGTAAGGTGGCTGTTCTCTGGATATGTTCTTAATCCCCTTGATTATGCATGGGGCAATTATCTGCAGTTTCTGAAGCTTTCGGTCAGGGAAGGGGCAAAGGTCCTTTTCCTTGGAATGAATCCAGGACCGTACGGCATGATGCAGACAGGTGTTCCGTTTGGGGAAGTTGAAGCAGTCCGAAGCTATCTTGGAATTACCAGCGATATAGATATTCCTGATAACAATCCCCCTCTAAAACCTGTTGAAGGGATGAGTATCAGAAGGCGGGAGGTGTCAGGCCGTAAGTTCTGGGGTATGGCGGCAGCTTTTGGAAGCCCTGATGAGTTCTTCAGCGTTGCTTCTGTCTTCAGTTTCTGTCCACTTGCCTTTATTGATGGGAAGCGGAATATAACACCTGATGAACTTCCGAAAGAGGACAGGACGGCAATAGATACGATATCCATGGAATATCTTAGGAAGCTCCTTTACATCCTTTCTCCCTCTGTGACCGTTGCGCTGGGACATTATGCGGAAAAGAGGCTTAGGATTGCAGGGGCAAAGAGGATTGAATATTTCCCGCATCCCTCTCCAAGAAGTCCCTCATCGATGAAATTCTGGGATAGCGGGGAGGCCCTTTCCTGCTTCAGGAGGCTCTCTTGTGAAGCTTGAGGCGGATGCAAAGGTCAATATAGGGCTGCTTGTGGGGGATAGAAGGAGCGACGGCTTCCATAATATAGAGACAATCATGGCCCGGATATCTCTTTCTGACACTCTTGATGTTTCCCTTTCCCCCTCTTCTTCGTTTTCTGTAGCGATTTCCGGCAATGAAGGATATCTGAAAGAAGGCATCGATCTTATGGAGAAAGCAGCTATTGTTTTTCATGATCTTACCGGTATCTGCTTTTCGCTTTGTATATCAATAGATAAAAAGATCCCCTCCGAAGCAGGACTTGGCGGTGGTTCTTCTGATGCTGCTGCTGTGTTTTCATATCTTGATGAGTTCTTCGGGTTCCCGATCCCGAAGGAAGAGCTTATAGCTGCCTCTGTCTTAATAGGATCCGATGTTCCTTTTTTTGTTTCAGGGTTCAATGGTGCTCTTGTCTCTGGAAAAGGGGAAATTGTTTCTGAGTGCCATGTTCCTCATGGCCACAGTGTTCTCTTGTCTATACCCAGAACCGGAACCAGGACAGGAGATGCATATGCATCCCTGGATGCCATGCCGCGGAAGAGCCGGAAGCTGCCTATCGGCTCTTTCCCTTCGCGCATGACGCATCCAAATGATTTTGAACTTGTTTCGCCTGTTTCTTTTTCTGATGTATTCCCTCCTGAAATAATTCTTTCAGATGCCTATATTTCCTTGACAGGATCAGGATCTGCGTGGTTTGCACTATTTCCCGAAAAGGGGGTGGTGAAGTTTGACAATCCGGAAAAATATGATATTGTTTCCGCATATATCATATAAATCAGGCATAATTCTATGCTGTATGCCGGGGATTGAGGGAAAATGGAGATTACTGATATCAGAATCAGGAAAGTAGAAGGAAATGATAAGCTCCGCGCTTATGTCACTGTAGCATTCGACGACGAATTCGCAGTTCACAACATCAAGGTCATCGAGTCTCAGAATGGTCTGTTTATCGCAATGCCGTCAAAGGCATCTTCTGATGGAACATATAAGGATATCGCTCATCCGATAAACACAGGTTTCAGAGAGAAGCTCCAGAACGCGATTCTTGAACGTTACAACAGTCTGGACTTGCAGTAAAAACTCCTTTCTGCTAGTTTTCTTTCCAGTTTCTGGGAAGTCGCCAAGCGGTTAAGGCACTGGTTTTTGATATCAGCACCCGAAGGTTCGAATCCTTCCTTCCCAGCTTCTGTCTTCATCTCTTGAAGAAAATGCAAAGCTAATATATCATCAAATGCCGTGCTTCGGCACTTTATGGTAATCGGTATAACCGATGAGAGTATAAGGAGAAGAATGATGAGCAACGACAAAAAGGCACTCAGTGCTAGGCTCAGAACTGCAGACTTCGGTTCAGCAGGTTCAAGAAGGCTTCTCAGGAACGGTGAGATTCCTGCAGTAGTTTATGGAAAGAATCAGCCTCTTCACATAATTGTGAATGCTCATGAGTTTGAGATGAAGAAGTCTGGCTTCAGCGAGTCAACTCTTATCTCACTCAATGTCGAGGGTGAGGCTACACACAATGTATTCGTAAAGACATATCAGGAGGATCTGCTTCGCCGCTGTATCCACCATATTGATTTCTTCGAGGTAACAGCAGGTCATACTGTCCGCACTCATGTTCGTGTTGAGCTTGAGGGCAACCCAGTCGGATGCCGCCAGGGTGGTGTTCTTGATCAGGTTATCCATGAGCTTGAGATCGAATGTCTTCCAAAGGACCTCCCAGAAGTTATCAAGGCTGATGTATCTGCTCTCGATATCAACGAGGCTCTTCGTGTCGAGCAGCTTACAGTTCCTGCAGGAATCAGGATTCATGAGGATCCAGAGGCTACGATTGCTACAGTCAGAGTCGTCAAGGAAGAAGCTCCTGCTGCAGATGAGAGTGCAGAGAGTGCAGAGAGTACAGAGACGACAGAGGCTACAGCTGCAGCTGCACCAGAGTCTAAATAATGATTGTTTTCGGTCTGGGAAATCCTGGGGCGAAGTACAGAGGAACTCGGCATAATGCCGGTTTCGAGACAGTCGAGAAGATAGCAGCGCTCAAGGGCATCAAGCTCCGGAAGCGCTGCTTCTGTCTTTATAAAAAGGCTGTCTCCGATTCTCTTACGCTTATTGAACCCCTGACTTATATGAATCTTTCTGGAAATATTGCTCCTGAGTGCGTAGGGGGTGATGATACAGTCGTCGTTGTTGTTGACCAGATGGATCTGCCTCCTGGAAAGATAAGGATCAGACGCGGCGGTTCATCTGCAGGGCACAATGGCCTGAAATCGATGATTGGTGCTATCGGACCTGATTTCATCAGGGTTTATATCGGAACAGGGCGTCCTGCTCCTGGTGTTAAAGTGGTGGACCATGTCCTGGCAAAGTACAGTGCTGAAGATAGAGTCCTGGTTTCTGAAGCGGAGGACAGGGCAGCAGAGGCAATTCTGAGTCTATATGGTGGAGAGTCGTTTGAAAGAGTCGCTCAGAGAGCAAATTCCTGAAGGTGTATCCATTCCAGATGGAAAGCTTCTTCTTGCTTTTTCAGGGGGATCGGATTCCCTTTTCCTTCTTATAGTCCTTTCTATTATCGCCCCTGACAGGACTCTTGCTCTGTATGTCGATCATTCGATCAGAGACAGGAATGAGCTTGATGCTGAAGTTTCCCTTAATATCCAGAATGCATCGAAGTACGGGATTCCTCTTCGCATTGAAAGGGTGCCTGATAATCTGATAGCAGCTGAAGCTGAAAGGAAAGGAGTGGAAGCTGCTGCGAGAGAAGCAAGATATGCTATCCTGCGCTCAGCTGCTATGGAGTATGGAGCGGATCATATCCTGACAGCGCACCATAGAGAGGATCAGGTTGAGACGGTCCTTATGCGGATGCTTTCATCTTCTCCATTCTATGCTTATCAGGGAATAAAAAGGGAGGATGGGCTGCTTTTCCGTCCGATTCTATCTGTTCCGAAGAAAGAGATCCTTGCATTTCTCTCAGCTGCCGGTGCTGTATGGTCGGAAGATTCCACAAACTCCGATACGGGTTATCTTAGAAACCGTATAAGACATTCAGTTCTTCCTTTGATTTCGGAACAAGAGAGATGCCTTATCCTGAAGATTGCCGATAACGTATCTTCGTTCAGAAAACGCTATCCTGAGCTTTCTGTAAGGAAAATGTTCTTTACTGAAGCAGGCAGGAAGGAGTTCCTTGCTTCTCCGGCTTTTATTCAGGAGGAGTTCCTTTACACGGCTTTCCGTGAAGCCGGTGTAGATGAAAGAGTACCGAGAAAGGCCATTGCTGAGATAACCAGAAAAGCCGAAGAGGGAAAAGGCCGGTCTGAATATGGGGAAATAACGTTTTTCTTCAGCTGTGACTATATAAGAATATATCCTCCTTTTCCCGATTTCGTTGCCGAATATACAGGGAAGGATATCAGGTTTTCCTCGCTTTTCCTAAAGCATGAGGCGGAAGATGATCTCACGCTTAATATAGATTCCTCAAAGCTAGTTCCTCCTGTTATTGTGCGTACAGCACGTGAGGGCGATAGAATCGAGCTGAAAGGAGGGGAGAAGAAGATCTCGGAACTTGAAAAGGATCTGAGGATTCCTTATTCCATTGTCATGGAGGACCGTTCTGGCATCGTGGCATTCTTTTCACGTTTCCTTGGAGGCCGGGACCGGCTTGCAAAGCGTTTCCTATCAGATGATAGGAAAGGAATTGCCCTTGCTATTGGAGTGGATTACAGCTATATTCAGAGGGATGAATCCTATGGACGATAAAGACTATAAAGAGAACGAGGAGAAGCCTGCTGAGCCAAAACAGGAGGCCCCTCATTCCAATGAGCCTGATGATAAGGGAGGCAGTTCCCAGAACGATAAGAAGGATGGGGATAAGCCTAAGAAGAACATATACGATCAGTATAGATACTGGGGCAGTGATGGCGGTGGCGGAAAGCACGACGGCAAAGGTAGTGTCAGACGTAATCGCGTAGCTCTTGTTGCGCTGATCCTGCTTATTATTTCTTTCGCTTATGTATTTATGGGGGATGCGGCCAGCGTTCAGAGAACGGAGACCTCTTACTCGGATTTCCTTGCATATGTTGAAAGCGGAAACGTCAATAGCGTTACGATAGTTGAACAGAACACAGTCAACTATACACTGGTTAATGGTGCAGAAGGCACATGCCGTATACCGTATTATGACTCATCGCTGCTTGAGACGCTGAAGACCCATGGAATAGATGTGACAGGTGCGGTTCAGCCGACACCGTTCTGGTATATCATCATCCAGCTCCTGCCCTGGATTATCTTCATCGTCATGATTGTCATGATAATGAGGCAGACAGGTGCTGCTGGCGGCAACAGAATGATGTCAAACTTCGGCAAAAGCCATGCACAGATGTATGGAAAGAATGACAAAAAGGTCACATTTGCTGATGTTGCTGGTCAGAAAGAGGCTAAGAATGAGCTTCAGGAAGTCGTTGATTTCCTGCGCCATCCGGATAGATTCGTCAAGATCGGAGCACGTATTCCGCGCGGTGTGCTTCTTGTTGGTCCTCCAGGAACAGGTAAGACTCTTCTTGCAAGAGCTGTTGCGGGGGAAGCAGGGGTATCATTCCTTCATACATCTGGCTCGGATTTCGTAGAGATGTTTGTAGGTATGGGAGCTGCCCGTGTACGTGATCTCTTTGCAGAAGCCAGAAAGAATGCTCCATGCATCATCTTCATTGATGAGCTTGATGCTGTAGGACGCTCAAGAGGTTCCGGGCTTGGCGGCGGCCATGATGAAAGGGAGCAGACGCTTAACCAGATGCTTGTCGAGATGGATGGATTCTCCTCTGATCCTGGCGTAATTGTGATGGCTGCAACAAACAGACCGGATGTTCTGGATCCGGCGCTTCTCAGGCCGGGACGTTTTGACAGGCAGGTTGTGGTATCCCTTCCGGATGTACAGGAAAGACTTGATATCCTCCGCATACACGCAAAGAAGGTACAGACAGCTCCGGATGTTGATCTTGAGAGAGTTGCCCGTGCAACTCCTGGTTCTTCAGGAGCTGACCTCGCAAATCTTGTAAATGAAGCTGCGCTGTTTGCCGCAAGAGCAAACAGGACAACAGTCAATATGGATGATTTCGAGAAGGCTCGTGATAAGATACTTCTCGGAGTAGCTAGAGAGTCTGTATACATGACAGCTGATGAGAAGAGGGCGACTGCATATCATGAAGCAGGTCATACTCTTCTGCATTACTATCTCAAATATGTCGATCCTCTTCATAAGGTCACGATCATTCCGCATGGAAGAGCGCTTGGTCTTACTATGAGCCTCCCGGAAAAGGATTCATATACGAAGAATAAGTCCTACCTTGAAGATAGGATCAAGATCTGCATGGGCGGTTATGTTGCTGAGGATATTGTCTATGGTGAGACAACTACTGGCACATCCAATGATATTAAGCAGGCAACAGAGATGGCAAGGAGAATGGTTACTGAATGGGGTATGTCCGATCTCGGTTTTATTTCGCTTGCTAACGATGATGAGCCGCTTTTCCTTGGCCGTGAGATTACACAGCATAAGGATTATTCAGAGGAGACTGCAAGAAGAATCGATCAGGAGATTCACAAGATCCTTGATAAGTGTATGGACGAGACAAGGAATATCCTGACCGAACATCGTGATCAGCTTGATCAGCTTACAACAGCGCTTGTTGAGAAGGAGACCCTTGACGACAGGGAAATCAGGGAGATGTTTGGCTTCCCTCCTGCTCAGCATGTTACGGATCTTGTATGATGGATACAAAGCACAAGAGAAATTTCTGTATTATAGCCCACATTGATCATGGAAAATCTACATTGGCGGACCGCTTTATAGAGCGTGCCCGCCTTGTCACATCCAGGGGACCTCAGCAATCCCAGATCCTTGATAACATGGATATCGAGCGGGAAAGGGGAATAACAATCAAAAGCCAGGCCGTTACGATCCCGTATACGGCTTCAGATGGAGAGGAGTATGAACTCAATCTTGTAGATACTCCGGGCCATGTTGATTTCACTTATGAAGTATCAAGGGCAATTTCCTCATGCGAGGGTGCTCTGCTCCTGATAGATGCCTCTCAGGGGGTAGAGGCTCAGACTCTTGCTAATCTCTATCTTGCAATGGAGCATAATCTGGAGATTATTCCTGTCATCAACAAGATAGATCTGCCATCCGCGGATATTCCATCATGTCTGCATCAGATAGATCATGACCTTGGGCTTGATCCGGATTCCGCATGCTATGTCTCTGCAAAGACAGGGGAAGGTGTTGATACTTTATATGAGGCTATTGTGAATCTGATCCCGCCACCTGAGGGGAAGACAGAAGACCCTCTGAAGGCGCTGATTTTCGATTCGCATTATGATCCGTATAGAGGTGTTATTGTTCATTGCCGTCTGTTCTCCGGAAAGCTTCATCCTGGTGATATGATCAGATTCATGCACTCTGGAGCTGAATATAAAACCGAGGATACTGGTATATTCCAGCTTCAGCTTGTTTCCCGTTCAGAACTTTCTGCCGGAGATGTTGGTTATTTCATCGCAGGAATCAAGACTATTTCGGATATCCGCGTTGGCGATACTGTGACGCTTGTGGATAATCCTGCTTCTGAACCGATGGCAGGATTCAAGGAAGTCAAGCCCGTTGTTTTCTCCTCAATCTATCCTGTTGACAGCAATGATTATGAGGAGCTTCAGGAGGCCATCGAAAGGCTGAAGCTCAATGATGCTTCCCTTGTCTATGAGAAGGATAGTTCGGCAGCACTTGGTTTCGGTTTCCGATGTGGCTTTCTGGGCATGCTTCATCTTGAGGTTGTTCAGGAACGTATCGAGAGGGAATTTGATCTTTCGATTGTCTTTACTTCTCCTTCTGTAAGATACATCGTTCATCTTAAGAATGGCGAAACGGTGGAGATTGATAATCCTCTTGAATATCCTGATGTGACAAGGATTGATTTTGCAGAAGAGCCTTATATTTCCGCGGATATAATCACTCCGACACAGTATGTCGGGCCTATAATAACGCTGTGCCTTGAGAAGCGCGGAGTCCAGACAGGTATGAATTATCTGGATGAGAAGAGAGTAGAGCTGATTTATGAAATGCCGCTTGCTGAGGTTCTCTTTGATTTCTATGATAGGCTGAAATCTATATCGCGGGGATATGCTTCTTTTGATTACTCGGTAATAGGTTATAAGCCTACAGAGCTAGTTCGTCTTGATATTCTTGTCAACGGAGAGAGCGTCGATGCTCTGTCTCAGCTTGTCTTCAAAGGCAACGCACAGGCAAGAGGGCGTGTCGTCTGTGAGCGGCTGAAGAAGGAGATACCGAGGCAGCAGTTCAAGATTGCGATTCAGGCGGCCATAGGCGGGCAGATAATTTCCAGGGAGACTGTGTCTGCATTCAGAAAGGATGTTACTGCCAAGTGCTATGGCGGCGATATCTCAAGAAAGAGAAAGCTGCTTGAGAAACAGAAGGAAGGCAAGAAGAGGATGAAGATGGTTGGTAATGTCGAAATCCCGCAGAGTGCATTCCTTGCTGTTCTTAAAACTGATGAGGATGAGTGATATGGAAGTAAAGCTTATTGGGATTACAGGTGGATCTGGTTCTGGCAAGAGTACTGTTGTTCGCAGGATAAAAGAGGCTCATTCTGAATCCGTGCTTGTATCCCAGGATAGCTATTACAAAAGCGCTCCATTCATCAATAATGAGAATATAACCGCATATAATTTTGATCATCCGGATGCTTTTGATATGGATCTCATGCTTGAGAATCTCACAGATCTCAAGAATGGAAAAGCATGCATGATGCCTCAGTATGATTTCGTTCACCATAGGCGTATGGATGAGTATGTCAGAGTAGAGCCCCGGAAGCTTATTATCATAGATGGTCTCATGATTTTCTATGACGAGAGGATAAGGAATCTTCTTGATCTCAAGCTGTATGTTGATACGCCTGCTGATATACGGTTTATCCGCCGTCTGCAGCGTGATATCGCAGAGAGGGGAAGGACGCTTGAAAGCGTTATCGAGCAGTATACTCAGGTTGTCCGTCCCGGGCATTTCAATTTCATAGAGCCAATGAAGGAATACGCGGATCTGATCATACCCGAGGGTGGCTATAACGAGAGTGCGATGCAGGTTCTTTTCTCGTTTGTGCGTTCAATCTGCGAAGATTAATCTTTTGGTTTCTTATATGCGATCCAGTCTGATCTGATTCTCTGCCAGGACCATTCGTCAGGAACCGGATCAGGTCCTCCGAGAAAGCTCTTTCTGCATCTGCAGAGCCTTGCTGTACCCATTATAGTTCCCTTGATGATCCCATGCTTCTTTACAGCCTGCATCATATAGATTGAGCATGATGGCGTATAACGGCAGCATGGCCCGATAAAAGGGCTTATAAGGGCTTTGTACAAGTATACAGGTATCAGATACAGTTCTCGAAGAATATGCTTCACAGAGAGAAGATACAGATAAAAAGTGCATCAAATCAATAAGCTGGGTTGCAAGGTCAAAGAAAAAGGAGGCATGCGCCTCCTTTTGTCTTAAAGGAATCAGAATTAAAGATCCTCGTCCTCGAATGTCTCGATATCCATATCCTCTGTGTCGAGTCCTGCAGAGAAGTCCTCTGCCATGGAAAGCTCCTCTGAATCGAGAGTCCCGAAATCCTCGAAACCTTCCAGATCTCCAAGAGAGGCATCAAGTTCATCAAGAGCTGAGGCAATGGCCTGATCGATAGCAGCCTGATCTGTGCTTAGCTTATCGTAGAGATCCTGAAGCTCTTTGTTATGGTTTTCAACAAGTGTGAACCTTGCCTGAAGCTCCTTGTTTTCATCACGAAGATGCCGGATGAGTCCGACAGCTTTCTGTACTCTCATTAACAATAGCTTGCTGCTCTCAATCGTGGTCATATAACCTCCTTAGGCGAGTGCCTTCTTTACTTCTGCCACGAGTGCTGCAAATGCAGCCTTATCCTCAATTGCCATATTGGAAAGAGCTTTTCTGTTGAG
Organism: uncultured Spirochaetaceae bacterium; assembly: GCA_944389105.1. Lineage (GTDB taxonomy): Bacteria > Spirochaetota > Spirochaetia > Sphaerochaetales > Sphaerochaetaceae > Ornithospirochaeta. Next base: position 66,554 of record CALXLD010000004.1, on the reverse strand, counting down.
GGTGTTGTTCATAAGCTTGAGGCCATGCATGAACTGTGAGTAGTTGAGGCCCTCTGCCTGAACTGCTGCTGAGATTCTTGCGATCCAGAGCTTTCTGAAATCTCTCTTCTTCTCTTTCCTTCCGCGGTATGCATACTGACCTGCCTTTGCGACAGCATCTTTTGCAACACGGTGGTTGGTGCTTCTTCTTCCCCAATAACCCTTAGCCTGGTTGAGGATCTTCTTCCTTCTATCCGAACGCCTGGTTCCGTCTACTGCTCTTGGCATTTCTCACACACTCCTTAGTTAGCATAAGGGAGCATTGACTTTGCTCTCTTTTCTTCGACTGGGGAAAGAATACCACCATGTCTGAGGTGCATCTTTCTCTTGGAGCTCTTCTTTGTGAGAATATGGCGGAGGCCCATCTTCTTGTAAGCCACCTTGCCAGATCCCGTCACCTTGTAGCGCTTGGACGCTGACTTTCTTGTTTTCATCTTAGGCATTTTATTACCTACCTCACTTCTACGTGCCGCAGGGAACAAGAACCCCTGAAGCTACGATATGTCATCTCCATACGGAGAATCGTTCATTTTCCTTTGGAAGGGGAGACTGTCATACTCATCATCTTACCTTCCATAAGAGCACCTTTATCAAGATTATACTGCACTCCCAGCTCAGAAAGAGCATCGAGAATCTTATCCAGTACAACCTTGCCAAGCTCGGGATGGGCAAGCTCGCGTCCGCGGAAACGGATTGAAACCTTGACCTTGTTTCCCTGCTGGAGGAATTCAGCTATTGCCTTGCTCTTTGTCTCCAGATCATGCTTTTCAATCTTGGGCTGCATCCTGATTTCCTTGATCTTGACAACAGTCTGATTCTTTTTAGCTTCTCTGGATTTCTTCTCCAGCTCATAGCGGTATCTGCCGAAATCGAGAATCTTGCATACCGGGGGATTTGCATTTGGGGAGACCTCAACAAGATCCATTCCCGCTTCATCTGCCAAGCGGCAAGCCTCAGGAACGCTCATTACGCCCCTCTGCACGCCATTCTCATCGATAACAAGCACCTGATGTGCTCTTATCTGCCGATTGATTCTAAGCTCCCTAGTAGCCAACTGAACTCCTTATAGTACAGATATCTGACCTATTCACATGAAGAAATGGTGCGACTAAATCACACCGTATCTTTATATCATAATTTGATGCACTCTGTCGAGTGGTGAAAATAACAGGGACAGAAATGAATCCGTCCCCGTATCTTTCATCAGTCAAGTGCATGTCCTGCGCTGCCAAGAACATCCACGTTCTTGTGCATATACATCTTCTTGAGCTCCTCGCGAGCTGGTCCAAGATACTTTCTAGGATCGAATTCAGCTGGCTTCTCGTCGAAGATTCTTCTGATGGTAGCTGTCATTGCAAGACGTCCATCGGAATCGATATTGATCTTGCAGACTGCGGATTTTGCAGCTTTTCTCAGCTGCTCCTCAGGGATACCTACGCTGTCAGCAAGCTTTCCGCCATGCTCGTTGATGATCTTTACATATTCCTGTGGGACTGAAGAGGCTCCATGAAGAACAATAGGGAAGCCTGGAAGCTCCTTCTCGATTTCTTCGAGGATGTCGAATCTGAGCGGTGGTGGAATGAGGATTCCTTCAGCATTCCTTGTGCACTGCTCCGGTGTGAACTTGTAGGCCCCATGGCTTGTTCCGATGGAAATTGCGAGGGAATCAACGCCTGTGCGTGTAGAGAAATCAACGACTTCCTCTGGCCTTGTGTAATGGGAAACAGCAGATGAAACCTCATCTTCGATTCCTGCGAGGACTCCGAGTTCTCCTTCTACTGTTACATCATGCTCATGTGCGTAATCAACAACTTTCTTTGTCAGTGCGATGTTCTCTTCATATGGAAGATGTGAACCATCGATCATGACAGAAGAGAAGCCATTATCAATGCAGTCCTTTGCTGTCTGGAAGGAATCGCCGTGGTCGAGGTGGAGAACGATAGGGATGTCACAGCCAAGCTCGTGTGCATATTCTACGCTTCCCCTTGCCATATTGCGGAGAATGTTGATGTTGGCGTAGTCCCTTGCGCCCTTTGAAACCTGGAGAATAACAGGTGCCTTCGTCTCTACGCATGCTGCGATGATAGCCTGCATCTGTTCCATATTGTTGAAGTTGAAGGCTCCGATGGCATACTGACCTTTCATTGCCTTTGCGAACATGTCACGAGTATTGACAAGTCCTACTTCCTTATAGCTGATCATGGATCTGCCTCCTTATCTATAAGATAAGACTATCCCATAGGATGGAATGGGGTCAACAAGGAAATTTCAGCCCTTGTTGATTTGTGTGCCTAGTGTGAGTATTCTCTCAGTATGCGGAAGAGGATGGTTTTAATAGCTGTTTTGCTGATTCTTTTCATAGTGCTTGGCTGCACTATCTTCTATTTCACGAGGCCAAGCGTGGCATTCGTTGCCTCTTCTTCGTTTCCGCCTGGCTATGAGCTTCCGGAGCCTGGGAATATCCTGCGTTACAGGATGACGGACAATATCGGGAATGCTGATCTTGTGATAACTGCACCGGATGCTGCTGTTCCATCAGGATCTGATTCATATCTTTTCGGACGGGAAGCAGAAGATGGTGAGAATCCAGCAGCAGTACTTGCAATAGATACTGGCAGGATGTGGGAAAGTGCTCTGCCATTAGGATCGGCTGTGGTCCTTTATGAAGAATCGGATCCTGCTTCCAGGGAGATTCTCTCGCATCTGGAGGAAATTGATCCTGATATAAAGAGCGTATCCTATTCTGGCAGGATTTCTGTTGCCAACATTGATTCAGTGCGCTCTTCAATAGAAAGTGCATCAGCAGAATATCTGTTTGCACTGACGCCATCGACTTCTATGGAACTGCTAAGATCCGATCATCAATGGAGCGTTGTGATGGATGTCCGTGACAGTGCTGCAATGGAAACAACAGAAGTGGACTATGCTGTCTCGATTGACTGGGATGCTACTGTTGATAATCTTCTCTCAGGAAATGCTGAGCTTTCTTACACTCTCCTTTCTCTGTAGTACATCATAAAGATTCTTTATTGCCGCTTCTTTTATTTTCTCCCTGTCCTCTTTTCTTATAGCACTGAGAAAATCAAGGGTATATTCCGTATATCCGGGAGAGCATGGTTTTCCTCGCATGGGAACCGGGGATAGGTAAGGGGAATCTGTCTCATATAGAATCCTGTCAATTGGAACGGATCGGGCGGCTTCCTGGATTTTCGTGTTTGATTTATATGTGACATTTCCCGCGAAAGAGATGTACAGGCCCTTATCCAGTGCTTTCTTCATAAGGGCTGTGTCGGAAGAAAAGCAGTGCATTATCCCTCTGCACCTGAAAGAAGGGGATGAGATAGCTTCCGATATTTCAGCATCTGCATCACGCGTATGTATGATTATAGGCAGATTGAGTTCGGAGGCAATTTCCGCCTGGATCATGAAAAGCTCTTTCTGCGCTTCCTTTGTTCCGTACTTCCAGTGGTTGTCGAAGCCGCATTCCCCGATGGCATCGGCACCGAAAGTTCTGTAATCAGCGAGGATCCTTTCCATTTCATCTTCCGGGGAGATGTAGTTCTCGTTATCCAGCACCCATGGCCCGGATCCTATTGAGATGAATATGCTACGGCTTTGAGGCAGGATAGCTATGCGGGAAGCAGCATCCCCTGAATCGGTGCCCGCATCTATTCCGATGAGGTCATCGGGAAGAGCATCGAGACCTTTCCGTTTCATTGAGAGAAAATGAAAGTGGCTGTCGAGGATCATATCATCTTCTCCATATATACAACTGACCAGAGCTTCCCGAATTTCTCTCCGCAGTCCGTCAGCTTTCCTACGATTCTGTATCCCATCTTCTCATGGAACTCGATGCTGCCAAGGCCCGGATACATTGCAATCGCGTATAGATTCTTTACATTGCTTTTCCTCAGCCTTTTTTCAATTTCTGCATAAAGCGCCTTTCCGTATCCTTTCCCTTTGCTGTCCCTGTCCAGATAGATTGTTATCTCAGCACTTCTTGAGTATGCTGCACGTGCTGAGAAAGGATGGGCATATGTATATCCGACAACCCTGCCGTTCTCCTCCGCAACAAGATATGGATAAGATGAGGAGTACTCCTTTCTTCTCCTTTCCATCTCATCTTTATCCGGGGCGGTAAGCTCGAATGAGATTGCCGTTTCTTCTACATAGTATTTATATATGGCAGCAAGCGAGGCTGCATCTTCTTCAGTTGCTTCCCTGATAATCATCATAACCTCCTGAGCATTGTTAGTATGTCACTGGCTTTTGCAGGGCATCCTGGTACATTTATAGTGGCTTCTGAGCAGCAGCTGCCAACGCCTATTTTGATGGTCTTTCCCTTATATCCCTGGCCTATGGCAATTTTCATGTTTCCGGGATTTCCTCCTTCTTCCTTGAAAATCCTGAGAGCCCTGATCAGAGAAGCATAGCAGGCTGAGCATGCTTCATCTGGCTCTGTATAGACTGAAAGGCGTTTTGCAGTGCCCTTCGGACCGGATTCTGAGGGTATCGGTTTTGAAAGCTCGCTGATTTCCCATTCCCCGCTTTCCAGTAAGCCAAGCTTCCGGGCTTCTTTCAGGTAGCCTATCTCCTCTGGTTCATAGCCCATAAGCGTTGCGGCATAAGCATCGAGGATTATAGGGTTATCAGATGCCATCATCCTGTTTGTTTCGACGGGATTTCCTCCTTCCTCGAAATCAAGGTCTCCGCAGATGCTGTCGGATATTGTCAGATCGCTTCTGAGTACCGTATTCAGGGCAGCTATAGGCAGATCCAGTCCAAGACGGTGGAAATCGCGTTTGGATTTATCTGAAATACAGCCCTTCAGGTTCTTCATGGCATGTGTCATCTGTGTCTGGCAGTGTCCTTTCAGAACTGGCATGTTTATGATGAATCCAGCCTCCATCAATGTCCTTGAGACCTCCATAGGGATTCCGCATGGAGAGACTTTCACATATTCGTCCTTCTTTGTATCTACAAGTCTTATTCCATATCTTTCCCTGAGATCGTAGTATCCGAGTTTCCTGAAGCATTCTTCCGTGGAGGCTCCGATCCATGCTCCTTCTGCAACCGTTATTCTTCGGAAACCGTTATCATTAAGATACTCTATGGTTCCTTCCACTATTTCCGTGTGCGTTGTCGCTCCCTGCGCTGGGTCGGAATACAGGACGAGGTTGGGTTTCAGCACGATTGAGGCTGTTTTATCTCCTATCCTTTCCGCAGCATTCTCAGCCTGAAGAAGGGTCTGTGTCATCTTTTTTATATTATTGCCATATATTACGGAAATCCTCGTTTTCATGATGGTGTTATTCAATGCTATAATTCCCATCATGACAAGTGTGGATATGACTAAAGGCAGCATAATAAGGCATCTTGCCGGGTATGCTGTTCCTCTTGTTCTCGGTTCTCTTTTCCAGCTTGCGTATAATGCTGTCGACTCAATGATAGCAGGGCGGTTTATCGGCACTGAGGCTCTTGCCGCCACTGGAATGGCGGGACCTGTAATGAATATTCTTATTCTGGGTATTTCCGGATTGTCTATAGGTGCAGGCGTGATAATGAGTTCCTATTTCGGAGCTAAAAATTATAAAATGCTTGGACGAGAGCTCTCCACGCTTCTTGGAGCAGGGCTTGTATTCTCCTCTCTGGCTGCTGTAATCGGAATTGTTTTTGCCTATCCTCTTCTTGGCCTCCTGAATGTTCCTTCAGAAGTACATGATATGACGGCTTTGTATCTCAGGATAATCTTCCTTGGACTTCCTTTTACCTGTTTTTACAATGCTCTTGCACAGGCAATGAAAAGCGTAGGGGATTCAAGGACTCCTTTGAAATTCCTTGCATTCTCATCTGTCCTCAACTGTCTTCTTGATCTTTTTCTGATAGGTTATCTTGGTTTTGGCATAGCCTGCTCCGCACTTACTACGATAATAGCAGAGGCAGTTTCTGCGCTTCTGTGTTTCTGGTTCATAAAAAAGAGGGTTCCGATTCTGGCTTTCAATGGGCTTTCAATTGACAGAGTACTTCTGAAGAAGACTCTGGCCTTCGGTTCTGTTACTGCTTTGCAGCAGGCTTGCCAGCCAGTTGGAAAGCTTCTTATACAGAGTTCCGTAAACACCCTTGGGGTTGCAGTGGCAGCTGCATATAATGCGGTTACCAGGATTGATGACTTTGCGTTCACCCCAGAGCAGTCAATCAGCCATGCAATAACAACCTTCACGGCCCAGAACAGGGGAGCAGAAGAGGCAGGACGGGTGAAAGAAGGTTTCAGAAAAGGACTTTTTCTTGAAGCCCTGTATTTTGTCCTCATTGCATCTGCAGTTCTGCTTCTCAAAGAATTCCTGATGTCGCTTTTTGTGAGTGGTAAGGATGCTGCACTCGTTATAGAAGAGGGTAGGAAATACCTTTCAGCAATGGCATTCTTTTATGTGTTTCCTGCATTTACCAATGGTATCCAGGGCTTTTTCCGTGGCATGGGGGATATGAAAGTGACTTTGATCTCCACCTTTATACAGACCTCAGTAAGGGTGATTTTCACTTTCATACTTGTACCGGTTTTCGGAATACATGGTATTGCATATGCCTGTGCAGCGGGGTGGTCGCTGATGCTGCTTTTCGAGGTTCCGTATTATTTCTATTCGAGAAGAAGGCTCGGACTTTGATGAATTCCTCCATCATGCGATGGAGGAAGACATTATGAATTAATTCCGATGTTCAGTACTCTTCCGGCTTCAGATGGCGAGAGCTCGTAATTGTAGTACAGTGAGTAGAATTCTGTTGTTTTCTCTATGATATCAACAGGATAGAGTTCGGGATAAAGAAGGTTCCCAAGCCAGTATATGCCTATTATCCTGTTCGTTGCCGGTGGGTTATCTATATATGGATAAGGTTCTGAAGGTATTAGGTAGACTCTGTCATTCTTTACAGCTGAGAGGCTTTTCCAGACACCGCTTGTAGTAGCTGATTTATAGGCTTCTTCAGATGTGAGCAGAATTACGTCGGGGTCCCAGATATACAGCTGTTCCATTGAAATCTTATTTGATGATGAGCCGAATGATGAAGGAACTACATTCTTTGCTCCAACTTTTTCGATAACCTCTCCATGGAAATTTCCTTCTGCAATTGCCTCAAGTCCATCGGATGATGAGGAATAATAAACAGTGACGGGATCTGTTATTTTCCCTCGGGCATCTGAAGCCATGGCAAGAGCTTCTTCCGCATAAACGGCGAGAGCTTCGCATTTCTCTTCTTTGCCAAGAAGCTGTCCCAGTGTTCTGTATACATCAGGTGTATTATCGAGATAGGCTTCAATGAAGATTACAGGAATAAGAAGATCGTTCTGAAGATCATCCAGCTCCTTTGCCATCTCTTCTCTCGTCCCTTTTATCTCCCCCATGTCTATGACTACGTCAGGATCTGCTGACATGAGTGCTTCTTTGTTGAGGTTTGCTTTCTTTCCATAGAAAGTACCGAATACAGGAAGGTTCACTACGTCCTGGACAAAATACCTGGAGGCATTCTCTGAAAGAGCTGAAGACCATCCGACAATCCTTTCAGGCGCTACAGAGTAGAGTATGAGCTGTGAGAGGTTTCCAGATGGTACTATTCTGTCGAGGTTTTCCGGAAGATCGAATTCCCTTCCGAGCGAATCTGTGAATGGGATAGCCCATAGTGAGATTGTGATGAAAAGCAGAGCAGCTAAGGCTAGGGCTTTTTTCATGGCAGTCTCCTCCTTTTTTCTATGATGAATATTGAAGTGTGCTTTGTATTCGGAAAAATCATGCCGTCATCCTTCTTCTGAAGGAAGCTCATATATTCTTCCTCCTTTTCTTCTCCGTACATGCGTCTTATATACTTCAGGGCATCTTCTGCTGATTCAAGATACTGGCTGAAATCAGCGGAGAATGGGTAACGCTGATAACGGATATCAGGAATGGAATCCAGGAATGCGATTGTATCCTCCGGTTCCCCTTCCTTTTTGCGTAGTGTATCTGATTGCCCTCTATGCTCGGAGAGTACATAGATAATCCTTCCTGTGTTTGAAAGATACCTTTCAAGATTGCCGTTTTCCCTGATCCTTCCGAAGAAGATCATGAGAAGAGTATCGCTGCAGGGAAGAGGAGTGTCTGCATCTAGTATTGAGAAAATATCAAGAGAACTCCTTCGTTCTGCTTCGGTTATGGCCGCTTCCTCGATATCTGTCGCCTTTATATCATAGCCATGTTTCTTAAGGATCTCCGAGACATATCCAAGGCCGCAGCCTATTTCAAGGATGCGCTCATCCTTTTTTAGGAATGTCTCAAGCTCCGAAGCAAGAGAAGAGTGGAAAACAGTTCTTTCCGCAGCTTCTCTATACCATTTTATCCTCTCGTCATCCCACCACATAGCTACCTCGGTATGCAGACTATTCTCATGTTCTCGCCTGTGTCGATTCTGTCGATGAAGAGCTTTCTAGAATAAAGTTCTTCAAGCAGTTTCCCATCGAGAAGCTCTTCCGGTTTTCCGTTGAATGTAACAGTCGAGGAAGAGAGTATCATGACATCTGTTGCATTCATCATGGCCTGTTCCGGGTTGTGGGTTGAGAATATTATCGAATATCCTTTTTCCCTCAGCTTCTCGGCTGTCTCAAGTACCAGGAGCTGGTTTGAATAATCCAGGGAAGAGGTTGGCTCATCAAGCAGCAGTATCCTGGCATCCTGGGTGAGAGCTCTTGCGATAAGAGCAAGCTGTCTTTCTCCTCCGGAGATTGCATTTATGGACCTGTCCTTCAGGTTCCAGATACCAAGCATCCTCAGTGATTCCTCGGCTCTTTCCTTATCTTCCTGCCCTGGATGTTCAAATATAGACAGCAATGGTGCCCTTCCCATTAAAACCGTATTGAGTACGGAGTAGGGATAGACCATTGATGAAGACTGGGGAATATATGCTATATGTGAAGCCCGTTCTCTGTCGCTCATTGTCCTTATGTCTTTGCCGTCTATTGTGATCACTCCTTCTTCCGGCGTCAGAAAGCCCAAGAGAAGCCTGAGCAGAGTTGTTTTTCCAGAGCCGTTCCTTCCAAGGAGAGAGAGTGTTGTTGATTCTTCCAGTTCAAAAGAGACATTTGACAGGACTTTTCTCTTTCCATAGCTGAATGAGATGCTGTCAGCTTTAAGCTTCATTCTTTCTGCCCTCCTTGATGATGAGATATAGGAAGAATGGGGCTCCGATGAAAGAGGTGAGGATCCCTATCGGTATTTCGGAGTATGTTACTGATCTTGATATGGTATCAACGACGGTAAGAAATGCGGCTCCAAGAAAGATGGAGGATGGAATGGTTTTCCTTGAATCCGGTCCTACCGTCATTCTTGTGATGTGCGGTATTACAAGCCCGACCCAGCCTATTACGCCTGCAACAGCTACCGTAGAGGCTGTCATGAGCGTTGCAGCGGCTATTGCAATTGCACGTATTGCCTTTGTATTCACACCAAGGGATTTTGCTTCTTCCTCGGACAGAGACAGAAGATTCATTCTCCAGGATAGAAGGAGCATCGGTATTATTGAGATAAGCATCGGAGGCGCTATGAGCTTGACTTCATCCATTCCAGTACCTGCCAGGGAGCCCATCAGGAAATATGTTATAGCAGGCAGTTCATCCTCGGGATCTGCGACAAGCTTTATGAAGCTTGTTCCCGACTGGAAGAGGGAACTTATCATGATGCCGCCAAGTATGAGGCCAAGGACCTGATTCGATGGTACTTTTGCTGCGACTTTCCAGACAAGGAGAACTGCAAGGATTCCGAAAATAAAGGCAAATGCCGGGACATAAACTGCAGGAAGCGCAAGAAGAAGGGCAATTGAAGCTCCGAATCCTGCTCCGGTTGATGTTCCCAGCACATCCGGTGAAACCATCGGATTGCGGAAGATGGTCTGGAAAATAAGTCCTGAAAGAGATAGGCCAGCTCCTATAAGAGAGGAGGCAAGTATCCTTGGAAGCCTTATGTTGAATACGACGGATTCTGCCTGTGTCGTCCAGTCCTGGGCTATCGGAAGAATTCTTGAAAGGAGTATTTTCAGAAGCTCGGCAGGTCCTACAGGAAAACGGCCAATGGAGAAGGAGAGTACAAATACCGCAAGATACAGAATAATGAGAATCGCAAATGGGGCTTTATCTGATTTCTTCAAGATATCCTCCCCAGATTTCTGTAAGATGCTCCTGCATCTCCTTCTCCAAAGACGTAAACAATCTGAGAAGATTCCTGCCGCTTTCTGTAAGCTCAGCTTTACCTCCTCCCTTTCCTCCCTGCATACATGAAACAGCTTCCTTTCCCATCGCCTTCTCCGTGCCATGTATCATTTTCCAGGCTTTGGAGTAGGAGAGCCCCATTTTTTCCGAAGCATGTCTCACGGATCCTGTTTCATCGATCAGAGCAAATAATTCCGCGACCCCCGGGCCGAAGAAGGCAATGCCATTGTTGTCCTTTAGTTTCAGAAGAAGCGCAGCATCCATCGAATTGTTTTCCAAAATAATTCGTATCCATTATATATATAAAAATACGATGGGGCAAGGTAATATCTTCTGATTGCTGCAGACAATCAGAAGCATTTTTTATAAAGGCAGATTTGTATTCCGGGATGCAGAGGCTCAGGCATAGTCCGGGTCGATGTTGAACTGAAAGGAATAGGTTGGGAAAGCTTCTGTGAGGGCTTTTGATGCATTCTTTCTGAAAGCAGCATAATCGGTAAGAGAGAAGTCAACAACAACATCGAAATGTACTCTCGAATCATTGAGATGCACATGGAATGCATGTATGGATATGACATCAGGGGATACGCTTTTCAGGACTTTCAGAACCTCTCTTTTCATCAGTATTACAACAGGATTGTCAGAGTTGACTGCATACATTCCGAAAGTGAAGTAGATTCCCATGCTGTCCATTATCTCTGTCTGCGCATCGGTCATTGCATCGAAAATTTCCTCGCCTTTCGCATCCGAAGGAACTTCTACATTGCAGGTTCCTATCATTCTGGAGGGACCATATGTGTGAATCTGGATATCATAACCGCCGGAGAGAGGCGGGTGTTTTGCAATAATGCTTCTTATCTCGCGGACGGTTTCTTTTGATGGCCTTTCCCCTACGATTGCAGAGACCGTATCCACCACGCTCTTTACTCCTGCATAGAGGATAAAGATCGAGACGATGATTCCTGCCCACCCATCAATCGGGAATGATGTGAAAAGCGATATGACAGCCGCAATGATGGTAACAGATGTTGCAAGCGCATCTGAGAGGGCATCGGTTCCTGAAGCAGACAGGGCTTCGCTCTCTATTTTCTTCCCGTTTTTCTGATTTATCCTCCAGAGAATGACTTTGACAGCTATCGTAAGAAGAAGGATGAACAGCATTGGCATTGATATTGTCACAGGGCTTGGATTCTGTATTCTATCCACCGATGTCCTGAAAAATGCGCCGCCGGTGAAAAGTACTATGAATGCCACGAATAATGCCGAAATATATTCCATCCTTCCGAATCCGAGAGGATGGGTATGCGTAGGCTTTCTCTTTGCAAGATTGAAGCCCATGATTGTCACAACTGAAGAGAGCATATCGGAGGCGTTGTTTGCAGCATCCGACATGATGGCAACAGAACCTGAGAAGAATCCGATCAGGATTTTCACAGCTGCAATAGCTGCATTGGACACTATTCCCAGGATCGCAGTCCGCTTCAGTACATTATTTCTAGTCTCTTCATCAATCATTGAGCTGTAGTCTATCGTGGAGAGAAATGTGAATCAAGGTTATAATGCTTCCATGAGACTATCAGAATCATTATTTTGTACCTTGCTTAAGGATGGGAAGGGGTTTATATCAATCACGGGAGGGGGAGGAAAGACAACTCTTCTCACGCTTCTTGGCCGTGAATGTGCCAAGCAGGGCTGTTCTGTGCTTCTTACTACAGCTACGAAAGTAGCTTCTCCATACCTTCATGATTATAAAACTGACATTATTTTCGAAGACGAAAGTATTCTGGGCTATGTCCCAGAGAAAGGCAAAGTCGTCTTCTATGCAGAACACCATACCCTTGATATGAAGAAGTGGATAGCGCCGAGAGAGGAGATTATCTCAGCTCTTGCCTCCAGATTTGATGTGGTGATTTCCGAAGCGGATGGTTCGAAGGGACTTCCTCTCAAGATACACACTGAAAGGGACCCTGTGATATACAGCGGTACAACAGCAGTGATTGCTGTGATGGGGCTCTGGGGAATTGGTGAAAAGGCTTATTCATATGCTTTTGGAGAGGACCGGGACGTTATCATAGATAAGGATTATCTCCAATGGTATATTTCCTCGGCTGAAGGTCTGTCAAAAGGCTTTGCTGATAATAATGTAATTCTTTTCAATGGCGCAGAGAATGTGTCAGATGAGACAATCAGGATGCTTTTTTCTCTTGATTACCCTGAGAATACGACTATATACGCTGCATCTGAAAAGGAGGACAGAATATATGGGCTTGTATTCTGAGGCGGCGGAACTTGAAAGAAAGGGGGTCGCCTTTGCAGTTGTCACCATCACAAATACCGAAGGGGTTGTTCCCAGAAAGAGCGGCAGGATGCTCGTTTCTGAGGAAGGGGAAATCTTCGGCACAATAGGCGGAGGAGAGATAGAATATAAAGCAAAGCTCATTGCTCTGGAGGCTTTATCTGATGGAAAGTGCCGGTGCGCTATGATAACCCATGGTGAAGGAAATAATGTTTCTGTCTTTGTAGATATTCCAGAGCATTCCGGTAAGGTAATCATCGTAGGTAAAGGGCATGTAGGAAATGCGGTTTCATCGCTTTTTAAGAGCATAGGATGGGGTGTTCGTCTGCTTGATCGGAATGCAGATGTCTCTCAGCTGCTTTCTGAAAGGATTGATAGGAAAACGGCTATTATAATTGCAGGAAAAGCCGGGGCTTCGCTTATTTCCCCGGCTCTTTCCACTGAAGCTTTCTATGTAGGGCTTCTTGCATCAAGGAGTTTCAGGACCATTCCCGATAAGAGGCTATACTTTCCGATTGGTCTGGATATAGGAGAAGAAACTCCTGAGGAGATAGCTATTTCTATCGCTGCTGAGGTTCTTGCTGTTTTCAATAAGCGGCCAGCATCTTCAAACAGGGACTGGGAAAGGAATCTTGTTGTCGTGAGAGGCGCAGGTGATCTTGCTACCGGAACAATTGTCCGCCTTGTGAAGGCAGGATACAAAGTAATTGCTCTGGAAGCTGAGAAACCTACGGTAATCAGGCGTACGGTGTCCCTTGCAGAAGCTGTCTACGAAAAAGAGATGGTCGTGGAAGGTGTGAAGGGTATCCTTGTTTCAACGGAAGCTGAAACCAGGCGGGCTCTTGATAATGGGAATGTTCCTATCATGATAGATACGGATCTGAATATACTGTCTTCTTTCCATCCGGCTGTACTTGTTGATGCGATAATAGCAAAACACAATCTTGGTACTAGAACCGGGCTTGCTCCTTTTGTGGTTGCATTAGGACCTGGTTTCACAGCTGGGGTAGATGCCGATGCTGTTATAGAGACAAAAAGAGGTCATACTCTCGGTTCCGTGATTTATTCAGGATCTGCCATTCCGAATACAGGAATTCCAGGGAATATAGCGGGGTATGCAGCAGAGAGAGTGATCCATTCTCCTGCAAGAGGTGTTTTTAAAGGTGTAAAGCATATAGGTGATATAGTCAGACAGGGTGAAGTGATTGCTTTCGTTGGTGATGTTCCCGTCACTGCAACCATAAATGGCAAGCTGAGAGGACTTCTTCATGATGGTCTATCCGTTCCCGATGGCTTCAAGATTGCAGATATAGATCCCAGAGGAGAAGAGGCCGATCATACAACCATCTCAGATAAGGCAAGAGCTATTGCAGGTGGTGTTCTGGAAGCTATTGATGGATGGTTTTGCAAGTGAACCATTCAATCTTAGCTGGTGCTTGAAGATGGAGCTTCCGGGCTCTTTCCATTCCCTGGGCGCAGAATGCTTACATAGCTCATACGAGGTATCGAAGTCTGACTTCCACCTGAGTGTCTGTGTGTCCTTGCATTCCTGGCTCTGTCATACGGCCTTACCGAAGTGGGTTGCAGCCATGTGCTGGAGGTTTATATCCTCTGTTATAACGGCATTGAAATCATTGCTGTGTCCTGGAAGAAGAATGCAGAAAATCTTTCCTCAATTTCTCTCCTCATTTCATTCCGCTTAGAATGAAGAGACTCCTGAAGCCAAAGGTTGAATCAATTTCATTATTGGGGCATCCTGAAGCTATGGACGTGTTGGAAGAAAGAATCAAAGCGTTAAGAAAGGGTGCATCAATTCTTTCGATGACGAGTGATGATACAAGGAAGAAAGCTCTTGAGAGCATGGCGGAAGCAATTGTCGGAAGACGCTCTGAAATCGAGAAAGCAAATAAGGAAGACATTGCAGCGGCAGAGAATGATGGAATATCTGAATCTCTTCTGCATCGTCTCAGATTCTCTGATGATAAGATTTCCTCAGCAGTTAAGGGACTTGAGGAACTTGAGAGTCTTCCGGATCCGATTGGAAAGATCCGGGAGATGAGGGAGCTTGATTCCGGTTTTGTACTTAAAAAGGTTTCTTTCCCAATTGGTGTAATTGCAATGATTTTCGAGGCGCGTCCCGATGCTCTTGTGCAGATTGCAGGGCTTGCACTTCGTTCTGGTAATGCAGTTGTCCTCAAAGGTGGAAGGGAAGCTGAGAGATCTAACCGTGTTCTCGTTGAGATAATAAGAGAAGCAACAGAGGATATTGTTGGAGCAGACTGGATACTTGGCATAGAAAGCCATGCCGATGTAGATAAGCTTCTTACAATGGAGAAGGATATAGATCTGATCATCCCTCGCGGATCAAACAGGTTTGTCCGTTATGTGATGGATCATACGCATATTCCTGTAATCGGGCACTCAGATGGAATCTGCTCTGTTTTCATAGATTCTTCTGCTGATGTTGATATGGCTGTCCGTATCGCTGCTGACAGCAAGACACAGTATCCCGCTGCCTGCAATGCAGCAGAGACTTTCCTCATCCATAGAGATATTGCTGAACGCTTTCTGCCTGAGTTCGGCAAAGCTATGAAAGAGAAAGGAGTAGTTATCCATGGAGATGAAATAACAAGGAAATATATTCCAGATGCATTAGCCGCTACAGAAGATGATTATCATACTGAGTACCTCTCGCTTGAATGTGCTGTAAAGGTTGTCTCTTCAATTGATGAAGCTATTGAACATATTGCAGAGCATGGATCACATCATACAGATGCCATAGTCACAGAATCGGAAGAGTCAAAGAACCTTTTCTTCAGTTCCGTTGACAGTGCGGATGTATTTGCAAATTGCTCTACTCGTTTTGCTGATGGTTTCAGATTCGGCCTTGGAGCTGAAGTGGGGATATCCACATCCAAGATACATGCACGTGGTCCTGTCGGGCTTGATGGCCTTATGACAACGAAATGGCTCCTCTCTGGAAATGGAGAGATTGTTGCGGACTATTCAGGTCCTGATGGGAAGAGTTTCCATCATAAGGAGCTTATGTGATGCGTGATTTCACATCTGTAAAGCGTATAGTTATAAAAGCTGGAACAAATCTCCTTTCCTCATCTACAGGGATAGACAGAGATAGAATCAGAGATATCGTCGACCAGATTGCAAGGCTACGGGAACTTGGGTATCAGGTGATACTTGTTTCCTCTGGAGCCGTTGGGCTGGGTGCTAAGGCGCTGGGCCATACAAGTCCTGTTGTTTACATTGCAATGAAGCAGGCTTGTGCTGCGATAGGGCAGCCGCTTCTGATGAGTGCATATAGAGAGGAGTTTCAGAAGCATAATATGCTTTGCGCTCAGGTTCTCATAACGAAGTCTATACTGAATAACAGGAAAAGCTACAATAACCTCCGTTCTTCTGTATCAATGCTTCTGGCAATGGGAGTTGTTCCTATTTTCAATGAGAATGATGTCGTTTCTACTGCAGAGCTTAAGGATGTCTTTGGTGATAACGACAGAATGAGTGCTCTTGTTGCTTCGAAAATTGATGCGGACCTCCTTGTTCTTCTTACCGATATAGATGGTCTTTATACAGGTAATCCTCGTTCAGATGAGAATGCTGTACTGATTCATACGATTCCTGAAATAACCACTGAAATCATGTCGTATGCAAAGGGTGCAGGATCACTTTTTGCAACAGGGGGAATGAAGACAAAGCTGCTTGCCGCCAGAATTGCCCAGCAGGGCGGATGTGGGACTATCATTGCATCCGGATATGAGAAGGATATTCTTGTCAGGATCCTGAGAGGAGAGGAGCTTGGGTCATACATACTTCCGGAAGCAAGGCTTTCGCAAAGGGAGAGATGGATACTCAATACTACGCCTCATGGCAGCATAATCGTAGATGATGGTGCAAAAAAAGCGCTGTTTGCACATAAGAGCCTTCTGCCATCTGGCATAAAAAGCATAGAAGGTATATTCGGAAAAGGTGAAGTTGCCGCTATAATGGATATAGATGGCAATGTCTTCGCTAAGGCTGTACCATATTTTGATAGTACTGAGATTGAGAAGCTTCAGGGGCATAAAAGCTCTGAGATAGAATCTGTTTTGGGGAAAGGGAGGAAGGACGTAATCTTCAGACCAGAGGATTTAGTCTTTACTGAAAGTGTCTAATTACAGGGTAGTGCATCAGCGGCAGGATGTAGGCAGCAGGATTTCTTCGTTATACAGGCAGCAGCAACTTGCTGTAGGTCTGCTTGATTTATCTTCAAAGGAAGATCTTATTGATTCTCTGAAGTGGTATACAGCAAATATGAGCAATCCGATTTACGTAATAACCCTTCAGTCCAGGATTGAGGAAGAGGATTGGGCACAGCTGTATCCTGATGTGAATTTCATAGTTTTCAAGCTCCCTGCGACAACAGGGGAATATATAAATGCATTTGCAGATGAATGCTATGCTACTTATTTCCTTGTAGTAAGATCGGATGCTTCTCTGATTGCTTTCGATGGGGAGAAGCTTATGCATGCAATGGGGGAGAAGAATCATCCGGCGATAATCACGCCTGTTATGATTTCCTCATCCCTTGAGGTCCTTCCGACTTTAAGAGCTCCTTTTATCAATGGCAGACAG
Organism: uncultured Spirochaetaceae bacterium; assembly: GCA_944389105.1. Classification (GTDB taxonomy): domain Bacteria; phylum Spirochaetota; class Spirochaetia; order Sphaerochaetales; family Sphaerochaetaceae; genus Ornithospirochaeta. Next base: position 49,365 of record CALXLD010000004.1, on the reverse strand, counting down.
GTTGATCCAATGTCTTTTACCCCATCGCTGGATACAGATGAGGAAGAGCTGAATCTTTACCCTGTAATGGAACTGGGTTTATATGACAGAGCGCTTTTCCAGCGCCTTCGGTCATACGATCCGATGATTTCAGGAGAGTTCTATCAGGCAATGGATTTCGGTGTAAGATGCTTCCTTCTTGGCTACAGGATCTTTACGACAAAGTCTCTGGCAATACAGTTTCCTAAACGCCTCTCAATAATAGAGGATCGTTCCTTATGCGATGGTGCTGACAGGTTTTACACTAAAGCAATGTCGATACGGCGTATAGCTGGAAAGAACGTCATAGAAAAATGGAAGCCATATGTTGATAAAGAGGTCCTTAATGAAGAAGTGAAGAAAAAGCAGATGCTTCTCCAGAAAACAGATTTCTTTACGCTTATGAAGAATTGGAAAACAAAGGATTCTGCTGAGGAGGAATGACAGCTTCTCCCTATTCTGGAGGGCAGCCATTGCATCTTGGTTTTTTAGTCATAGGCTTTTCTGTGAAGCATAGCTCTTGTTCTCACTATATCTGAGAAATTCATGAACAGATTTTTCATTAGCAGGGAAAAAGGATGATATAATCCGGAATGGGAGGTTGCTGAGGGTATTGTTCCTTCAGCAGCTTCTTTTTTTGTTTTTGAAGGTTTGTATGAATCTGAAGAAGTTTTTTATGATACTTCTCTGTCTTGCCGTTGTACTTCCTTTAATGGTTGCCCAGCCTAAGGACATTGAGAGTATCAGCATAGTAGCTGAAGTACCTGTTTCGGAGAAAGGATATTCACTGGATCCTGCTTCTCCGTATCTTCCTCCTGTATCAGGTCTTGCCAATAACATGGCTGCCAATGGTGCAGTATACAGTGTCTATGTTCCTTCCAATTTATATCCATGGGCACCAGGTGTGATCATCATTGTTCCAGATGGAGAAACTGCAGAGGGCTTTGCAATGTCCGAGCTTGGAAGAGAGTGGATGGCAGCAGCCGATGAACTTGGTTTTGCACTTGGATTTGCAGAAAGCGGGAACGGAACATGGAATGTATCCGGTGATCCTTCGATGAGAAATGATGTTCAGGCTATTGAAGATGTCTACACGCAGATGAGGAGCAAGAGCGTATCTCTCTATCTTCCATTTACAATGGATAAATCAAGAGTAACTCTCGTCGGATATGAAGAGGGTGGCGAGATGGCACTTGCAGCTGCTGCAGCTTGTCCTGCCGCATTCTGCGGTGTGGTTGCCGTAAATGCGGAAGATCCTGATGAAGCCTACATCGAGGAGCTGGGAAAGGGCTTCTGCTATCCATTCCCTGCAGATGGAATGAGAGGGCTTGAGGAAGTAGGACTTGTTGCAAATACGCTTCAGATACCTGTATGGTTCATCGGATGCAAAGATGAAGCAGTAAAAGACTATTTCAGGACAATCGATGGCGTCGATTCCTACGCGTATAATGATTACGCAATTGTTGAGTATGATTCAGACAACGTAGTTTCTGCAGTATGGTCTAGTGCTTCCGATGCAGAGCTTACACCTGCTGTTATCTGGAATGAGTTTGCGGGAACGCATACACGTCCTCTTGGAAAGGCTGGCGGACATCTTGCCTTTGCAATGAATTTCGCAGAGCGCCCGGATGGAACTGGATACATCTTCACCGAAGAGGAATATGATGGCCTTATCAGAAGATACATGACATATGTACCTGAGTCTTATGACCCATCAGTTCCAGCTCCTATGGTTCTTGTGCTTCATGGCTATACAGCTACAATGTACGCTCTTGCAGAGGAATCAAGATGGGCTGATATCGCGGAAAGGGAAGGCTTGATTGTAGTATTTGCCCAGGGATATCCGAATCCAGATGCAAACCCTGCAAATATTCCTGCGCCATCATGGATGGTTCCAGCTCTCTTTGGTGATGCAGAAGGTGCTGACGATGTTTCATTCCTTCTTCACGTAATTGATGAGACAAAGGCAAACTATAATATTGATTCATCAAGAGTATATGGAACAGGACATTCCAACGGCTGTGCGATGACACTTGCTCTTGCATCCGTTGCTCCTGATGTATTTGCTGCAATTGCTCCGATTGGCTATGCAGCGGAAGGTCTGACAGATTCCATCGATACGATTATCCCTCTAAGCCTTTACTATGGACAGTATGATAGTGCTGTTAATGCAGATGGAGTTGCAAATGCAACAGCTTACTGGACAGCATTGAATGGAATCGGAACTGAGAACTCCGTGATGGAAACCAGCGATGATGGTCTTTTTACAACTACTACATATCCAGGGCCTGATGGAGTACCTCTTGTGCAGTTCACACAGGTCAAGGATTCTGCTCACTCCTATTTCCCTGAGGAATCGTGGAGGATATGGAATGAATTCTTCTCCCATTATGCAAGGGTGGATGGAAAGATTTTTTATGATGGAGCCGTAGTAGAATAATTGGTGAGAGGCCCGGTTCTGCGGGCCTCTTTCAGCATAGCTCAGCTGTTAGGATCATCCCTCCATTCATTAGGGGAGAAACCAGTTTCCTTTCTGAATACCTTGATGAAATAGCTTGTATATGAATATCCGCACAGCTTGGCTATGTCTTTGACTTTCATCTTTGTTGTATCCAGCAGATGCTTGGCGTTCTCGATTCTCTTTTTCGTCAGGTATAGAGAAAATGGAATTCCTGTTTCCTTGCTGAATATCATACTGAGGTACTGTGTGCTGTACCCAAGCTGATCTGCAATCATATCGAGTCCTAGAGACGGGTTGCGGTAATTGTCTTCTATCTGGCTTATTATCTTCATCATAAGCTCTTTCGAATAAGAGCCATCCGTGCTGCTGAGAGTAGCTTTTTCAAGAAATGCACGCTGCTCATTGAAAGTTCCAAGATCAGAGCCAAACCATTTTCTGAAATACTCCCCATCAATAGGAATCCCATTGCCTGCTGCTCTGCTTTTCCATCCATTCAGGGATGAATAAAATGATTTGTATCTTTCTTCATATGAAGCTGCAAGATTCTGTATGGCCTGGGAAAGCTCCATTGCCGCTTTCTCATCCTTCATTGCCCATGCATTTTCCAGAGAAAGGCCAAGAAAGAGCTTTTCCTCTTCGCTTCGCAGAATTTTCTCTATTACGGAGTATCTTACTGGTTTGAGAATATAATCCTTTATGCCTAGTCTTATTGCCTGCTGGGCAAACTCAAATTCCCCATATCCTGAGATGATATAATAGCTTGCGGTGTCATTTTCTGAGGCGTTTTTTATCTCATATATCGCCTCAAGCCCTGTAAGACCCGGCATTTTTATATCTGAAAAAACGATATCAAAGGACTCCTGAAGACAGAGGTTCCTGAGTTCTTCTCCAGTATTTGCCATCTTGTATTCCGTATAGGGAGATGGGTATTGTTCCATGAAATGCCTGAAAAGGGTCTTTACCCCTGTCTCATCATCAGCAATCAGGATTTTCATATGAGGAGACCTCCTTTATATCAATAATGACAATGCATCCATTTCCAGGGCTTGATGAGATGTTCACAGTTGCTTCTGGATCCAGGATCTTTACTCTGTCAAAGCTGTTTGAGATTCCGATTGATGACATTATGTCGGTCCTGTCCATGTCAAAACCTCTGCCATCATCTGTTATGGTTATCATCATGCGGCCATCTTTTTCTTCTGCAGTTATCTGTATTGTGCATTTCCTTTTGTCCGGTTCCATCCCATGGATGACAGCATTCTCTACAAAAGGCTGTACCAGAAGGCGTGGAACCAGCATCTTCTGGACTTTTTCATCCACCGAGACTGAATAATCCAGCCGGTCTCCGAATCTGTCTTTCTGCAGCAGAAGATATGACATTATGAAATTCATTTCATCGGATAGAGGTACAAGATTGTCCTTTCTCAGAACATAGCGAAGCAGATCGGAAAGACTGTAAAGACCATTTTCAAGTTCTTTGTACTTCTCTTCATAAATTAGCGCTATAAGTGTGTTCAGGGTGTTGAAGAGGAAGTGGGGCTGCAGCTGTGAAAGTAGTGCTTTGTTCTCAGCTTTCTCCTCTGCGAGCTTGGCTATATAGTTCTTTTCAATCAGATCTTTCAGATCATCTATAGCATGGTTAAGGCTGGTTCCCAGTTCCTCCAATTCCCAGCCTTTACGGCTTTCATAAGAAACGTTGAAATTACCCTTTTCAACTTCGGATAGAACCTTTCTCATCGCCGTAATAGGTTCCGAGATCCTTTTTGTGAGTCTTCTGTTAAGGAGGAGCGCTATAATAAAGGCAATAATATACAGTCCGATTCCTATTGCATAGACTGTCACGGTCCTCTTCATCATTGTCGTTTTATCCAGAAGTATGTTCAGGGTATATGGCGTATCTACAATGTTATGCTGGATGTGATGGACAAGGTTCTCATTATATTCTTCAATTTTTATCTGCCCGTTTTCTTCTTTCAGCGGTAGCATCTTCTCCATGAAGCTATCGGATGAGGTTGAGAAAACCAGATTGTTCTCCGTATCCGATATATAGGCAGAAAATGGGACATCGAAATCGAGATTTGCGAAAAATGAGGCGAATGATGATGGGAGTATGTCAATCTTGATTACCGCATATGGTGTCCTTGTCACAAGATTCCTTATAGTGCATACAAGCGATATTTTTATCTCATCGTCTGAAGGGGAGTAGTAATCGGTTCTGTGCGGTGGGACAAATATTATATTTCCATTTTCTTCTATTGCTTTCTGATACCAGTCTTCTTCACTCCAGTTGTGGTCATTCAGAGGCTCGGAGAGTGTGTAGTTCGAGCTTGAGTATATGACGTCATCATCATGGACTATAAGCGTACTATAGAAATTATTGCTTACATACCTGATTGAGGAAATAAGGTTGCCGAAAGCATTCTCAAAGATTGTCTGCTCAACAAAGCTCACATCGTCCTGCTTGCTGTATTTGCTTAAAAGAGACATGACCTCATCATCAAAATACGGCAGGAGTATAACTTGCTCCAGATTGCCAATATACATCGAAATATTCTCTGCCGTACTGTCAACATAACCGTCCATAAGCGTGAGGAGCTGTCTGGTATAGTATCTTTCGAGAAGCCCCGCAGAGAGTATTATTATAGCCAGGATCGGCAGGGCAGTGCTTAATATGAAATACTTTGTGAGCCTGTTCAGAAGCTTCCTCGTTCTTATCATAGAAGTATTATACCATTTCAGCTTTGTTAAATGTAAGTTAATCTATCATAAAGAATTGCTATATCATATCAAAGTGTTATTTTATCTGAAGAAAGTATTATTTACAGAGTCTTGTTCAGAATCAAAGAATATAAGCAGAAGGAGTTTGTAATGAAAAAATTTCTTGTTTTTATGCTTATATCGCTCTGTATTATCCTTCCGGCAGCTGCCGGTGGTTCCAGCGAAAGCTCCGATGATGGACTTCATGGATCATTGACGGTAGCAACTAATGCTTCATCTCCTACATTTGAAGCCGTGGAGCATGTGATAGAGCTTTTCATGGAAGAAAATCCAGGTGTTGAGGTTGAGTACACGACATATGGCAGCGATTACGAGAACCTTATGAAGGCAAGGATGGCTGCAAATGATCTCCCGGATGTTTTTGCAACACATGGCTGGGCTGTCAACAGGTATGCTGAATACCTTATGCCGCTCAATGATCTTGAGCTCTCATCACGAATAGCTCCTTCCGTCATAAATACTGTCACTACAGATGATGGAAGCATTGTTGCGATGCCGATAACAATGGAACAGAGTGGAATAATATACAACAAGACCTTTCTTGCTGAAGCCGGATGGGATCATGTTCCACGTACACTTGATGAATTCTATCAGTGCTGTGAGGATGTTAAGGCTCTTGGCATCACACCAGTATATGTCACAGGAAAGGATACGAGAATCCAAGCAAATATGATGGATATCATGGCAGTGTCGATGCTTATTACCTGCAATGAGGCTGGAGACAATGCTGAAGCACTTTACAATGGCACATTTGACTGGTCGAAATGGGCTCCTGTTTCTGGTTTTATAACGGAGCTCAAAGACCGTGGTTTCATGAATGTCGATGCAACAACGGCAGATCCTATTTATACACAGGAGAAGCTTGCATTCGGTGAAGCGATGTTTAATTTCAATAATCAGGCTATGATAGCATCCGCATGGGAACTCAATCCGGATGCAGATCTTTCGATGATGCCGGTACCGGCTTTCCACGAAGATGATGATCAGATCTGGATTGGTGGTGAACGTGAATGCTATGGAATCTGGAAAGATTCTCCGAACAGGGATCTTGCAATTGCACTCCTTGAATTCATGGCTCGTCCTGAGAATGTTAAGTATGTCTGTGATATGGCTGGTATGCCTGCTGGCTTTGTTGATATCGATTCGGAGCAGAAGCTTGCTGAGGACTATGCACAGTTTGCTGATCTTCAGATCTATCCGTACTTCGACCGTGAATGGCTTCCATCAGGAATGTGGGCAACGATGAGAACAATCGGAGGAGCCCTTACAGCAGGTGAAATGAGCATTGAGGAATCCTGCAACACGATGAAAGACAGCTATCTTGCTTTGATGGCTCAGCAGTGACACATAAGGAGCTGCTCCTGCAGCTCCTTTTCTTTTCTATGGAGGTAAAATGAAAAAAAAGCAGAATCTCGGCAGTTTCTTGTCCTCTGATCCAAGAGCTCTGACATTATTGACGCTTCCTGCAGTGATACTCTTTATTTCTTTTGTTGTCGTTCCGATTATCTCTGGTATAAATATCTCTTTTACCAACTGGAATGGTTATTCTCAGAGTTATTCATATGTCGGTTTTGACAATTACAGGAAGATGGTCTCCGATCCACAGGTATGGACGGCATTCCGCAATACCCTGATATATGGATTCGGTTCTACATTCATACAGACGATACTGGGCCTGTCATTTGCTATGCTTCTCTGCAGCAAGTTCTTCTTCAGAAGCGCTGCTCGAACTGTTATCTATCTTCCTGCGATGGTTGCACAGCTTATAATAGGTTATATCTGGTACTTCATAGTTACATATGAGCGGGGTGCTCTCAATGATATTCTTGTGCTTTTCGGTGCTGATAAAGTAGATTGGATGAGCCGTGGAATGAGAGCTGTCATAATAATTACGATTATCAACAGCATTGCATACTGCGGAAAGACGATGATCATTTTTATTGCCGGTCTGCAGGCCATTCCTGATATGTATAAGGAAGCTGCAAGCATAGATGGTGCGAATGGATGGCAGACATTCAGGAATATTACGATTCCGATGCTGCTCCCGGCTTTCACCACTAGCCTTGTCCTGAATATCATAGGAGGACTTAAGATGTTCGGTCTTGTCGTTGCTATGACAAACGGAGGTCCTGGCTATGCTTCTCATTCGCTTTCCTCGCTGATCAATAATCTTTATTTTGCGAATCAGCAGGCAGGTTATTCTGCGGCTGTTGGTATGTTCAGTTTTGCCTTTATCGTAATTGTCAATGTTCTGCTTAACAAATATCTGCAGAAGAAGGAGATGCAATACAATGGCTGATAGTAAGAGCAAATTGAACACAAGATGGAACTGGCTGAAATCAGCGGCTGCTATTGTCATATCCCTATTCTTCTTTGCGCCGTTTTATATCATACTTTCACTTTCATTCAAGGCGAGAACGGATAGGACAAGCTACTGGCTTTTTCCCAAAGAACCTACTTTTGATGCTTATGCATATGCACTTGATAGGGGTGATATAGGACTTGCAATCGTAAATACTCTGATAGTAACTGTGTTCTCTGTAGTGCTTGTCCTGATTTTCGGTGCGATTGCGGCTTATCCTCTTGCCCGTCACAAGACAAGAATCAATAAATTCATACTTTCATGTTTTGTTGGTGTCATGATGGTCCCACCACTTTCAGTTCTTGTCCCTATCTACAAGGAACTTGTAGCAATAGGAGGTATCAATACATTCTGGGGAATTATATTGATTACAGTGACTTACAATCTCCCAATGTCGATTTTCATGTTCTCGAATTTCATAACAGGAATTCCAAAAGAGCTTGATGAAGCGGCATTGATAGATGGCTGTTCACAGTTCATGATCTTCCCAAGAATCATATTGCCTAATATGGTACCTGTGATTTCTTCTGTATTGATACTTACCGGTGTTGCGATCTGGAATGATTACAGCTTCCAGCTGTATGTGCTTCAGAAGCCTAAGCTCAAGACAATTACCCTTGCGATTTCTTCATTTTTCACTGAAGGAAACAGCAATATGCCTGCAGCGGCGGCAGCTGCTGTTCTCTCCGTTCTTCCTGTAGCAATCATATATCTTTGTCTGCAGAAGTATTTCATAAAGGGAACAATGGACAGTGCAATCAAATAGAGGAGGATTATATGTGGAAAGATGATATTTGCTTTGGACAGAGTGTCGGAAAGAAATTCAATGTAGACGGAAGTGCAAGAAAGTTTACTGGAAACACCATGATCTGTCTTCTGGACCATGATTCGGAGGTTTTCCTGAGGACTGTAAAGGAACGGGACCTTATTTCTACTGCATTTCCCAGAACTGTTTTTTCATCGCTTCCCGATGAGAGCCTTCATATGACTGCAATCGAGGGAGTCTGCGACAGTGTCAGGAAAGATGGGTACTGGACATCTCTGCTGCCTCTTGATGCCCCCCTTGCTGAGGTTGATGACCTTTTTGAGGAGAAATGGAGGGGTGTACCTGCTTTTCCTTCTGTCAATATGAGGTTTGATGACCTTTGGATTGAGAGCGGAATATGCATAGGACTGTACCCTGATACATACTCCGATGATGTCCTGATAAGAGACTGGAGAGATTCTGTTTCAGAGATAATGGGACTGAGGTTTCCTGGCCATGACAGGTATCGTTTCCATATAAGCCTTGGATATGGGATAAGTATGCCTGGAGAGAAGGAGATGGCAGCTTTGGAGGTCTTCAAGAATGAGTTTGACATGGAATGCAGGAAGGAAGGATTTACCTTCACTGTACCGCCTGCAGCCATGACTTATTTTGACAGTATGCTTTTCTTCAGCAAGGTGAGGATTCCCAGAGCCTGATGGATGAGATTCGTTATCTTACGGATTCAGCAATAGTATTCAGGATATTTTTCTCCCTTGTGCTCGGTGGAATACTTGGACTTGAGAGAGGGCTTAAGAACAGACCAGCAGGACTCAGAACATACATACTCGTATGTATGGGGTCCTGCATTGTAATGATGACGAACCAGTACGTCTACCAGGTTTATGATACAGGAGATCCTGTCAGGATGGCTGCGCAGGTTATAAGCGGCATAGGATTCCTCGGTGCTGGAACGATAATTGTTACAAGGAGAAATCAGATAAAAGGACTTACTACAGCTGCGGGATTATGGGCCTCTGCATGCATAGGACTTTCCATAGGAATCGGTCTTTATGAGGTTGCGGTAGTAGGTGGTATTGCTATATTTGTAGTTCTTACGCTCCTGAATCATTGGGATTTCTTTATAAGAAGCAGAGCTCGCGATGCAGAAGTTTATATAGAGATTCCGGAGAAGATGTCATTCAGCTATTTCCTGCATGAAGCAAAGATGCGCGGAATAATAATAAGAAACATGCAGACAGAATCTGAAGAACCTGGTTCTGATGGTAAATTCTGCTTCATCTGCACTCTGCGGGGAATGAAGCGTATGGAGCATTCCGAGATGCTTAAAATGCTCAGGACAATTTCTCCTGAAATATATATTGAGGAAATCTGATTAAAAAACGGTGGTGATTGCTCACCACCGCCATTTTCAGCTGTTCTTCATTTCGCTTTCTCTTGTTCTTGTTTTTACAAGAAGCTCTGTTTTGAGATTCCTCAGATTCTCAGAAAGCGAAACTTTGTAGATATGCGGGTTGATCTGCCTCTTGTATGACTTATCGAAAGCTGTAAGTTTCTCTGCAGAGCTTCTCTGTATTTCCTTAAGCTCAGGAGCAGGGGAGAGCCTTCTGCCGTTCTCCATTTTCTTTGTAAGCATTGGCCTGAAAGAAGCATAGCGTCCTTTTTTCATGATGAAGAAATCCGCGGTTGAGAATGGGTGATAGAACGTTATGTTCTTTCCGCTCTCGATCTTCTCGTCAGCTAAGGTGATCAGATCGGCAAGGGCATTTCCGTTATCATCGAAGAACCTATATACCTGCTTGATACCTGGGTTTGTTGTCTTCTCATAGCTATTTGAGACTTTGAGACATGGAATCATCGTCCCATTTTCTTCTTTAGCAGAGAGTTTGTAGACTCCGTTGAGAGAAGCCTGGCTTCCTCCTGTGACGAGGTGCGTTCCGATTCCCCAGCTGTCTATAGGAGCACCATCAGCGACAAGGCTTCGGATGATTTCTTCTGTAAGATCGTTGGATACGCAGATTATTGCATCTTCAAGACCTGCCTCATCCAGCCTTGCCCTGATTTCCTTTGTGAGGTAGGAAAGATCACCTGAATCGATTCTGACACCGATTTTCTTTCCTTTGGCTTTCTGCTCAAGTCCTATTTTTATCGCAGCTTCGATTCCGGATCCGAGCGTGTCGTAGGTATCTATCAGGAGAATTGCGTTATCCGGGTAGATTTCGGTAAATTTCCTGAATGCTTCCTCTTCCGAGCTGTAGCTCATTATCCAGGAATGAGCCATTGTCCCGGATACAGGTATCCCGAATTTCTTGCCTGCGAATGTATTGCTTGTAGAGCTGGTTCCTCCTATGAATGAAGCTCTGGAAGCCGAATGTGCCCCGTTTTCGCCCTGTGCTCTTCTCAGCCCGAATTCCATGATCCTGCCATGTCCTTTTGTAGCAAGAACCATCCTGGAGGCTTTTGTCGCAATCAGCGTCTCGAAATTAACAGTATTCAGCAGAAGGGTCTCGACAAGCTGCGCATCCATCAGGTCGCTTTCAACTCTTATAAGCGGTTCGCCCGGGAATGCTGGAGTACCCTCATCGAAAGCATAGACATCACCGTGGAAGCGGTAATCTCTTAGATACTCCAGGAATCCTTCATCGAATATCGAAAGCGATCTGAGATATGCTATATCGCTTTCGCTGAATCTCAGACCTTCGAGTTTGTCGATAAGCTCCTCGATTCCAGTGAAGATTGTATATCCTCCCTGGAATGGGTTGTTGCGATAGAACATATCGAAGACGGCCTTTGAATCGTGATGTTCAAGATAATAGCCGTGCATCATCGTCAGTTCATAGAAATCTGTGATAAGTGCACTTGTCTCATTCATTTTGTAATCCTGTCAAATCCACAGTATGGAATAAGGGCTGGCGGGACTGATACAGAGCCATCCTCATTCTGGTAGTTCTCAAGAATCGCGACTATCGCTCTTGAAAGCGCGACTGCAGTTCCATTCAGCATGTGTACGAACTTCGGCTTTCCATCATCATCGCGGTAGCGTATATTCAGCGATCTTGCCTGATAATCCGTACAGTTGGAAGTTGATGTGACTTCTCCATATTCCCCGTTGTCTCCTCTTCCCGGCATCCACGCTTCTATATCGAATTTGCGGTATGCCGGAGCTCCGAGATCTCCTGTAGCTGTATCAACAATACGATATGGCAGTCCAAGTCCCTGGAAGATCTCTTCTTCTATTGAAAGAATCTCCTGATGATAGCTGTCGCTTTCCTCAGGAAGGCAGTAGATGAACATCTCCAGCTTTGAGAACTGGTGCACACGATAGAGTCCTTTTGAGTACTGGCCAGCTCCGCCTGCCTCTCTTCTGAAGCAGTGAGAGAGTCCTGTCATCTTTATCGGGAGCTTATCCTTAGGGATGATCTCTCCTGAATAATAGCCTCCCAGAGTGATTTCCGCTGTTCCGACCAGGCAGGTACCTGTACCCTCTATTGTATAGATATTTGATTCAGCTCCACGCGGATTGAATCCAATTCCATTCAGGATTTCTTCTTTTGCGATATCAGGTGTGATGAATGGAGTGAATCCATGCTTAATGACAATATCCATTGCATAGCGCTCAAGGGCCATCTGAAGAATGACTCCCTTGTTCTTGATGTAGTAGAACTTCTGTCCTGCGACTTTCGCACCATTGTCGAAATCAAGAATATCCAGCGCTTCTCCCAGCTCTACATGATCCTTTGCCTTGAATGAGAATTTTGTAGGTTCTCCGAAGAACTTGACTGCAAGGCTGTCCTTATCTTCTTTTCCGATAGGAGCTGAAGGGTGGGTGTAGTTAGGGATAGTCTTTGCCTCATCCATGAATTTCCCGTCGATTTCATTGAATTCAGCTTCAACTTCAGCAAGCTTATCCTTTATAGCCTTTCCTTCCTCTATAAGGGCTTTCCTTGTCTCAGGATCGAGCTTTCCTTTCATTTTCTGGGCATTCTCGTTCCTTTTTGCCCTGAGTGCCTCAGTTTCCTGCATCAGACCTGATCTTTTGTCCTGGTCTGCCATTATCTGATCGAGATTAACATTCATGAAACGATTCTCGATATTCTTCCTGATTTCTTCTTCGCGGGTTTTAAGTTCTCTGATATCTATCATTTTTATCTCTCTCCATAGCGTGCTTTTGCTTCGAGTTCTACGCTCTTTGCCGCTGCATTTTCAACTGCATTCATCACTGCGGAGGCAAATCCTCCGTCCTGAAGTGCTTTTATTCCTTCAATAGTTGTTCCTGCAGCAGAACAGACCATTGTTTCAAGTGCTATTGCATTCTCTCCCTGGCTTTTCTGTACTTCTGCTGCACTGATGGCTGTATCCCTGACTATGGCAAGTGCCTCAGGATAGGGGATTCCTTCTTTCACCCCAGCCATTGCCATCTGATGCATCATCTCGAAATAGAATGCGATTCCAGAACCTGATATTCCGATAAATGCAGGGAACAGGCTTTCCTGGATGAAGTATGCAGAACCGAATGAGGAAGCAATTGATAATGCAAGTTCCTTCTGTTCCATGCTGACTTCATTTCCTGCTGCTATTGCAGTTACCGATTTCCTTGATTTCGCTCCGATATTAGGCATGAAGCGCACCACGTTCTCCGTTCCTATGTGATCCTCAAGAACTGATAGGGGAACACCAGCTGCGATTGAAATCCATAGCCCGGTTTCGACTTCTTTAAGACTTTCATAGAGAGAAGGAAGCACCTGTGGCTTTACCGCTATTATGATAGCGCCGCTTCCGCTTGCTTCTTCCAGGGAATCAAGGACTGCAATGCCCTTGGCTTCCTGCAATGCCTCTGCTTTCTCTCTGGCCTTATCATAGACGGAGACTTCCCATTCCGAATCTGCAAGGGCGGAAGCTATTGCTCCTCCCATGTTCCCGCATCCAATGACAGAGATCCTCATAGATCCTCCCCGATAAAGCTTTCTTCCCATTCTATTTCAAATGAAGGGAAGCCAAGCTGTCTGTAATATTCATATGTGGCAATTGCCACGCTGTTTGATAGATTAAGGCATCTTACACCATGTTTCATAGGTATTCTCAGCACCTTGTCAGCGTATGCTCTCAGAAGCTCTTCATCAAGCCCTGTGCTCTCCGGTCCGAAGATCAGATATGTTTCTTTTCCGCTGAAAGAGACATCTGTGTATGCTTTTCTGCCTTTTTTGGAGAAAAACCACAGCTCATCGCCTTTGTGCTTGTCCATGAAATCGTCAACTGACTCGTAGACTGTTATGTCAACTTCATTCCAGTAGTCCAGGCCAGCATGTCTTACGCTCTTTTCCGAGATATCGAAACCAAGGGGACGCACAAGATGGAGGTGCGTACCTGTAACTGCACAGGTGCGTGCTATATTGCCTGTATTCTGTGGTATCTCAGGATGAAAGAGCACGATATTAAGCATGTGGAAAGAATAGCATCATCGTCCTTTTCTTGAAAGGCTTAGCCGTCCGTATAATCCAGGTTCCTTGCTTTTACGAGCTTTGAGCCTTTATGTGATAAGCTAAGGATCGTCTTCTCAAGCTTCCGCTCCTTCTCTTCCTTCTCTGAGAAAAGGTCTCGCTGCTCTACATCCTCTCCATCATATATTCCGGAAAGCACAACCCCGATTAGCCGTACGCCATCGCCGCTGTAACGTTCATGCAGAAGTGATCTTGCCAGCTCGAAAACATCTCCTGAAGAGTAGATAGGTCTTGAAGGAGTTGTCTGGGCAGATATTGTTGAGAAATCCCCATAGCGCAGCTTGATTCCGACTGTACGCGGGACTTTCTTCTCATCAAGTGCCCTGAACATGACTTCCTGTGACATCTCGAGAAGCGAGCTGTCAAGCGCATCGTAACCGTAGATATCTGGATAGAATGTCTTTTCAGTCGATATCGATCTTGATTTCGCTTCTCCCTGATATATCCCGGGATCTATTCCTCTTGCTATTCTGTAAAGGTATTCTCCGCTGCTCTCACCAAATAGCCTGGTAAGTTCCTGAAGGGAATACTTTCTAAGTGTTTCTGTTGATGATATTCCTCTTTTCTCCAGATTCCTCAGAGTCGAATCACCGATTCCCCAGAGTTTTCTCAGCCCCACTGTATCGACAAAGAGCTCTTCTTTTCCGGCAGGAACTATCGTAAGCCCATCCGGTTTCCTGTAGTCTGATGCAAGTTTTGCGATAAATCTGGATGCGGCGACACCTATTGAGACTGTGAGTCCGGTTTCTGAGCAGATCTGTTCTTTTAGCTTTCTGGCAGCTTTTCCTGGCAGTGGATAGATTCTCTCCATTCCTGTAAGGTCCAGGAATGCTTCATCGACGGAGACCTGAAGAAAGCCTGGAGCGAATGATTTGATGATGCCCATAACCTTCTTGCTCATCTCCGAATATCTTTTCATTCTTCCTGGAATGCAGATTGCATCAGGGCAGAGTCTCAGTGCTGTCGTCATCGGCATTGCGCTGTGTACTCCATACTTCCTTGCTTCATATGAACAGGTAGAGGCTACATGCCTTGGCCCTGGTGTGCCTATTATCAGAGGCTTGTTCCGGTACTCGGGATGATCAAGCATCTCAACAGAAGCGAAGAATGCATCAAGATCAATGTGGAAGAATACTTCGCCCATATGCTGAGTATAGCATAACAGCGTCAATCTGATATAATCTTTAGCGATGAAGCGATTGGTAATGATACTTCTTTCAGCTCTTGTTTTCGCAGCTGGGCTTCCCGCATTCTCGATAAGCGATGAGAATCCTCTTGATAGTCCTCTCATCTCTGCATCATATTCGGGAAGGTTCTCCGATGTCTTTGCCAATCCTGCCGCACTTGCTCTGATGGAGACTGAGCCGGGACCTTTTGCTCTTTCAGCGTCCCTGTCCGATGGGCTGGATGCTTCTCTTTTCGGATCGGATCCTATGCCGCTTCTTCAGAATCAGAAATGGAATATTGAGGCATCTTTTATAGCGCGCTATGTGGCTCTTACCGCATTCTTCGGTACTGAGTTTGAACGGATCGGCGAAAATGAACCTTTATATGATGTTCATTCATCACTGCGTCTTGAAGTAGATATGGCATATGCTATACCGCATCTTGCAGTAGGGCTGAGGGTTTCGGGCGGAAACAAGATGATAAGGGAAAACCAGAGGCTGGATAACATCGGTGATGTTTTCATGAATGCCTGGTTCTCTCCATTCGAGAGGGAATCTGGAAGCGAATCCTTTGATGTGGGGGTAGGGACGATCCTCTCATTCGGCCCTGTTTCAGGTGGTATATACATCGGAAAGCTCCTGACTCTTCGTGACGAGAATATCTATATAGGGTGGGATGCGCTTGCTGAATCCACAACGCTTTCCCTTGCGCTTGGCCTGGACAGATTCACATCATCCGGAGATCTGAGGTTCTTCCGTCCTCGCTGCTCGGTTTCGATGACAGGGCTTGTAGAGGATGATACAAGATCTGTGGAGGCTGAAGCTGAGCTCACTTTCCAGTTCCTGCCGGAAACATCATTCACATTTGCTGTTTCTTATCTTGAGAAAAGCCATGTATTGCTTTCCTTCAATCCGGATAATGCCTTTGTTAATTTCTTTCTCAGGGGAGAGGGCAGCGGTTTCTCAGGAACCATCGGGCTCTCTTTCAAGGCTACCGATTTCTCATCATTCTCCCCATCGATAATTTTCTCTTATGTCAGCTGACCGGCAGAGAGAGGGTGAATACGGAGCCTTCGCCGAGCCTGCTTTCTGCCTTTATTGTCCCTTTGTGGATTATTGCGATATGCCTGACTATGGAAAGCCCTATTCCTGTTCCGCCGTCTTCCCTGCTTCTTGCTTTATCTACACGGTAGAAGCGCTCGAAGATCCTGGGGATATCTTCCTCTGAGATCCCATAACCATGATCGGTGACTTCAAACTCAAGCATCTCTCCCTTCCTTTTTGTCCTCAGTGTTACTTTTGAGTTTTCGGGTGAATATGAGATTGCATTTACAACAAGGTTCACAAGCGCCTGCACTACCAGTGATTCATTGCACAGAATCGTTTCGTCGGAGGGCTCATATATTACCTCTATTTCCTTTGTCTGTGCCTTGTACTGGGTATAGGCTTTCACATCCTGCAGGATCCTTGTATCAGTAGTCCTTTCCATCATCGGTGCTATTTCCGCGCGGTCGAGGGAGGTGAGAAGCAGCAGATCCTTTATTATTCCCTGCATATGAACTGCGTTTTTCTGGATTATGCGGGCAAATCCTTTTCTTTCTTCTTCCGAAAGGTTTTCCTCTGCAAGCGTTTCCGCAAATCCCGTTATTGCCGTGAGCGGGGTCTTCAGCTCATGGGAGACATTGGAGACAAAGTCCTGTCTGACCATTTCAAGCCTTTCGAGCATCGTGACATCGCTGAATGTTGCTACAGCATACTTTTCATCTAGAAGCGTGATGCAGAACTCATATTGCTTTTCTCTTCCTTTTCCTTTGAGAACTGCATCTTCTCCGATTGCATCATGATAGCCCATAATGCGGAATGTCCTCTTCTTCCCATCCTTGAATACTGAGTCAACGTGATTCTCGAGTTCCGTACCGGAGAAAAGCTCCTCAAGCCTTTTTCCTTTTATCGTGCCGCTCCATCCAAGCATTGCCTGTGCACTGGAATTTGCCAGCGCTATCCTGTGCTTCCTGGAAATCAGGAGCACACCTTCTCCCATTGCTTCTATTATCTGAAGGTATCTGTCTTTGTTATTCCTCTTCTTCGGCATATCTGTACCCGATTCCCCAGACTGTTTTTATTGCGTATCCCATCTTTCCGAGCTTTTTGCGAAGAGCTGCTATCTGCACGTCGATTGACCGCTCTGTGACAGGATAGTCATTGCCTTTTATCTTTTCTATGATTTCTGTTCTTGTGAGAACTCTTCCTCCTTCCCGTATCAGGGCCAGAAGCATGTCGAACTCAGTTGCTGTGAGGACAACCGGGACATCAAGCACAGTGCATTTCCTTGTTCCAGGGTCCATGAATATTCCTTTCTCGGTCCTGACCGCTCCTGCTATCCTTCGATGTTCTCCTCTCCTGATAACAGATCTGACCCGTGCAACAAGGATCTTCGGGGAGAATGGCTTTGTGATGTAATCATCAGCACCTAGTTCAAGGGAGGCGATTATCTCGGCTTCCTCTGTAAGTGCTGAGGCAATTATGACAGGAAGATCAGGATGGGGGCTTTCTGTCCTGATATATTTCAGGACAGCTATTCCTGAGACTTCCGGTATAAGTATATCCAGGAGGGCGAGTGCGTAGTTTCCGGTTCTGAGTTTTTCGATAGCATCCCGCCCATTCGATGCTATATCTGTCTCAAAACCATTTGCTTTCAGGTGAAAGGCTATCAGCGTACTTATATCCTTATCATCTTCAACGACAAGTATTCTCATGCTCTGATGCTACAGTAAAAAGACAAGGAAGAGAAGCTGTGTTATCCTCAATCCATGCTTTATATAACGGGTCTTGATTTTACTGTAGATACGAAGCTTTTTGCATCCCTTCAGAATAGAGGTGAGGAAGTGCTTGTCCGTACAGGGCGGAAGCTTCTTAAAAGCATACGCTTCCCGTTTGTCATAATCATTACCTGTGATAGAGCTGAAGTGGTAGCAGAGGCAAAGGTTGCTGCAGAGGTTTTTGAAAGGGCTCTCTCGCTTAATCCGATAGCTGTATCCAGATGCAGATACAGTATTGAGGGAGAAGAAGCGGAGAAGCATGTCTTTCTGCTTTCATCCGGGGTGATATCGCCGCTTTTCGGAGAGGATACGGTACAGGGCCAGATTATCGAAGCTGCATCTGTTTCCAGGCTCATCGGTTCTTCTTCCCCTGCGCTCGATAAGCTTTTCAATATGGCAGCAGCTTTTTCGAAGCGGATGCATACAGATTACCGGCTTCGTGTTTTTGACGAAACGATAATCGATGCAGTAGTCGCGAGGGTTGAGGGAAAACGCAGGATCCTGATTGTCGGGTCGGGAGAGAGTGCGAGGCTTGTCGCCTCAGCTCTTTTGCCATCTCATGAGGTATATATGACGCTTCGGGATGTGACAAAAACATTTCTTGTGCCGCCAGGAGTGTGCCCGGTCCCTTATGAGAGACGCATGGAAGAGGCTATGCTTTCCGATGCTGTGATTTCTGCTTCTTCGGGACTCTACTTTACATTTTCCGAAGAAGAGATCTCAAGGCTGGAAGGAAAGGAGCTGTACGATCTTTCTTTTCCCCATGATCTTCCTGATGCTGCTAATGTTGTGAGGACAGAGGATCTCGGAGTTGCCCAGCCATTGAAGGAAAAGATGATTTCCACTGTCAAGGCAGAGGCTGGAAAGGAAATAGCGGAATTCCATTTCTGGATGGAAAGGGCAGGGAATCTTGGTAATATCGAAGCACATGCCGACTGCGTTGCATTCGAGGCGATGAGGAGGCTTTCAGGTGTTGTCGGCTCTCTGGGACTTTCTTCCGAGGAGGAGCGAAATCTGAGGATCTCCATTCTTGATAGCGTCAGAAAAGCGTATATTTCGAAGACAATCAAAAGAAAATAGAAAACAGGCTGTCTTCATGTTAAGATAATCTTCATGGATACATTTTACAGAATGGTCAGAGCAGAAGATGCTGCGCTTCTTCTCGATTTCATGAAAACAGTGACAGGGGATACTGATAATCTGGCGCTTTCCTGTTCAGATATTGAGGCGCTTGATGCAGGGGATGAGAAGTTCTTCATTGCGGAGATAAGGCAGTCACCATCTGTCCATGTGCTGGCTATTTCAGATGGAAAGGTCGTGGGGGCCTGTGAAATAAGGGTTTCAAGGCGTCTCAGGACAAAGCACAGGGGCGAGCTTGCTATTGCGGTGAGAAAGGAATTCTGGGGAAAGGGAATTGCCGGGCAGCTTCTTGATTTTGCTATATCGGAGGCTAGGGAGAGAGGCGTGACTAAGATAAATCTGGTGACCAGATCAGATGATGAGAGGTCAAAGGCGTTCTTCAGGAAGAATGGTTTTGTCTCAGAGGGATGCGATAAACAGCTTCTCTACATCGACGGTGAGTATCTGGACGGAGAACGTTTCGGAAAGATTATCTAGGCTCTGGACATTTGTCTGAAAAAAAGGTATATATCCCCAAGTGCATTGATTAAGTGCATAAACGCGCCCTTAGCTCACCTGGATAGAGCAACTGCCTTCTAAGCAGTAGGTGACAAGTTCGAATCTTGTAGGGCGTAAAAAGCAGGGTAGCAATGACCCTGCTTTTCTTTTCAGTCAGGAATGTGCTCTGCTGCCAAGCAGCATTGAAGCCGATTCCTGATCCAGAAAGAGATTCCAGTCTTCGTGGCTTTTGAGAACTGTTGCGGGAACTTCCGGTGTAAGCGGGGTTGTTATTGTTCTCCATACAGCTTCAGCTTTTGTGCTATGAGGGACTGCAGAGACAATGTGTCTGGCTTTCATGATTTCCTTCACGCACATCGTTATCGCCTTTTCAGGAACCTCATTTATTGAGCGGAACCAGCCCTCTCCGACCTGCTGCGACCGGCATCTGCTGTCAAGAGTAACAACTTTATATGCTTCGTCTGTATCAAAATCAGCAGGAGGATCGTTAAAAGCGATATGCCCGTTTTCCCCGATTCCGATCACTCCGACGTCAACAGGCTTTTCCCTGAGGTTTTCTGCAAGAGCAGGGATACTTTCCTCCTCTGTTACAAAATAGACCTTGCCGGGGTTTACCCTGGAGACAAACCTCTCCTTAAGATACTTCCTGAAGGATGCTGGATGGTTTTCATCAATGCCGACATATTCATCAAGGTGGAACATCTCAACCTTTGCCCAGTCGACATTCTCCTGCACAAGATGATCCAGTGTCTCAAACTGGCTTTTCCCGGTGGAGAGAACGATTCTGGCGTAGCCGTTGCTGCTTATAGCTTCGTTTATCAGCTTTGCAATCAGAGCGGCGGCTCTTCTTCCAAGTTCTTCCGGTGTTTCCGATATATTTATTATCATAGGTACTCCTTTATTCCGTTTTAGGTATGCTTATACCTTATCTTCTAGCTCAATCCATCTCTCTGTCTTTTCATCGAGGGATGCTCTTGCTTTTTCGTATTTCAGCGTACGTTCCTGAAGAGTCCCAAGATCCGTGGTATCTGCGGTTGAGAATGACTCTTCAAGTCTTCCGATGAGAGCTTCGAGTTCCGCGATTTCATCTTCAAGCAGCTTTTTTTCCTTTTCTTCCTTGAAGGATAGCCCCTTCTTTTCTCTTCTGGGCCGCTTCTCTTCGCTTCTTTCCTCTGTTTTCTTTTTTTCCTTCTCCTCATTTTCCCTTTTCTGTGCTTTCCACTCTGAATATGTGCCAGGAAAGAGTGAGATGCTTCCATTTTCAAGTACGAAGGTCATGTCTGTTGCAATATCAAGGAAGGTTCTGTCATGGGATGAGATTACTGCACAGCCTGGGAAGGATGTGATGTATTCCTCCAGCCTTTCCATTGTGTCGATATCAAGATCGTTCGTCGGTTCATCGAAGAGCAGGAAGTTTGGATTCCTGACAAGGCGGGTGATGAGATAAAGCCTTCGTCTTTCTCCGCCGCTGAGCATTGAGATAGGAGTTCTCTGCATCTGCACAGGAAAACCGAAGAGCTCAAGAAAACGTGAGGCGGAAACTTCCTCTCCATCTCCAAGGATTACCCTTTCCCCGATATCTTCTGTGTATTCGATCACTGTCTTTGAGCTGCTGAGATTCCGGCCAAGCTGATCATAATATCCGAAGACGGTGTTAACTCCCTTGTCGACAGTTCCCTGATCAGGCTGGGTGTGTCCCGAAAGTATATCCAGCAGTGTTGATTTTCCGCTTCCATTGTCTCCGATAAGAGCTATTTTCTGTCCTTTGACAAAGGAGAACGAGAAATCGGAGAAGAGAGTTTTCCCATCATAGCTTTTTGATATTCCGTCAATTTCCAGGATCTTCTTTCCAAGCCGTCTTTCCGCACTCTGGAAATCCCGTGGCTTATCCTCTCTTGGATGCGAAATCTCTCCAAGCATTGCATCTATCCTGTCTTTTCTTCCTTTGTCCTTTCCTGTCCTTGCCTTTGGTCCGCGTTTGAGCCATTCGAGCTCCCTGCGGAGGATGTTCTCTATTCTGGCTTCATGCTTCTCATCCATCCTCAGTCTTTCGGCTTTCCGCTCGAGATAGGAAGAGAAGGATCCCGGATGACTGTAGAAATGCTTTCTATCAAGTTCCCATATCGATGAACAGCATTCGTTGAGTATGTGCCTGTCATGAGTGACTATTATTACAGAGACGGAAGAGGCTTTTATCCAGTTCTCAAGGTATTCGATGGTTCTGATATCAAGATGATTTGTAGGCTCATCGAGAAGAAGGATATCAGGATTTACGGAAAGCGCTCTTGCTATCTGTGCTTTCTTCTGCTGTCCTCCTGATAGCAGTTCCATAGGTGTGGAAGGATCTGGATTTTCTCCTAAATCCGTGAGAATTGCGAAGTACCGTCTCTCTGTATCCCATATATCTTCTTTCTCGATTATCGAGGAAAGTCTCATGTATTCTTTCTCATTTCCTTCATCAAGTGCCTTATGATAGGAACTGAGAAGTGTGTTCGCCCTGCATTTCTGCAATGTCAGGAAGGATGAGAGAGTGGTTCCCTCCGGATACGCTGTATTCTGCTCCAGGAGAATTATCTCCGCATCTTTCTTTATTGATACTGTTCCTTCATCAGGAATGGTATCATTTGCCAGACAGCGGAGAAATGTTGACTTTCCGGTTCCATTCCTTCCGACAATACCGACTTTCTCGCTTTCCTCGAGGGCAAGTGTCACATTTTCAAACAGGGGTTCGTCCCTTACAGTCTTTGATAGATTCTCAACAGATAAAACAACCACGCTGCGATTCTACACGATATTCTCTTAATAATCGATTATTGTTAGAATCCGGGCATGAAGAGAGAAATTGATATCACGCTGATGCCGGCGGAGGCCGCGGATAGCTCATCTGTTGAGAATGCTGCGGCAAAGAAGCTTAAGCTTTCCCCTGGTGACATTACTGCAGTCAGGATAAAACGCAGAAGTCTCGATGCACGCCGAAGGGATATAAAGATAAACCTCTCTCTTGTGGTATATGCCGGCGAAACACCTCCGCCTCTTTATGTTCCTGTTACATTCCCCGATGTTTCAGGAAATAAGAGCGCGATAGTAGTAGGATTCGGGCCTGCTGGGATCTTTGCGGCCCTGACACTTCTTGAGAATGGAATAAAGCCTATTGTTCTTGAACGCGGGAAGGATGTTCATTCAAGGCTGAAAGATACTGCAAGGCTTTCAAAGGACGGAATTCTCGATCCGGAATCAAATTATGCTTTCGGAGAAGGAGGAGCTGGAGCATTCTCCGATGGAAAGCTCTATACACGATCAAATAAAAGGGGAGATGTGGAAAAAGTACTGCGTCTTCTTGTCCAGCATGGTGCTGATGAATCGATACTTTATGAAAGCCATCCTCATATCGGTTCTGACAGACTCCCTTATATTATAGAACGCATAAGGGAGACAATCCTTTCACATGGAGGGGAGATTTATTTCGGAAAGAGGGTGGTCAGGTTTTCAGGAAGCGCAGAAGAGACATCGGGGGTGGAATGCGCCGATGGAAGTTCCTTTTCAGGTCCTGTGATTCTTGCAGCAGGACATAGTGCTAAGGATATCTACTATTCGCTTTCCTCTTCTGGCTATGAGCTTGAGGCAAAGAGCACTGCTGCCGGAGTGCGTCTTGAGCATAGGCAAAGCCTTATCGACTCAATTCAGTACCACAATGAGGGCGGGAGGGGAAAATATCTTCCACCAGCTTCATATTCATTTGTTACACAGGTAAGGGGAAGGGGTGTCTATTCTTTCTGCATGTGCCCCGGTGGCGTTATAGTTCCGGCAGCTTCAGAGGAAGGTCATCAGGTTGTAAATGGCATGTCTCCGCATTCCAGAGGCGGAAGATGGGCAAATAGCGGAATGATAGTCGAGCTGAGGAAGGAGGAGCTTGAGGCACAGGATCCATTTGCTATGCTCCGCTTCATTGAAAGCATTGAACGAAATTCCTACAATCCAGGATTCGCAGCACCTTCCCAGCGCCTTGATGATTTTATAAAAGACAGGACTTCTTCATCATTTCCGGAGTCAAGCTATCCGCGTCCGCTTGTGCCTGTAAGGATGGAAGAAATACTTCCTCCTGTGATAGTCTCTTCCCTCAGAGATGGCTTTTCTGCATTTGACAGGATGACAAGAGGAAAGTTCATCCAGCATGATGCACTTCTCATTGCACCTGAGACGAGGACATCATCCCCGGTAAGGATCCTCAGGGATTCTTCTATGAAGCAGGGAAGAGGATTGTATCCAGCAGGAGAAGGCGCAGGCTATGCGGGAGGAATTGTCTCTGCTGCCATTGATGGGACTGAGGCAGCTCTCAGGCTTGGAGGGGATTATGGCTATTAATGGAAAAGAGGTGAAAGAAGGAATAAAGGATGGCTTTCCGATTTTCCTTGGATATTTCACCACTGCCCTGGCTTTTGGATTGCTGACAAGAACAAGCAGCTTTACGTTTGTTGAAGGAGTGCTGACAAGTATCATCACATTCGCGGGTTCTGGCCAGTTCCTGATGATGAATCTATATAATGCCGGGTCGATGTTTCTTTCGATTGTAGTATCTGTATTCTTCATAAACAGCAGATACATATTCATGGCTTCCTCCCTTTCCCAGCGTCTTGCTGATCCACGATCGATTCCAGGACGTCTTTTATGCGGATTCGGGACAGTAGATGAAGTATTCACAGTTGCTTCTTTCAAAGGAAGAAAACTTTCATACAGCTATATGGCAGGTCTGATCTTCACGTCTTATCTGGGATGGACCTCAGGGACCGCTATCGGATATGCCGGAGGCACATTTCTTCCTGAGGTCGTTCAGAAGGCTGCAGTGATTACGGTCTATGCGATGTTTGCCTCTCTTCTGGGTTCTGAGGCAAGAAGGGGAGCGAAAGCCCTTCTTGTTGCGGCATTCTCAGCTTTTATAAATTCAGTCCTGATTCTGGTTTTCTCTGTCTCTACAGGTGTGTCATTTCTTATTTCGATGATAGCATCAACACTTTTCGGTGCTTTGATTTATACAGATAAGGAGGTTGGCCTTGAATAAGATTCTTCTGATTGTATCCTGCGCTCTTGTTACGATGATGCCTAGGATTATTCCATATTTCGCATCATCTGCTCTGTCAAAACTTCCGAAGTTCATACGGAAATGCATGATGCTGCTGCCTGTTGCTGCTCTTGGTGCCCTTATCTTCCCGTTAGCTCTTACGGATTTCGGCCCTATGTGGTATGCGGGACTTGCAGGAGTTGTTGTCGCATTCCTTACATCATTCTTCAAAGGCCCGATGATTCTTGCAATCATCATTGCACTTATTGCAACTACCGCTATGCTGCTTGTTTTCCCTATGTAGTATTATGTTTTCTCTTTTTCAGAGATAAGGGAAATCAGAGGAAAATAAGGGAAAATTTCCTCTATTTTATCTTAAGTAAGGAAGAGAAGAGTAAAACACTTGACAAGCGAATATACTTTAGACCAGATACAAAATAGTCCGATTACCATATATAGATTTGATGTTGAACTGGAGGATGTCGTTTTTATAGGTGATCCAGATGCTGCATTTGGCAAGTTCAGCATTAAATCAGGATATGTTTACAGTAGTGGATATAATGCCGTACTTGAACACGATATCAGCGGACAGCAGTATTCCTATGAGTCGTATCTCAGGCTTTCATCGATTGCTTTCAAAGGTATGAATTTCTCCGGTATAGGGCCAGGCATTTTCTGCAGAATTCTCATATAGAGGTGATGATTCATATATAAATGGACTGACGATAGAAAGCTGTTCATTCCAGAATACAGGAATGGAAAATGGTGGACAAGCTGTATGGATTCAGACTGATACTCTTAACAAGTATCGGAATATTACAGTGGATAATTGTGTTTTTAATAGCTGTTTCCAGGGAATATATATACAGAACGGAGATGGAATATCAATAATTAATTGTTCTTCTGATAATACAACGCATAATGCATTTGCTGTTCAGAATGGTGGTACGGTTGCTGGAGAAACGCCTGTAGAAGATGATTATTTTACAGGCTCAATAAACATCAAGTATAATATTATCTCGAATACTTCTGGTAAGGCTGGGATAAGATTCGGAAATGGGTACAATGCTTCAATATTGATTGAGAATAATACTATTTCAAATGCAGCGGAAACTGTTCAAGATGGTATGATGATTCTCGAATCAGAGAATCTGGAGAACTGTACGTATTCATTTACAGGTAATACATATAATGGAGACATCCTTGAAGATATTCACGATAGTTCCGTTGACTGGGATCTTATCATTTGATTTGTAACCTAAGAGATTTCAGCCTTTGCTTGAAGCAGGGGCTGAAGTTTTCTGTATGAATCTCAGACTGGAACCACAATCTTGTCCTCTTCTTTTGGATATTTCAGGAAGCTTTCCTCCTTATTCCGTTGTGCGTAGTGATGACATGGAAGGCATAACCTAGTGGTCATCCTCTTGCCCCACAGACGAGAGGTGTCGTTGCCCCTCCCGTACAGTACAGCCATCAAAGCTGTATCTTTGAAAGGATGTGAGATGTATGTGTGATTTCGAGTTTCTCAGACATGTTTTGTCGTAATTGGATTGGTCTTAACGGTCAAGAAGCATAATGATGGGCAAAAGAAAGGTCGCCACTGAGTGGTCTGCGCCCTGTCAATAAGACAGAGGAACAATGAAGCAGACTGCATGGAGCGGGGAACCGAAGAAGGCTGGTACTAAAAGCATCAGCTTTCTTGCTTTTCAATATGCGAATCGTATGGCATGCAAAGGCATTTCCTGAATATTTACAGGGCAAGTAAACTTGATGAGTCCTTGAATGGTTCTAGGTGTTGGTTGTGATATCCGATTATTAACCATTTGCATATAAAGAAATAAGGAGCGGCTCATTAGATTACCGCTCCTTGCTTTCAAGAAAAAGGCTTTATCACCTTTCATGTTTCATGCTGGGCGCGAGCAGGATCGAACTGCTGACCCCTACCGTGTGAAGGTAATGCTCTCCCGCTGAGCTACGCGCCCTGAAATAACAGGACTATTATGCATATCTTGAAGCTTTATGTAAAGAAACACGGAAACTGTATCTGGAAGTAAGAAGCCCGCATATATACATCTCCATATAAAGAAATTGGCAAAGCATCAAATGCCTTGCCAACCATTGTTTTACTTTCTTGTTCTGAATTCTCTCGGTACTGGATCAAGACCATCCCAGATTATCTGCCTGAAATGCTTTGGATCTGTATTTCCCTCTGTATTTACCATGAATACAAGAGAATTCTCATCGAGCTTCATCTTCTCCCTCAGTTCCTTTGCACCCTTATCTGTCATTATTGAGTAGAGGGCTCCAAGTGGTGCTGCTCCAGATTCTCCAGAGATGACGAACGGATCTCCATGGAGAGGGCAGGAGAGTATTCTCATTCCACGTGCTGCAATGTAATCCGGTATGGAGAGGAAGAAATCTGCAGTATGTTCAAGTACCTCATATGCAATAGGAGAAGGATCTCCGCAGGCAAGGCCAGCCATGATTGTATCGAGGTCTCCTTTTACGCTGTGGCATTCACCATCATTTGCCTTTATAGATTCAAACACACATGCTGCTTTATTGGGCTCAACAACAATGAAGATAGGTGGGTTCTCCGGGAAAAGCGCTGTATAGAAGCCAATGACTGAAGCTGCCATAGCGCCAACGCCTGCCTGGACTATTACATGAGTAGGTTTAGAGATTCCGACTCCTAAAAGCTGTTCCTGTGATTCCAGCATCAGCGTTGTATAGCCCTGCATAATCCAGGTAGGGATTTCCGTGTATCCTGGCCATGATGTGTCGCTTATGACGGTCCAGTTATTTGCTGCTGCATCTACTGCCATCTGGCGTACAGCATCGTCATAGTTTCCATCTATTACCTTTACTGTAGCTCCATACCCTCTGATAGCATCGATTCTTGCCTGTGAGGTTTCTTTGTGAACATAGATTACACAAGGCAGTCCAAGCTGCATTGAAGCCCATGCAATTCCTCTTCCATGGTTGCCATCGGTTGCAGCTGCGAAAGTGAGGCCGCCAAGTCTTTTGTGGCATTCGTCGGAAGTCAGATACTCATATGTAGTCTCGCTGTCTGAAAGACCGAGCATCTTCTGAATATATCTTGAAACGGCATATGAACCGCCCAGTACCTTGAAGGAATTCAGGGTAAGCCTCTGTGCCTCATCCTTTATGAAAATACCACCAAGACCAAGCATCTGTGCAAGGTTGGGAAGTGCCCTCAGAGGTGTCATTCTGTACCCAGGAATCTCACGATGGAATTTCCTTGCTTTCCTTACATTGTCGATTGAAAAGAGCTCCTTAGCTTTTGAAGCATCTTTCTTTCCATAGTCATATACGATGTAATCAAAATCGAGATTATCCATTTTCTTCTCCGGTGAGAGACTATATCGGGTAATTAGTATTATTTCAATATATTTTAATGATTTAGATTTTATATAGCGGATTTACGAAATTGTATGAATCAAAATTGAGGTAAACCTCAAAAAGATGGAGGGAAGAACGTTTTCCTTCCCTCCTGTCTGTCTTATTTTTTCATATTCGCCTGATAAACTCTCCATGTTGAGGAGATGAGAGTATCTGCATCGGAGCGTTTAGCACTCCAGCCAAGCTTCTCATGCGCAAGGGCGGAGGAAGCTACAAGCTTTGCAGGATCTCCTGGGCGTCTTGGGCTGTCTATCGATGGAATAGGCTGTCCTGTTATGCGTCTTGCAGCTTCCACGATCTCTCTTACGGAGAGGCCCTTCTCAGAACCAAGGTTCACGATCAGGTCCTCGTTTGTCCTGATCAGGTAGTCAGCTGCTGCAACATGTGCATCTGCTAGATCCGATACATGTACATAGTCCCTTATGCATGTTCCATCAGGTGTATCGTAATCCGTTCCGAAGATATGGACATCCTTTCTTATACCTGCGGCACACTCCATGATGACAGGGATGAGATTTGCAGGATTTCTTTCAAGGCCAAGCATTCTTCCTTCTGTATCATAACCTGCAGCATTGAAATATCTCAGAGCAGCAAATCTCAGGCCACGGAGCTTCGAATACCATTTGAGGTTCTCCTCGATGCAGTATTTCGTATAGCCATAGTAGTTCTCTGGCTTATTTGGATGCTTTTCATCAATCGGCAGATACTGCGGTTCACCATATGTTGCAGCAGAGGAGGAGAGGATGAAATTCATACAGCCATGCTTTTCGCATTCAGTCATTATGATCAGTGATCCGGTGATGTTGTTCTCGCTGTATTTCTCCGGCTTTACCATTGACTCCCCAGCTGCTTTGAATGCCGCAAGATGAACAGCTGCATCCCATCCATTTGAAAGGACTTCTGCAACGCGCTCCCTGTCCAGGATATCTCCTTCATAGAATTCAGCTTTATCAGGGACATTGCTCCTGAGCCCTGTGGAAAGATTGTCGAAAATACCGACTGTATCCCCCCTGTCGAGGAACGCCATTGCGACATGCGTGCCGATGTATCCGGCGCCTCCGAATAGAAGAACCTTCATAAATTACCTCCGTTTCCTATCTTAGCAGAAATTGCCGATGATGTTTCGTATCTTTTCGAGTTTTGACTGCAGAAGTTCCTTGTCTTTGGCTTCCGCAACTATCCTCAGATAAGGCTCTGTATTGGATTTCCTTACATTGAACCACCAGTCCGGATACTCGATCCTGTATCCATCGAAATCCATCACCGCCTCAGGCTTCTCATCCTCTGCAAAACATTTGTAAAGCGCAGCGATTGCCTCATCCTTTCTATCAAGCCTGAAGTTGATTTCCCCTGAATTCGCATACTGCACAATCTCTTCGATGAGAGAGGATAGAGTCCTGCCTTTTTCCTTGAGATCCCTGACAACTGAAAGCACAAGAAGGGAGGCAAATATTCCGCTATCGCAGTTGAAGAAATCCCTGAAGTAATAATGGCCTGCGAGCTCTCCGCCGAATATTCCGTCTATTTCCCTTATCTTGAGTTTCGCAAACGCATGCCCGACTTTCCATGTTGTTACTTTGTATCCCAGTCTCTGCAACGCTTCTGTCGTTGAACGGGAAGTCCTGATGTCCTGTAGGGCATTTCCGACTCTTCCCTTCGAAGCATAGTAGTAACCGATCACAGCTGTTATGTAATCAGGCTGGATGAAAGAGCCCTTTTCATCTATGAACATCACTCTGTCCGCATCCCCGTCGTAGATGACACCGCAGTCAGAGCCGTTTCTTACGGTTTCTTCCTTGATCTGCGCACAGTTCTTCTCTTCAAGAGGATTCGGCTCATGTGCAGGGAAATTGCCATCGAATGTATCATTGATGTAATGAGGTTTTTCTCCGAGGATATCTTTTATTATAAGGGAAGACATGCCTGATGAGCAGTCAATTGAAATGCTGAGAGTATCCAGACCAGCGCTGTATGGCTTAAGGAATTTCTCATATTCCTCTTTTACATATGAGTAATCCTTAATGCTTCCTTTTTTCTCTGCTACTATGATCTTCTCTTCCTTTGTCATCCTTTCAAGATCCTTGAGACCCGAATCGCCGCCAACAGGAAGCGCTCCTTTTCTGCTTATCTTCAGTCCATTGTATTCTTTCGGATTATGGGATGCTGTGATCTGCACAGAGGCTGATGCAGAGAGGAATGCTGTTGCGAAATATACCATCGGAGTTGTTGCAAGCCCTAGATCCCAGACGTCATTGCCGCTATCTGTGATTCCCTTTACCAGAGCATCATGGAGGGAAGGGGATGAGAGCCTTATATCCCTTCCTACGACAACATGGTCAGCGTCAAGCAGCTTCGGCAGGAAGTAGCCGACTTTATAAGCAAGCTCCTCATCGATATCCTTTCCGTAGATACCTCTTATATCATATGCTTTGAATGCGCTCATGTTTCCTCCTTCTGGAAAGCCTCTATCATTTCCTTGAATTTCTTATGATCCATCGTCTCCATAAAGAAAATGCTTCCATCGGAGAGCGTGACCTTTGTTACCAGTTTTCTAATGGCTTTGCTGAACCAGCCAGCATTTCTGGATACATCATGGTTCCTTTTAAGGGATGCTTCGGCATCCTGCCTAGTTACTCTGTCTATTGAGATAATCTCCTTGACGGGAAATGATGCCTCAAGTTTCACATAGTCATCCTTCTTTTTCCTTCCAGGGAGCGGGATGCCCAGAATCATGGGTTCCCTGTCGAAGTCCTCATAAACCATTGTCTTTCCATCTGTATAGAGGAATACTCCCCAGTCCCTTCGTTCTCCTCCAAGCTTGGCAAACCATGGCGTGTAGGTCCTGAATTTTATCGGAGCACCTAATTTTTCCTCTCTTTCCTTAAGGAAAGCGATTGTATCTCCTGTATCCATGCTCCAATTGTAGCTTAGAGAACAGAGTACAACAACTGGTGCTGTTCCTGATGATGGATTATGATAGGTTCTACTGGAGGAATTATGCCTGATAAATCAGCTGTTATCTCAATACTTAATGAGTCCTTTCCTGGAGTAAAGGAACTTCTTTCTGTAAACGAAGAGGATTTTATAGCTTCTTATGCTTCTTTTCTTCGGTCGTATCTTGATTCCGCTTCCGAGCGCTTTTTCTCAATTCCTTATGAGAATCCAGAGAATATATATAAGTTTCCTGATGAAAGTGACAGGGCCGCAGCTGACAGGATAGCGGAGGGGACTCTTATTTCTGTAGGGATTCCTTCTGATTTCGGCGCTGTGGATGCTGTGGATTGGCATTCAAACCCAACATACAATGGCTACAAGGAATGGACCTGGCAGCTCTCAAGACATAATGATATAAAGCATCTTGCTCATGAATATAGGGTTACTGGAAACAGAAAGTATGCCTCTTCAGCAGCTGCGCTTCTTTCTTCATGGCTTAGAACTTGTCCTCCGCCATCTCCCAATGTCCCCGGAAGCGATACAGATACATGGAGAACCATAGAGTGCGGTATAAGGATGGGGGCGAACTGGCCTTATATAATCTTCTCTTTATATAATGAATTCTCCGATGAGCTTCTCTCTGAGATAACCATATCGCTTCATCAGCATGGGGAGAGACTCCAGAGAAACCATATGCATGGCAATTGGCTTTTGATGGAGATGAACGGCCTTAGCCATATTGCGGTGCTGTTTCCTTTCCTTAAGAAAGCCGGAGAATGGAAGGAATTCTCGATTTCAGCTATGGAAGAAGAGGCCGGGAAACAGTTCTATCCGGATGGTTTCCAGTATGAGCTGACAACCTGCTATCATGAGGTGGCGGTGAATAATTATCAGCGCTTCCTTGAAA
Source organism: uncultured Spirochaetaceae bacterium (assembly GCA_944389105.1). Taxonomy (GTDB): domain Bacteria; phylum Spirochaetota; class Spirochaetia; order Sphaerochaetales; family Sphaerochaetaceae; genus Ornithospirochaeta. The sequence continues at coordinate 17,539 of CALXLD010000004.1, read as the reverse complement.
TGCTGCAGGTTTTCGATGTCAGGATTCCTTCATCGCTTTTCTCTACAATCGAAAAGGCTGCAGAAGCCGATATTGCGCTGATGGAACCAGATGGGGCTCTTCCTGATATCAACGACGGATCCTACAGCGATGTAAGTGAATTGCTGCAGCCGAAGCTTAGACTCTTTGATAACCCCCTGCTTTTATGGGGTGCATCAAAAGGCAGGGACGGAAAAGCTCCTGAATATACCTCCATTGCCCTTCCGTACTCCGGATTCTTCGTATTCAGATCTGGATGGAGCTCGGATGATGTCTATGCGCTTTTCGATTCGGCTCCTTTTGGAAGAGGCCATCAGCATGAGGATAAGCTCTCCCTGATCATATCGGATGGAAGAAAACGCGTCGTGACAGAAGGAGGCTGCTATGCCTATGATGATTCTCCGATGCGACGGCATACATTATCTTCATTCAGCCACAATGTGCTGATTGTTGATGGGATGGGGCAGAACAGAAGGAAGAGCTATAAATGGAACGATGAGGATATAGGGAAGCTTTCGGATCTCAGATGGGGTTCTTCTGATAGCATAGACTGGGCTGAAGGAAAATATTCAGGCCCCTATGGTGATGAAGAGGCTTTCCCTGCTGAGTGGAAGAGAAGCATATATTTCATCAAGAAGCATTCTGCAGTGAAGAAGCCTGTTGTGATTGTTGTCGACAGGACATTGAGCGACAAGGAACATGAATACTGCTACCTATGGCATATTGATTCGCGACGCCTTTCGGTTTCTGAGAATTTTGCACTGTATGATGATATATCTGCAGCATTTTCCCTCAATGGCTGTCTTTCTGTGACAAAGGGAGCCATGAATCCTGTTGGTGGATACATCGCAACAGGAAAGGAACAGGGAATGTACAAGGCTGTGGATAGGCTCGAGTACAGGATCACAGCAAAGGATTCCAGGCTTGTTACCGTTTTCTCATTCTCTGATGATCTAGAAGCTGTCAAAGCTGATGGAGACATTGGCTCTGATGAGATAACCCTGGTGCTTGATGGAGAAGAAGCCGTATTTAGGGAGAGCGAGCTCAGAGTCTGAAATGGGCTTTACTTATTTTGCGGAATACTTTAAAAGATTCATGTTTTTGCGATAGCAGGAAGTACTGAAGAGATTTGATGGTGAAATATGATAGAGGATTTCGAGAAGAAGGATTTTTCTAAACTCCTTAAGCATGGTGCGCTTGAGGGTCACAGATGGATGAAGAACACAGATTCCACAGCTGTCAGGGTGTATGACAGGAATCTTCAGGCATTTCCTGTAACAGTGGATTTCTATGGTCCATATGCTCTTGTTGTCGATTACAGCGAGGGCGGTATGTCCGAAGAGAATAGGACAGTCGCCATAGACCTGATTTCCCGCTACATGTATGTGGAGCATTCAAGGATCATCTGGCGCAGCAGAAAGAAGAGAGAGGGAAGAGAACAGCACGAGAAGGGAGAGGAGACACTTCGTCTGGATGTGAAAGAGAACGGTCTCACTTTTGAGACGGAGCTTCTTGAGTATACTGATACAGGACTTTTTCTTGATCAGGCCATAACAAGGTCGATGATCATGGACATGTCAGCTTCAATGAGGGTCCTCAATCTTTTTTCTTATACAGGAGCTTTCTCGGTCTATGCTGCACAGGGTGGCGCTGAATGCGTTGTCTCTGTCGATCTTTCGAATGTCTATACTGCCTGGGCCGGAAGAAATCTTGAGAAAAATGGGTTTATAGATAAGGCTAAGTATAAAACTGTTTCATCAGATGCCAGAAGTTATCTTCAGAGAGCTTACGAAGATGGTGAACGTTATGATATAGTCATATTTGATCCGCCTGCATTCTCCAATTCGCATAAAGCAGATGATTTTGATGTGCAGAAGGATTATCTTGAGTATCTTTTCCTGATAAGCAGGATACTGACAGAGGGCGGGGTTGTTCTGTTCTCTGAGAATTTAAAGGATTTCAGTTTTTCCAAGACGCTTCTGAAGCCTTATTGGAAAACGGTAGAGATTACAGGTGATGTGCATGCCCAGGGATTCTCGGTAAAGAGAAGCGGATTGAGGGTATGGATGATGAAGAAGACGGCGGATATGAAGGAAATAAAGGAAAGACCCGCCGCGAAGAAGAGTAGACGAATGGATGAAGAGAAAGTAGAGAGACTGTCATTTGCAGAGACAGCTCTGGAGCAGGTGGAGACAAGACCTGCAGAGAAAGCGGAAGAAGAGAGAGAGCCAAGACGTTCCTATGAAAGGAGAGGCGGAGATAGAAGAGGCCGCGAATCGTATCAGAGAAGGGATCGCGATAACTGGAGGAATGACCGCGGAGGAGAGAGAGGCTACCGGGGAGACCGTGATCGTGGTTATGGCCGTTCAAGAAGATATGATGACGACTATCGTCCACGGGACCGTTACAACGACAGGGATTATGACAGACCTCGTTATCGTGATGATTATCGCTCCAGAGACAGCTATTATTCTGACAGACCACGCTATCGTGATGATTATGACAGAGAGCGCAGACCTTATGGCGATAAGGAAAGCTATAGACAGCGTGAGGGCTGGCCTGGAAGACGCGAAGATAGCAGACGTTTTGACCGCCGCGGACGTGACTGGGACAATGAGACTGGTAGAATGTATCGTGGTGAGAGAAACAATGACCGCCGTCCTCCAAGATACTCTGAAACAGGCGAAGATCGCCGCCCGTTCGGAGAAGCAAAGAGAAAGAGAAATGCTCCAAAGCCATATGGATATGATTCCTTCATGGTGACAAAGAACAGGGATTCTGCTGATGTGTCCTGGCTGAAGAATACAGAAATCAGAGATGATGGAGATAACTGAGTTATTCTGATAGATGCAGTATCAGCAGCTTAGTTTGTAATCTGCTGATACTATTTGTTTGTTCTGTTGCATATCACTTTTTCTTGAATGAGAAACAAGTTCCTATATATTATTATCGTGGAGGGTGGTATGCGTAAATATTCATTTATTGCTATCATATTTTGTTTAATATTTGCTTTCGTCGGGTGTAAGCAGAATCCAAGCTGGGGGGGGGTACTTCCTCCTTGGATAATTAATGGGGTGAAAACTCCATATGATGTTTCAAGTGAACAGGAATTGAAGGTTACACTTGAAGAATCTGCACAGGTAAGACTTACTTCAGATATTTCTATAACTGTTGAAGTAGCCTCAAGCGAGAATCCTTTTTATTTTGATGATGGCAGAAGCTATACAATAGATCTTAATGGTTATGGATTATCACTTTCGTATGATTACGATAATGAATTACAGGGGCAGGCAGCAATTACTGTTACAGGTGGTTCTTCCCTTGTAATCAATGGTGTTTTGGGAGAAGAGGTTGATCTTGAAATTGTTGAAAATGGGAGCGACCCTGTTTCAGGAGGAATCGCTGTTTTAAGTGGTTCTTCTCTTATTTTCAATAATGTTGATTATCACTCCAATCATACGGGAATCCTGGTAGATGGAAATGCTTCTTCGTTTGTCGCGGATAACTCTACGATTACTGCTGATGGTGCATATGGAATTACTACAAATGCAAAAGATGACCTTAGTGATGGGCTTAATATAAGAATAGAGAACACTGTCGTTGATACATCAGAAGGTTGGGCCAGTGCAGCTGTGCTGTTTAATGTTAATGGCAACCTTGAAATTGTTGATAGCGATCTTATAGGAGGTATCCAGGGATTAATTGTCAGAGGCGGAAAAGCCACAGTTTCCGGAGGTTCAATTAGTGCTGTAGGAAATGCTAAGATCTCAGATTATTCACAATATGGGTATATCGAAGAAGAACCATGGAGTGATGGAAATGGAGTTGCTTATGCCGCTCTCGTCGTTGGTAATGCAGGAGGGAAAGCAGCTGACGGTTCTGTTTCCCAAAGTAATGGTGGATACTCTCCGGTAACTGATGTAACAGTAACTAACGGGACAGAGATCCAGATGACAACCAATGATTGGAATAAGGAAGCTCTTGATATCTTCATTGCAAGTATTAATAGTGAAAATGATGCTGAAAGCAAGACAATTCTTCATACCGATGACCAGCAGATCATTGATTACATCAAGGAGAATCTGGCCTTTAGGGGTAATCATTGTTATTTACAGTTAAATGGAGAAAATGAAGAATTGCTGGAAATTCCAGAAGAGGGCTTTGGCTTTGATGAGAAAGCTGAAACATATACGGTTTATACCTCAGAAGGGTTATTAAACTGTACGAAGCGGTCCGATTTCCTGACAAAGAACATCAAACTTGCAAGAAGCATTGATTTGTCAGAGTTGCCTGCAGCATTTTCTGATGCGGCTTCCAATTGGACTCCAATTGGTTCAACAGCAGAACCTTTTACTGGTGTATTTGATGGTAATGGCCATACAATCAGCGGGGCAGTAATAAATGCTTCAGAGAATTCGTCATCGCAACGATATGGGCTGTTTGGAACTATTGGTGAAAGCGGTGTTGTAAAGAATCTTAATGTAGAGAATGTCTCTTTTTCAAATACTGAAAATACAGTTGGCGGTATTGCTGGAGAAAACAAGGGTTTAATTGAGAATTGTACTGTTTCTGGGAGTATAGAAGGGTTGAATGCGGGAGGAATAACGGGTTCGAATAAAGGTTCAATAGCTGCATGTATAAACTATGCTTCTGTGACAGGTACAGGTAGTGGCTCAAATGCTGGTGGTATTTCTGGATCTTCTAGCAGCGGTAGTAGAATTATTTGTTGTGTAAATGCTGGAGATATTTCATATTCAGGTTTCATTGGAGGGACAATTGGTAATGGAGCTAACTGTGCTATAGCTGCATGTTACAATATTGGCAGTCTTTCTTCTGGTCAGACAGCAATAGGTGGTATTGCGGGTTTTGGAAATAGCAATAATAACAAAACGTGTTATTGGTTGCCATTGCAGGGTGCTGATAATGGTATAGGGCAAGATTCTGCAGGTGGGATGGTTGGCTTTGTTTTCCCTCCTTCGAACACAAATGCTATTCCTGTTGACGGTTCTTCTGTTACCTGGGAAATGGCAATGGAGTCTATGAACCAGATCCTTGGGGAGGAGGGTACTTCTTACCGCTATGCTGTGAATGGTGATTCTGAAGAATCTCTTCCTTTGATTATTGTAGAAGGATAATTGATGGTTATATGCACCCGGGGCTTCCTCAGGTGCATATAGCTTATTTATGATTTTTCGTTCTTCTTCTCTTTATCTCAATTACAATGATGTTGAGAAATAGAAGTGCAAGAACGTAGATAGGGAAGATTGTCATTGATATGCTTCTTCCGATTACTCCGAAAAGAGCAGGCATAAACGCAGAACCTATGTATGCAGAGCTCATCTCAAGCCCCATTATCCTTGCGGAGAACTGATGTCCGAAATACTCAGGAGTCTGATGCAGCATTGTCGGATACATTGGTCCGAATCCCATTCCCAGCAGGAAAAGCGCTATAGGGGATAATGAAGGCGGAGTGAATAGTACCAGAAATACGGATATGAGGATCGAGCATTGGGAAATCCTGATAAGCTTTTCTTCATTTATCCTGTCTGCTATAAGTCCAGAGACTATCCTTCCTGCTGTAATACCCCAGAAAAGAAGTCCTGCGGAAGCCGCTGCAGAGCTTTCAGAGAATCCCCGTGCGCTGACGAGGAACGTTGAGGCCCAGAGCATTGATGACTGTTCCATTGAACAGTATGAGAAGAATCCTAGCATGGCTGCCACAGCACCTGGCTGTTTTATAGCATCTGAGAGCTTTTCTTTCTGCTTACGGACCTCCGGTTTCTTCCCATCTTCCGTGATATTGCTTTCACCTGCTTTTGACCAGAGTTTTCCTGAAAGAAGGATTATTACGAGTATCACGCTCTGTATGCTTCCTATTGAGATATACCCATTTCTCCAGGACATCCCGTGTGCAAAGAAATATGATAGCAGGAAGGGACCGACAAGCGTTCCTACTCCCCAGAATGCGTGCAGGAAGTTCATTGCTCTTGCTTTGTAATGAAGCGCAACATAATTGTTGAGACCTGCATCTACTGCTCCTGCGCCGATTCCAAGAACAGCTGCGGCGAGAATGAGGATGGGAAAAGATGTTATGAATGCAAACGATAGGAGAGCTGCTGCCGTGCATGCTACAGATACAGCTGTTATTCCCCATGTTGAGAATCTGCTGTTGAGCTTTGCATAAATCAGGCTCGATACGGTTGTTCCGATGCAGATTGTTATTGAAATGAATCCAGCAAAGGATACAGGAACATCTAAATCGAGATACATCATCGGCCAGGCGGCCCCAAGCATCGAATCAGGCAGTCCCAATGATATGAATGCAAGGTATATGATTATCAGGAGAAGTAGTGAAAACATAGCTGGATTGTAGCATCTGCTTTATTCTGTTTAGAATATTAAAAAGACAAAAATATGATTGATTGCGACATTCTGTGTCCATTTCCCGGCAATTAATGCCGCATAATTGACTGAAAACGCCATCGATGGTATCCAGAATATATGAAAGGGCATGGGATCACGATAAATGACAGGGTGATAGGAGAAAGCGGCTCATCCTGGGATTTCTCTGATGAAGCCGAGCTTATCGTCGCACACAGCGGTTCGCTTCGCGTGATTGCATCCGATGGTTTCCAGGCTTTCACTCTGAGAGAAGGAGAGGGGGTGTTCATTCCTCCTCGTATCATCTCCTCTGTGATAGCCGCAGACAAAAGTGCGGAAATACATACGATATCATTTCCTCTTTCGCTGCTCTGGGAGGATGTGGAAAGCATTGTTTACAGGAAGTATTCTGAACCGCTTCTGGCATTGTCCGGGGCAGTGTCTCTTTCCCCTAAAGAAGCTGATTCTGCAGAAAAAGCCTATACTGCAGTTCTTGAAAAGCAGTACTGCTATGAACTGGTTGCCAGGAATCTGATCACATCCGTGCTTATTGCCATACTCGTGGAAAACGAGGGAGCGGCCCATGAAAAGGCATTTTCCAATGAAAGGCTTCTGAGGATGATGACTTTCATCAAGGAACATTACAGCGAGAACATAACGCTAAGGGATATTGCTTTTTCCGGAAATGTCTCCGAGAGAGAGTGCCTGAGAACGTTCAGGAAATCCCTTGATACATCCCCAGTGCAGTACCTTATTTCCTATCGTCTTGCAGAAAGCGTCAAGCTTCTCGAGAATTCCGAACTGCAGATTGCGGAAGTATCATACAGAGCGGGGTTTGATAGTCCGTCTCACTTTTCCAGATCTTTCAGGGCTTCCTATGGAATTTCTCCCTCGCAGTGGAGAAGACGGCTCCTCTAAAGCAAGAAACCTGAGCGGGTTCGTCTCTGCAATGCGCTCAGCATCGCTATCAGAGAATTCCGAGTTCTCAAATACTGAGAAATACTCGGTATATGATTCAACTTTCAGAAGGTTCACTGAGAAATCAGAGCCGAAGAGGATCCTGTCCATGATTCTTTCCCTGCTGCTTTCCTTCTGGTCCTTGAGATAGTTGCAGAGCTCGGTGTAGAAATCCTGATTGCAGCCGGAGAATGAAACATCCGCATAAACATTGTCGAAGTCCATCATCAGCGAGATTATCGAATAGAACCACGGGCTATCAGGATGCTTTTTCAGTTTTGCTGCAATGCTCTGCATATTGCTTCTCGTCGCTATTGCATACTGCTTTCCGAAATGTGCAAAATCTATGATAAGCGAAGGGTAGTTCTCAAGTACCGTTCTCCATGAAGCAGGATCGGTATTAGCCCAGGCTTCTTCTGCGGATGTGCCTCTGAACCCCTGATCATCTGAATGTGTTATTATCGGGATCCTGTTTCTTTCGCAGAACGAATATAGCCATCTATGCTTATCCAGTGTCTCCCTGTCATTGGGCCAGGGCTTGAAACCTAGCGGTGGGTAAAGCTTTATTCCATAACATGGCTTGTCCGGTATTTCATGAGGTGCGTGGAATCTGTGCGACGTGTTCACATATTTGTCGAAGAGCGATTCCATGAACTGCAGCGAATGCAGCCTCGGATCTATTCCAATGAATGGATAAAACTCAAAAAGGCCATCAGGATGCTGTCTGTAATACTCCTTTATTCCTGCAATTGTATCTTCTGCATATGGAGTTATCTTGTCCTCCGCATTATATGGATAATAGATATCATCAAGTATTTTCCTGTCCTGGGAGAAATCCATAAGAAGCGGAATCATAAGCATCCTGTCAGCTTCCATGTTCCTGAAGTGAAAGCGGCCGTCATGGATGTATGGCAGAAGAGGTGCATACTCCTGTTTCCTGTCGGAATTATAAAGACCTGCCAGATCATTCTCCATAACGCAGAGCGTTTCTCCGATCGGGCGGGAGAATGCAGTGAGTGCATTGGTGAGCGTGTTGAGCATGGCATTGCCCTTCATCTTCTGCGGCGTGATTATGTAGTTGGTCGCTGCATTGGCCGAAATAATTCCTGAAGCTGAATCATAGAAGGAATTCAGGAACGAGGCGAAATTCGGCTCGTTCATCGTCATTACATGGAAATGGCAGTCTGCAAAATATCTCATAGCTTGAATGAAAGCGCCCGAAGGCGCTTTGTCAGATACCCATCTTCTGCTTCATCTTGGACCATGAGTCCTTGAGTGTGACAGTTCTGTTGAATACGAGATGCTCAGGAGAGGAATCCCTGCTGTCAGCCATGTAATATCCATTTCTGATGAACTGGAGATATTCACCTGGCTTTGCGCTTCCAGCTTCTTCCTCTATCCTTGCTTCTGGAATCACGATAAGTGAATCCGGGTTGAGGTCATCAAGGTAATTCCCTGTCTCAGCTCCGGGGTTCTCTGCCTTGAAGAGCTTGTCATACTGTCTTACTTCTGCAGTTATTGAATGTGTTGCAGATACCCAGTGGCTTGTACCTTTTACCTTCCTGCCGTCAGAAGTAGTACCGCCTCTTGATTCAGGATCGTAAGTGCAGTGCACGCATGTTATATTGCCTTCCTCGTCCTTCTCGATTGACTGGGCAGTTATATAATACGCATGCTTCAGCCTTATCTCATTTCCTGGATAGAGCCTGTGATAGCCTTTTACGGGAACTTCCATGAAGTCTTCTTTCTCGATGAAGAGCTCCCGTGTGAATGCAACGCGGTGTGTACCGGCATCAGGATCTTCTGGGTTGTTTTCAGCTTCGAAGTATTCAACCTGTCCTTCTGGGTAGTTGTCAATGATAATGCGGAGCGGATCAAGAACGGCCATCAGCCTCTTGGCTCTCTTGTTCAGGTCTTCCCTTACGCAGAATTCCATCAGTGAGTAGTCAACGACTGATTCGACTTTTGCAACTCCGACTCTCTGGACAAAATCCTTCATCGATTCTGGTGAGTAGCCTCTTCTCCTTATTCCCGCGATTGTTGGCATTCTCGGGTCATCCCAGCCTGTGACATAGTTGTTGTTTACGAGATACAGAAGCTTTCTCTTTGACATTAGCAGATAGTTGATATTGAGCCTTGCAAACTCATACTGGTGAGGTGTGTGCTCTATGCCGTCAATCGATGTTGCCCAGTCATATGCAGGTCTGTGATCCTCGAATTCAAGAGTACAGATTGAATGGGTTATGCCTTCAATTGCATCGGATATCGGATGAGTGTAGTCATACATCGGATAGATGCACCACTTCCTGCCTGTCCTCGGATGCTCTGCATACTTTATCCTGTACAGTGCCGGATCCCTCATATTGATATTCGGGCTAGCCATGTCAATCTTTGCACGAAGCGTATATGAACCTTCAGGGAACTCCCCGTTCTTCATCCTCATGAAAAGATCAAGATTCTCTTCTATTGGCCTGTCCCGGTCGGGTGAATTCTTTCCAGGTTCAGTGAGCGTACCCCTGTATTCTTTCATTTCCTCGGGGGAGAGGGAATCCACATATGCCTTTCCTTCTTTGATCAGCCTTACTGCTATATCGAAAAGCTGATCGTAATAATCTGAAGCATAATAGGTCTTATCACCCCAGTCGAAGCCAAGCCAGTGGATACAGTCCTTTATGGAGTCGATGTATTCCTGCTCTTCTTTTGCAGGATTCGTGTCATCAAGCCTGAGATGGCATGTTCCGCCATACTTTTCTGCAAGTCCGAAATTGATGCAGATTGCCTTGATATGACCGATGTGGAGGTATCCGTTCGGTTCTGGAGGGAAGCGTGTCACTATCTTGTTTTCAGGAACTCTTCCTTCCCTGAGGTCGTCCTCGATGATCCGCTCGATGAAATTAAGCGGTCGCTCTTCTTTGTTTTCCATGTTCACCATCCTTTCAGACCTTTCAAAGGGCCCTTTAGAAGATGGTGAAAGTCTAGCATATATGTTCTGTTTAGAATACCTCGATAGTTACTTCTCCCGATCCTTTTGAAGCAACTCCGAAGGATGCAGAGGAAGAGAAGGCTTCCTTTTCTATCCTGAGCACTTCTTTTCCATCGGAAGAGAATATAAGCCTAGATCCTTCTTTCTGCAGATGGACTGAAGAGAAAGGCTCATGGGGAATTTCCGTTCTCATGCCACCGAATGCCATTACGGTTTTCTCTTTGCCGAAGACTATATATTCATCCGGTGTATGGAGCAGGATGAAAGCGGTCTTTGCCTCGGATCTGCATGATAGGGTTATCTCATCATTTTCCCCAATGACGAAAAAGACAGAGTGGGCCTCTGATGAATGATAGGATAGTGTGTGAAGTGTCGCTTTTATCTTCTCCGGCTTTGATATCCAGACTGCCTTCTTTGTATTCATACCCTGATTATAGCCACCTTGCCCAATGCAATCCACAGGGGGTAGACTTGGAGCATGATAGCTGTAATTGGAGAGATGGGTGTTTCATTCAGCCCTGTGGACGGCCGCTGGGAAAAAAGCTTTTCCGGATTGGGATATGACTGGGTCTCAAGGCTCAGGGCAGAGAAGCTTGATACTCTTTTCCTGACAGTCCTCCCATTTGGAAGGACCGGAAGAGAGTTTTCTGATGAGCTTTTACGCCTTGGAGCGGTATTTGATCCAGATATAAGGGAGAATATGAATCTTCTTATCGGGATTGATGGTGAGTGGTATATGAAGGGGAGTGCCTCAACTGCACTGGATGCAGAGAAGCTTACTGCTTCCTTCTCGTACTTCAGCGATATAAAGAGCGTTGTCGTGTCTTCTTCGATTCTGTCTTATAATCCTTCGGCATCTGCCACGCTGGATGCTGTTTCCTTCATGTTCCCTCTTCCGAGAGTAGCAGTTGATACTGGATGCGAGGAAGGGATAATCGGAAATCATGATATCCTGGAGCGGACGCTCAGTGCCTTTTCCTCATCGATTCCGGATGTCCTTATTACCGATGATAAATCAAGGATACTGGATTTTGTCAGATGACGGAAAACTTCTCCAGAGCATAGGCTATGCCGTCTTCGTCATTCGACAGTGTTATGAAGCCGGCTGCTGCTTTTGCGTTTTCTGAGCCATTTGCCATTGCGACTCCAAGTCCTGCTTTCCTTATCATTCCCGCATCGTTGTCCCAGTCTCCGAATGCTATGGTTTCGTCGGTCTTTATGCCAAGATGCTCTGAGACTATTTCAACTGCATCTTCTTTGTCGATGCCCCATGGCAGTATTTCAAAGTTGTTGTAGCTTGAGCTTATGACCTTTGCTCTTTTTCCGAGGATTGCATTGAGTTCCTCCATAAGCCTTTCGATCTTTTTCCTGTCATTATCCTTTACAAGGATCTTGTATGGAGCCTCTCCTGTCTTCCTGAGTACCTGATCCGGGTCTGAGATATCCATTCTGATCCCTTCATCGCCGCAGATTCGTGTCTGCAGATCATACCATCCGTCATCAGAATCTATCGCGAACTTTGTCTCGCAGAATGCAATAAGCGAGGATACTTTTCCCCTGAGATGTTCAGCTGCCATGATATATGCATCCTTTTCGATCCTCTTTTCGCGAAGATAGGTGTTTCCTGATTTTATCAGGGCGCCATTTATTGCTGCATATATAACAGGTACATCAAGCTGTTCCTGTGCCCTTTCCATTCCTGTTATGTAACGACCTGAAGTAAGCACTATTGAAACACCGCTTTCATATGCTTTTCTTATTGCTTTCTTTGTTCTTTCTCCGATGGTCAGGTCCTGTCTGAAAAGTGTTCCGTCTATATCTGTGAAGATGGCGCGATACATAGTGATAAATATATCGAGATGGGGTTTAAGGGAGAAGTGGTTGCATGAAAAATTACTGTGTGCTACTTCTTTTTCCGTGAAACATTTGTGGATTATTGTCTTGGCCCTTGTCCTTTTCTCATCCTGTTCTGCGGGTAATGTGACTGAATCCCGTATTGCTATGGATACGCTTATTACAGTGACTCTTCCCGAAGATGAGAAAGATATTGCTGAGGACATATTCTCCCTTGTCTACGAAATCGACGGGGAGCTTTCCCGATATAATCAGTCTTCATGGATTTCAAAGATAAATGAGAATGCCGGAATTTCTCCGGTGGCTGTTCCTGAGGATATCTATTCCCTGATCAAAGCCTCCGTTGACATGGCATATAGAACGGATGGTGTCTTCAACCCTGCAATCGGACCGCTTTCGGGACTGTGGGCGTTCGGCTCGGAGGATGCAAGGGTGCCGTCGGAGGAGGAGATAAGCAGTGTTCTTCCTCTTCTTGACTATACGCTTATAGAGCTTTCTGATAGCGATAACTCTGTTTACCTTCCTCTGGAGGGGATGGCATTGGATTTAGGTGGAGTCGGTAAAGGGTATGCCTCCGACTGTATCAGCCAGATGCTTGCCAAGAGCCGTAGTGATGGCCTTATTGCAAATCTCGGAGGAAATATCCTTGCATACGGGAGTGCCGAAGGCGGAAGGCCATGGAGGATAGGAATCAGGAATCCTGATGGAGGTGCGGAAGATTCAGTTTTCGTCGTGGATGCAGAGAACTGTACTGTAATTACATCCGGGGTTTATCAGAGATACATAGAAGAAGATGGTGTGCGCTACCATCATATTCTTGATTACCGGACCGGATATCCGTTTGATTCTGATATCGTATCTGCAACGGTAATATCTGAATCGGGGACCCTTGGTGATATGCTTTCTACGACACTTCTTGCACTCGGATCTGAAAAGGCACTTGATTTTGCCTCATCGATGGGTGTCCGATGTATTCTCATTCTGACAGATGGCACCATCATCGATTCGGATAGCCTTGATGGCTAGGTAGCAGTCCTGAAGGAATGAATCTATCGGTTCAAACGATGTTCCATCGGAGAAGAATCCTGTAATCGCAAAGCCGCTTTCCGTCAGTCCTCCGAATATTGTTTCCAGCGTATGTGAGAATTCGATGGTGTCTCCTTTCAGTATCCTTTTCCTTAGTTCCTTCTGAGAGAGGCTTTTCTCATCAGAGAAGGGAAGTGTATATTTTATCTTCATCCTGCCTTTTGCAAGAAGCCTGTCATCAAAAATGTAGAGAGCGGGGTTTGCGATTCCGAATATGAATATTCCGCCAATCCTCAGTATTCTTGCAGCTTCGGAGAAGACTGAGCCTATATCGCTGACAAAATTCATGGAAACTGGGGAGATTATCCCGTCAAATGATTCATCTGCGAATATCGAGAGGTCTGTCATGTCATTTCTATGGAGTGCTGCTTTCAGATTGTATTTTTCAAGGGCGATCCTGTCCTTTTCAAGCATGCCGGAGCTTTTATCTACGCATTCTGTCCTGCATCCATATGCAGCTAGAAGAGGTGTCTGCTGCCCTCCGCCACCGCCAAGTGAGAGGACATGCTTTCCTCGAAGCGGCTCAATCCAGCTGAGTGGAACGTTTTTGTCTATTGTCACCCTTATTCCGGGATTGCCGTTTCTTGCACGTTCTATTTCATCCTCCGGGACGATTCTTGCCCATGCATTTCCGTTTGCAGCTTCTCCATCCCAGGCTTTTGCATTGATTTCAGACCAGTCCATAATCTGAGGGTTACTCCCATTTTCTCATCTGTCAAGAATGCTCTTAACGTGATAGTATTTCAATATGCTGGCATTCAGACGGATTCTCGCGTTCTCATCGCGTATACATTCATACCTGCTTGCGCTGTATTTTTTCTTCGCGCTGCTTTTTGTTCTGTTTCTCTGCTTTCCCGTCAGCGAGATTCTTGTTTCGTTTGTCACGCTGGCCCAGATGCTTCTTGGCTGGACGATACTTCTTGAGGGTTTGTGGATAATCTTTGCATCTATCTATCAGTTTTTCTATTCAAGGGTAATGTGCCTTCAGCCGATTGTTCTGACAATTCTGAGGATGTCTGCTTATTTTATTGTTTCCATACTCCTTGATATCCTCAATACTCTTATTCTTGAAGGTTTTTCATTTGGAGGAGGGATGTGATGGAAGAGAATGTATATGCTTTGAGGGGTGCAACAACAGTACAGCATGATTCCCCTGCGGAGGTTGATGAAGCTGTAGGGGAGCTGATGGAGAAGCTTTACAGCGAGAATGGCCTCAGCGATGCTGATGTTGCATTCATCCTGTTTTCCCAGACGAGGGATATCAGGACAAGAAATGCTGCCGCCGCATGCAGGAAGAGCGGTTTTGGGAATCTCACTCCGCTTTTCTGTGTACAGGAAGCCGATATAGCTGGGGGACTTAAATTGGCAATACGTGTAATGCTGCTTGTCAATCATAAAAAAGAAAGGGAGGCGAGGATGGTCTACCTCAGAGGTGCTTCATCACTTCGCCCTGAATACAATAAGGAGAATGACAATGATTGAGAGAATCGAGAACAGCCATTTCATCGTAGAGGTGAATACGCTTGGTGCACAGCTGACGAGAATCTACTCCAAGGATAATGATACAGAGTATCTTTGGAATGGCGATGAGACATACTGGAAGAAGCATGCTCCTGTGCTTTTCCCTTTTGTCGGCAGATTATTTGACAGCAAGTATCAGTATAATGGTACGGTTTATGAGATGACTCTCCATGGTTTCTGCCAGCAGGCAGAATTTGCTGTCGTATCTAATGACGGGGATTCAGTTACATTCCAGATCAAATCAGATGCTGAAAGAAAAGCTATGTATCCGTTTGACTTCATATTCTCAGTTACATACCGTCTCACTGAGCATGGCGTAAATGAGATAGCAGAGGTGCAGAATACGGGAAGTGGCGAGATGCTTTATGGTTTCGGTGGTCACCCCGGTTTCAATGTTCCTCTTGATAAGGGCCTTTCTTTTGAGGATTATTCAGTTGTCTTCCCAGAAGCCGGGGATGTTGAGAGAAGGACATTCACTGATAATCATCTTGATGCAGGTTCATATGAAGCTACAGATACCGTAAAGGATGGCAAAATGCCTCTTCATCATGATCTTTTCGATGATGATGCTGTTGTGCTTCATGGTACTGGTGAGAGAGCAATCCTCTGCAGTGAGAAGGGAAAGAAGTCTGTTGAGGTCGTATACAAAGGTGCTCCATACTGCGGTATATGGCATCCTATAAAGAGAGATGCTCCGTTTGTCTGCATTGAACCTTGGTGGACTCTTCCTGGCCGCGATGGTGTGCTTGTTGATATTTCTGAAAGAGAAGATTTCATCCATCTTGAGGCAGGAAAAACAAATACGCATATCATAGAAATGAAATTCAACTGATTTTGAGAAAAAAGCATCAGAGGTACTTGACGCTACTGCCTCTGATGCTGTAACCTCTCCAAGGTTAAATTGATTGCCGCCTTAGCTCAGCTGGCCAGAGCACGTGACTTGTAATCTCGGGGTCGTTGGTTCGAATCCGACAGGCGGCTAAATATCTGGTAAAACAGAGAGAATATATAAGCGCTCCCACGAGGAGCGTTTTCCTTTTAATAGTGTTTTAAAGCCGGCCTTTACATTCATTTGACTTTCGATATTGGCGAATGTAATATAATGGATGAAAAGAGGCACTGCCGATAGACGGTACCAGCCTTAATTAATTTGGGATACCCGCGTTAATCTTTGGTCGGATTGTGACGGGTATTTTTCTTATCTCTTATTAGAGCCAAAAGCTCACGAAGAACTTTCAGGATTCCGAGAAAAACCTCAAGAAACTCTTGGATCATACAGCCTCCTTCATCCTTTTGGGATTCGGAAGCATACTGTGCCTTTGCGGAAAGCATTGGCCAGTACCGCCTACTGTTATGGCAGTGCCATGCATTATGATATCATATGCTCCAATGCGATAGAAAACCCAGTGGCATCGCGGGCATGTTTTATATCCTTGATAATGCGAAGATATCACGGGGAATCCTCAGAAGCATAAGAGCGAGCTCTAATGCTATTTTGAACAAATTCCATTACCTCCCTTATCACGCTGGTTTCGGTAGGATGATCCTCCCACGTGATGTAGGAAACCACCGCCATATATCATTGATGATGAAATGAAAAAGATCTTTGTCAGTGCTGTCCTTGCGATATCATCTTTGATTCTGTGATAGGCTGAAAGTACCATAAAAACAGCATTCATCTTCTATTTCATGATGAAAACTTCCTGCATAACTGTAATAATCGGAGAAAACATAAACTGCCAACTATCTCTTTTATATAAAATGATATGGATGTACGAATATGCTTATCCGCTGTAATTCTGAACTTCTCTTATTTAAAGTCCGCTGCTTGTTTCAGGATACCTCTCATAGTCTGCATCCTCAGGATAAAGCTCTGCATACCTCCTGAATACATCGCTCACCTTGAGCCCTGCAGCCGCAGCATACTCCTCGACCTTGTGCATCGTTATCGTCCCTGCCTTGCTCCTGAAATCAACATTCACCCCAGATCTCTCCCTTTCCATCCTCCTTGCCATCTCAGCCCTGCACCTTTCGGATCCCGTATCCTCCCTCATCATCCTCTGTATCACCCCCAGAAGCTTCTTCCTTGAGTGGATCACAGGCATGAACACAGAAGAAGGGTTAAGAGGTGAAGCTGAACCTTCCTCAAGCATATACGCGAAGTCATATATGTTCACTCCCAATGGATAGAGCAGCGTCTCAAGGGTAGAAAGGTATAGTGACCATAGCGGGGAGGAATAGGCAGAGGAGAGGTAGGCGGAAGAAACGGGAAGAGCAAGGCCATTCTGTTCATAGGCTAGGAAGATGAGCAGTACAGCCTTCCTAGAGAAGATAGAGTCAACATAAAACATAATAGATCCCTCCATGGGGACAATCATCGGGCAATGGAGGAGATAAATCAAGGGAAAAGATAGATAAATAACTGCAGGGGAAGGAGATACGCGCGCGGGTTACACACGTGCGAGGAGAGCATGGAAACACGCAATATGTCAACAGCGGGAAGCACGGGAAAGAGAAGAAAGGATAAATTCCATGAAACCGTAATATACCGCAGACAGGTAAGGGCAATATTTTTGAAGAAAGTTGAATAAAACGCTTGACAAAACGGAACCTGAACTAACCCCCTGAAGGTAGACACTACCAGACCTTCTTTTAAGCTATATTATAAGCTTTGCATCTTCAAGTTCCTCTAGCTTTAGATTCCTGAATTCAACAGGTGACATATATCCCAGTTTCTTC
>CALXLD010000003.1 GCA_944389105.1 uncultured Spirochaetaceae bacterium | reverse complement strand
GAAGAAACTGGGATATATGTCACCTGTTGAATTCAGGAATCTAAAGCTAGAGGAACTTGAAGATGCAAAGCTTATAATATAGCTTAAAAGAAGGTCTGGTAGTGTCTACCTTCAGGGGGTTAGTTCATACTGGCGGGACAAAGCCAATAACTGGCTGCGTACAAGAGGTCAACCCCAAGACAGCAATAAGTGCTGCCACAATCACTCTCTTCATATTTTCCTCCGACGAGAGAATACGATGCAATAAGGTTCAGGAGCAAGCAAAATTAGGTACTAACCCCTTAAATTTGTCATAAAATGTGTATCACTGTTGATGTATTAGATCCCTTGATTCTTTTTCCTTCTGTGATATCATATTGATATCAAAATGAAGCATAAGGAGAGAAATCGATGAATTATATCGAAGAGAAAATAATCAAACCTGTAAATGGATTTATTATGCTGACGCTGTTTATTCTGATGCTGCTTGCATCGCTGCTTCTCCTGATAGCCATCAGCATTCTCTTTGATCTTGATATCATCTACTCGAGCGGGTTTGCCCTTGGTATCACTATTGCCTGCATAATGATGACAATTGCTTTTATCGGCTTTGCAGGTCTGAAAGTCGTCAATCCTAATGAAGCACTGGTTCTTTCTGTATTCGGCCGTTATTCGGGAACAATCTATCAGTCGGGCTTCTATTTTGTGAATCCTTTCTCATCTGCAGTTTATCCGAAGATCAGAGATCAGGAAACACAGGATAAATCACTCTCATCAAGCAGGGCTAAACTATCATCAGGGAGTACAAAGCTGCAGCCAAACAGAAAGGTTTCGACAAAGATATCAACATTTGTAAACGGCAATCAGAAAGTCAACGATGCGCTCGGCAATCCTGTCGATGTCAGCGCTATTGTTGTCTGGAAAGTCGTTAACGCAACAAAAGCCGTCATCAATGTCGATAATTATCTTGAGTATCTATCGAATCAGACAGATAGCACGATCCGCAATGTTGCCCGTCTCTATCCGTACGATGTGGTCAGCGACGATGCCAATGAATCTGATGATGAAACAACGCTCAGGGGTTCTGCAAGTCAGGTTGCCTTTGAGATGAAGGAAGAGCTTCAGAGAAAGGTTGCTGATGCTGGCATTGAAATTGAGGATGTGAAGCTTAACCAGATTGCCTATTCTCCTGAAATAGCTGCCGCCATGCTTCAGAGACAGCAGGCTGTTGCGGTAATTGCAGCAAGGAAGAAGATTGTTGAAGGAGCGGTTTCCATGGTACAGCTGGCTCTTGACAGGCTTAAGGAAGATGGCGTTGTCGAACTTGATGAGGAAAGGAAAGCCCAGATGGTTTCCAACCTTATGGTAGTGCTCTGTTCCAGCAAGGAGACAAATCCGATAATCAATACAGGATCAATCTACTGATGGCAGAAGATAAAGATAAGGTAAAGAAACAGATTCCGCTGAGGCTTTCCTCCTCTTTATATGATGAGCTGGTACGCTGGGCTGAGGATGATTTCCGCTCTCTCAACGGCCAGATCGAATACCTTCTGACAGAAGCTGTACGGAAGAGAAAGAAATCTATCTGAGAATAATATCATCCAGAACTCCCCTTTTCTGGAATAGCTCCAGAATTGTTCTTTTCAGATCCACAATTCCATAGGATAATCTTCAGAAGAAGCACGCCGAAAGACAAAAACAGAGAAAATTCAAGGATTTCCCTGTTTTCCCTGAAAGGAGGAGTATGAAGTATATCTGTTCCGTATGTGGCTATGTTTACGATGAGGACTCTGAGAAGATTCCATTCACAGAACTTCCTGATGACTGGACATGCCCAATGTGCAAAGCTCCTAAATCGCTATTTGAATCTGAAGAGGAAACTGAAGCTCCTGAAATCAGGGAAATTGAGGAAAGCGATGATATGGAGCAGCTTTCTCCTGGAGTCCTGGCTGCATTGTTCTCGAATCTGGCAAGAGGTGCTCAGAAGCAGTATAAGACAAGGGAATCAGAGCTCTTTTCCGAAATAGCCGGGTACTTTACAGCTGCCTCTCCATCACTTCCTGAAGCAGATCCGGAAATGATCAAGGAACTCACAGAAAATGATTTAACCATACTTTACCGGAATCTGAATGACATAGCTTCTTCTGCCGCGGACAGGGGTGCGCTACGCGTCAAGGTATGGGGAGAGAAAGTAACAAAAATAGTCAATGCAATTGGATCTCGGTATATCAGAGAAGGAGGAGATTTCCTTTCTTCTACAGAAATCTGGGTATGCAGTATATGCGGTTTCGTCTATATCGGAGATACACCTCCAGCCATTTGTCCCGTCTGCAAGGTACCTGATTGGAAATTTGACAGAATAGAAGGAGGTACATGATGAAGAGAATAGCTGTAAGAAACCTAAGACTCTGTACAAAAGACTGTCTATGCCTCTATGTCTGTCCAAATGGAGCAACAGATACAGAAGACAGCATCATAGATAAGGATAAATGCATTGGCTGCGGTGTATGTGCTGATGCCTGCCCATCAAAGGCAATAAGCATGGTAATTCAGGACTACCCTCCACAGCAGAAAAAGAAAGAAAGCGTTGTGAACGCCATAAACCGTCTGGCTGAAAACAAGGCAAAGGAAGAGAAAGCTGCACGGCAGATTGCATCATCCACCACCGATAATAATCTCAGGCGTCTGATGAATGCGGTCGCCAGATCATCTCGCCTCGTAGCAGAAGATCTTCTGAGAGAAGGCGGATACATGCTTCCGCAGAGTTCAAATTCCCTTGATCTCTTAGCCTCTCTGATAGCCGCTCCCCCATCTGATGAATTCCCCATGAAAGCAGCAAATGAAATCCTTTCCACTATTGAATGCAATGACAGGACGGGAAGAGGAAAATACAGGTGCACAGTATGCTTCACTGAGTTTGAAGAAGAAGATGATGGGGAGAAACCAAGCTGTCCAATGTGCCATGCAGAAGGAAAAGCTCTTGAGAAACTCTGATTTCTGATAGAGTTTGTCTCTTCATTTGCTTATAATTCCCTTATGCAGCTGAGAAAAGCTTTGAGCACTGAAATAGAGACAGCGGAGAGAATCATAGAGGAAGCAAGAGCATTCCAGCTCTCCTATGGCAATAAGCAGTGGGCTCACGGGTATCCATCCCGTGCGCTGCTTTCATCTGACGCAGAAGAAGGAATCGGATACTTTGCTGTCGAAGATGATATAATCGGTTATCTCGCTATTGTCGATTATGATGCCGCATATGATGAGCTTGAAGGCAAATGGCTTAGCAGCGGGAAATATGTCGCGCTTCACAGGATTGCGTTTGGCAACAGCTCCAGAGGCAAAGGATTTTTTCCTGCCTTGATCGAAGAAGTAAAGAAACTTGCACATGAGCGAGGGGCATCATCCATAAGAATAGATACGGACAGAAGTAATGATATAATGCAGCATCTTCTTCCAAAGCTCGGATTCAGATTCACAGGCTATGTTCTTTTTGAAAGCGATAAAAAGCTTGCTTACGAGCTTCTTCTTTAGCTGATCAGCCCCTATGTATTACCCCAGATGCTTTCATGAGTGCAAAACGAAACCTCCCATAACAGGAGGCTGCGCTCTTCGGAGGAGCGGATTCGTTTTGTATCCGTTTCTTCTATCCTATGCATATTATGGGGTTTTGAGAATCCCCCTTTTATGAAGTTTAGGAAAACACTTTCTGCATACTTTATATATTTTTCAGCAAAAAGCCGTTTTTCCCTTCAGTTTTCCGGATTATCACACTTTATGTACAGGATAATAAAGAGAAAATCATATTTTATTCAAAATCCAGAACCATGCATTCTGTCCCATGCTCTAAAAGGACTGAAATAAGGGCTGCGGAATCAAGAAAGACAGTTTCTGTATTATCATTCGGATGTATCCCTATGATTCCGCCGGAGAAGAATGAGTCCATGATGTAAACTGCTTTGTGACCAGAGTCATTAAGCAGGCCAAATGGAGTCACTTCACCTTTTCCAAGATTCAGGATGGATTTCAGATCCTCTTCGGAGGCAAAGGAAAGAGGTCT
Organism: uncultured Spirochaetaceae bacterium; assembly: GCA_944389105.1. Lineage (GTDB taxonomy): Bacteria > Spirochaetota > Spirochaetia > Sphaerochaetales > Sphaerochaetaceae > Ornithospirochaeta. Next base: position 37,902 of record CALXLD010000003.1, on the reverse strand, counting down.
TGATCCAAGCTTTGTCCTCAGTTCTTTCAGATCTGCAATCCTGTCGTTCCTGATACTTACAAGATAGTATGCCCTTTTCTTATCGTCACGGAGAAAAAGATTCTTGGCAATCCTTTCTGGATTGCGTACACCAGTCTCTTCCATCTCCTGAATCGAAAAAACAGCCTTATGCTTTTCGGATTCATACCTGACTCCGCATGAATCAAGTACGGCAATCACTTCGTCTCTATTTACCATTCTTTCCTCTATAGAATCTGTCAAGATAATCCTTCTTGAACTCCTTGAACCTGTCTTCGGCAATTGCTTTACGTATTCTCAGCATCAGGTCATAGAGATACTGAAGGTTATGCTCGGTCGCCAGCATTCCTCCAAGCATCTCATTGCACTTTATCAGATGGTGCATATATCCTCTGGAATACTTTCTGCAGCAGGTACACTGGCAGCCCTCCTGAATTGGGCCGTGATCGAATCTGAACTGAGCCTTCTTCAGAGCAATGACTCCATCATCTGTGAAAAGGCCGCCATTTCTCGCCATCCTTGTAGCCAGCACACAGTCAAAAAGGTCTATTCCGTTCTCAACAGCTTCAAGAATGTAATCAGGGCTGCCTATTCCCATTACATAGCGGGGCTTTTCCTTTGTAACATAGGAAGCTGTATACGCAAGAAAATCGCAGAAGACGCTTTTTTCCTCACCTACGGAAAGACCGCCGATGGCAACACCTGGAAAATCCATGCCCGAAATGACTTCAGCACTGTCCTTACGCAGGTCCTCATAGAAATTGCCCTGGACAATACCGAAAAGATTTCCGGGAAATGATTCACCCAGCTTCTCTTTTTCCTTTATTGCCCGCTCTGCCCACATACGTGTAATATTCCATGCCTCTGCAGCAGCCTTGTGGTCGATTCCCGGAGGCGTGCAGACATCAAGCATCATCGCGATATCAGATCCGATGATACTCTGTATATCGACGACTTTCTCAGGCGTGAATATATGTCTTGATCCATCTATATGGCTCTGGAACGTAACACCGTTTTCCCTGATCTTGCGGAGCCCTGAAAGGGAAAACACCTGGAATCCGCCGGAATCGGTAAGGATATTCCTGTCCCAGTTCGAGAACTTGTGCAGTCCGCCATAATCCTTGAGAACATCTGTTCCAGGTCTCAGATAGAGATGATAGGTATTTCCCAGTATTATCTTATAGCCAATCTCAGCAACTTTATCATGATAGATGCCTTTGACTGTCCCGTTTGTACCGACGGGCATGAAAGCTGGTGTCTCCACATCACCATGAGGAAGCGAAAGTATACCAAGACGAGCCTCTGTATCCTTATCTTTCTTAAGTATCTTAATAATGCTCATATCTTCCTTCCTAAGAGAGAAATCACAAGAGAAAGCAATATAGTCAGAACAAACGGGGCCAGCACAGTCATTGCAGGCGCAACAGCCCCCTGATGCCCCATGATCGAGAAGACCATATCCGCTACGTAATAGATGACGGCAATTGCAAGGGACTGTATTACAGAAAAAAGAAGCACATTCTTCTTGAAGTTGTAATTCATTGAAACCGAAATGAACATGAGAACAAGAATAGCGAGAGGAGAACATACCCTGCGGTAATAATCCGTCGCCATAGCCTGCCAAGTAGTACGGTTGGAATTCCACAGCCTTGAAAGATACTCCGAGGCAGTCTCCCTATCCATTGTCTTTATATCCGTATTCTGGCTTCTGAATAGCCTTGGTTCCGGGTCAAAGAGAGGTTCTTCATGCTCGCTTACAGATTCTGTTATGACATCGCGTCCATCTATTGTGTAGATTCTGGCGTTCTCGAATATCCACCAGCCCTTCTCTTCATCATACCGGGCCCTGTCAGCTTCGATTCTTTCCTCGATAAGGCCATTCCCGCTTTTAACAAGCACAGGGTTATAGATTTCTCCAGTAGCCTCGCTGAATCGCTGGGTGTATATCAGGAAACCATCATCATCCGTAAGCACTATATTCCTGCTGTCCCTTGTCGAGGAGGCACCGAAAAGCTCTGTCTCAAGCTCATCATGCCTGTTGGCTGCAGCAATGACAGTGTGTTCCTGGAACAGCGTTCCCAGGATTGTAAGTATGACCGCAAGCACTATTATCGGAGTCCGGAGCCTTACGGGACTTACTCCTGCATTCAGGATCGGTATCATTTCGTTATTTGCTGTCAGTGTTGAAAGAAAGTACGTTACAGCAAAGAGAAAAGAAATAGAAGCTGCCATCATAAGGTACTCAGGAAGCGAGAGGATTATATATTCAACAAGCCTTGGACCATCAACACCGCCATGCATTATCTGGTCCATCTTCGAAAAAAGCTCCACAGCTGCGAGGATAAGGGCAAAGATAAGAATAGTCACAACTGCTATCTTCAATATGGAAGTAATAGTATAACGTGTAAGAATTTTCATCTTGCCTTCCTGAAACGCATTATGAGCAGCACTGCAATCAAAAGTATAACAAGATCCGGAATTGCTATCAGCAGATAAGGAGAGGATGAGATATTGAAAATCTCAAGCTGTACGCCAAAAAGCATATACCAGTATGCAACCGCAATAAGAAGAGAAATGGCAAAACCCGTAAGTTTTCCATGTTTTACCCTGAACATCGAAAGCGGAAGCGTTATCAGCGTAAGGCAGAAGCAGGCTGCAGAGAGAACGAACTTCTTCGATAGCTCAGCTTTGAAATACTGCGAATAGAAATTACGAGGAGGATTATCTCCCCTGCTGTTTATTGTATCAGAAGCCTCAATTGCCCTCATTGTGATATCATCAGAGCCTGCATTTCCCCGCCCTGCCTGCTTTAGCGTATCTGCCAGAACAAGCCTTGCATCTTCCCTGTTCTGATGCCATAGAAGCATATCAGCTCTCTCACCGGGATCCCTGTCCCTGATTCCTGCAATAAGATCCCTTGATGAAAGGTTCACTGGAGCAGAGCTTGTAAGGGATGGTATCTGCTCAGAAAAATCAAGGAAGAATGTCGCGGAAGATGCATCTGAAAGTCCGAAGGATTCTATATCATCCCTGTCGGAGATAAGGATCTTCGGGTTATCTAGCGAAAGCGAGTAGATGTAATTCCAGCTGTCTATCAGCTGCAGCGTTCCACGTTCAGAGATTACTGTCCTGCTTTCTCCGGTAGCCTCATCCGTGGAAAGGAGGATTATATCATTAATAACATTTCCATCCGTCTCTCCATTCGATAGCACGATATTCCCGACTGTATTGACGCTGTTGGATTCAATTTCAAAAGTCGGCACTTCCTGCATAAGCAGCGAAAGCCTTTCCTCATAGACCACGGAGGACCATGGAAGGACAGCATCAGCGAAGAAGAATGTAACGAAAGACAGTACGATGGAAGCTGCTATCAGGGGTCTGTATACCCTCCCTGAGGCTATTCCCGAACTCCGTATTGCAAGAAGCTCATTCGATGAACATAAATCACCTAGGACCATGGAAGAGGCTGCAAGGGATGCAAACGGAAATGTGTATATAAGGAACTGGGGCATGGAAAGCGCAACCATCTCCAGCATAGTCATCATGTCAATATTCCTGAGAAGAATCCTCTGCACAAGGAGGAGTATTGAATTAATGAAGAAAATACAGAAAAAAAAGGAGAATGCAACAGCAAAATTCTGTGCAAATTCCCTGACTATAAATCTGTATAGAAGGGTATATCTACCCCGTGTAGGTCTATCAGACACCTGTAGAACCGAATCCTCCCTCTCCTCTGTCTGTGCTGGAGAGGTCCATCACCTCGGTAAAATCCAGGCGAGGCGTTCTTGCAACGACAAACTGCGCTATTCTGTCGCCGTTCTTTATCACAAATGGCTTTCTGGAGTGATTTATCAATATTACCCGGACTTCTCCCCTGTAGTCCGAATCAATCGTACCAGGAGCGTTAAGAACCGTTATGCCATCTCTGAGAGCAAGTCCGGACCGTGGCCGGACCTGCACTTCATAACCTTCCGGTATTTCCAGATAGAGTCCAGTGGGGATAGCTGCATAATCACCAGGAAGAAGCGTTATGGGAGAAGGAAGGAATGCCGACACATCAGCACCGGCAGCTCCTTCTGTTGCATAGCGCGGCAATACAGCCCCTTTCTCCACTCTGACTCTTATCATCAGTTCTTTGCTTCCTTATTCTCATCCTTGTCAGCTTCTGGCTGAGCATCGATGTATGAAAGGTTCAGACGTCCCATCCTGTCAATCTCTATGAGCTTTACATCCACCTGCTGTCCAACAGAGAGGACATCGGACACATTCTTTACTCTTGTGCGTGCAAGCTTGGAGATATGGCAGAGACCTTCTTTTCCTGGAAGTATCTCAATGAAGGCACCGAAATCGACAATCCTCTTGACAGTTCCATGGTAGATCTTGCCAACCTCTGGCTCCTCGATGATCGCAAGAACAAGATTCTTTGCTTCCTGTGCAGAAGCATTGTTGCGTCCATAGATCATTACTGTTCCGTCATCGTCGATATTTATCTCCGCACCGGACTGAGCAGCAATTGACTTGATTGTTTTTCCGCCTGTTCCGATAACAGCACCGATCTTATCCTCAGGTACCTTTACAGAAAGGATCTTCGGAGCATATTCAGAAATCTCAGATCTAGGAGCAGGAAGAGTCTCAAGCATGATTGAAAGAATATGCATCCTTCCTTCTTTTGCCTGATTAAGAGCTTTCCTCATGATCTCAGGGGTAACACCAGCAATCTTTATATCCATCTGGAATGCTGTAATGCCATCTTTTGTTCCTGCTACCTTGAAATCCATGTCTCCAAGGTGATCTTCCTCTCCGAGGATATCTGAAAGGATAACATAGCGTGAATAGTCAGCACCTTCGGTTATAAGACCCATGGCAATACCAGCAACAGGCTTCTTGATAGGAACACCGGCATCCATAAGGGAAAGACATCCGCCGCAGACAGAAGCCATTGAAGAGGAACCGTTTGATTCCATGATCTCGGATACTACACGGATTGTATATGGGAAGACTTCCTTCTTGGGGATAACAGCTTCAAGAGCTCTCTGAGCAAGGTGCCCATGCCCGATTTCCCTTCTTCCTGTTGTAAGACGGCCGGTCTCACCTACGGAGTATGGAGGGAAGTTATAGTGAAGCATGAAGTTCGAATAGGTCTTCTCACCATCGATTGTATCGAAAAGCTGCTCGTCCTGAACTGTTCCAAGAGTTGTTACAGCAAGAGACTGTGTCTCTCCTCTTGTAAAGAGCGCAGAACCATGTGTGCAGGGAAGAAGCCCGACCTCACATGTGATAGGTCTTATTTCAGTAACCTTCCTGCCATCTGTTCTGATTCCGTCGTTAAGAATTGATGCACGGAGGATATTGTACTCCATGTCCTCGAACATCTTATCGACTTCCCCGCTTCTCTTCTCGTCCTCCGCGATGACATCTGCGAACTTTGCCTTGACATCATTGTGAGCTTTCTCAAGAGCTGCATAGCGGTTCATCTTGCCCTTAACAAAAGATGCTTCCTTCTCAAGCGGATATGCATACTCCTTGATAGGCTCAAGCCATGAAAGATCCTTTTCCTCGATTTCCATCAAAGGAAGCTTCTCTTTTCCGCAGATCTTCCTAAGTTCATCCTGAGCTTCGCAGATGCGGGAAATTACAGGCTGGGCTGCAGCGATTGCTCCAAGCATATCATCCTCAGAGACTTCCTTTGCACCACCTTCAACCATTGTTATTCCATCATGTGTACCTGCAACAACGATATCAAGGGCAGCAGAAGGAATCTGCTGGAATGTCGGATTGATTACATACTCATTTCCGATCTTTGCAACACGGACTGCTGCAATAGGACCATAGAACGGGATATCAGAGATTGTTACAGCACAGGAAGCTGCATTGATTGCAACGATATCAGGGGTATGGGACATATCGGAAGAGACAACTGTCGGAACAATCTGGATTTCACGTCCAAATGCCTTATCGAAAAGCGGCCTCATAGGACGGTCAATAAGACGGGAAACAAGAATCTCCTTATCCTTTGGCCTGGACTCTCTCTTGAGGAATCCTCCTGGGATCTTACCTGCCGCATAATATTTCTCATTGTATTCAACCGATACTGGAACGTAGTCGATTGGCTCTGAGGGTGCCTCGCCACAGCAGACTGTTGCGATGACAGCGCTGCCTGCATAATGAGCATAGACTGCACCATTAGCCTGCTTTGCAATCTTGCCGGTCTCGAATACGAGATCAATATCTCCGATCCTGACCGATACTGAATGTACTTCTGCCATAATAATCCTTCTTTGTTCTTTTTTTGTTCTTTTATGTTCTTTACACAAGAGAAAGCCAGACAAAGCTGGCTTTCTGCGTTATTTTCTCAGTCCGAGATCTGCAATAAGCTGGCGGTACTCATCGATGTTGCGGTTCTTGATATACTTAAGAATGCGTCTTCTCTGTCCGACAAGCTTCAGAAGTCCACGTCTTGATGCGTGATCCTTCGGATTGACCTTGAAATGATTCTGCAGATCATTGATCCTTGCAGTAAGAAGTGCAACCTGCACTTTCTCGTCACCTGTGTTCCTGGCATCATTGCCATACTTGACCACGATTTCCTTCTTCTGTTCCTTTGTGATCATCTTCTTTTCTCCAGATATAAAGAATCTAGGAGCAGCTCATCTTTCCCGCATAGTCCTGATACACGCAGATTTCCGCAATCTATCTCTGCTGTACACCCAGCGCTTTTCCCATTTCTGAGAAGCAATACGGCATCATAAACCCCTGGTGGCGGCAGGAGCTGATGAATCGATGCTCTGCTGAAAATCAGTTCTCCAGAGCCTGATCTGTAAGGTAACGGCACAAGATCCACCCTGTAGAATTGACCGGAGAGACTCAGGAAACACCTGAGATCCCCTTTTTCTATCATCTGTCTCAGATGGGTGGAGGAAATCTTGTCTCCTCTCTCATCCCTGACGGAATCAACTGTATAAGATCTGAACACAACTCCCATTGAACCAAGGATTCTCTCAAGAGTTCTGCCATCTCCATCACTTTCAGGATTGCCAAAGCGGAAATCCTCACCTACAACGGCCGCAATAGGCTGGAATGCTCTTAAAAGGAGTTCTGTGAATCCACAAGCTGTTATCTTACTGAATACAGGAGAAAAGTCAATCACCGCAAGGATATCCACACCAAATGATTGTATGTATTCAGCTCTCAGCCGAAGCGTATCGAGAGCTCCGGCCCTTCCCTTTGGATTCGAGGAAAAGGTTATCACTGCAGAAAGAGAGGCAGACATCTCTTTCTTCACTTCAATAAGCCTTTCAAGAATTGCCTTATGCCCCAGATGAACGCCATCGAAAACTCCGATGGAAAACACTGTAGAAGTCTTTGAATACTCTCCGCTCTCCACAAGGGAATCAAATGAGACAACTTTCATCCAAGCCTCGCTATCAGGCGGATCCCGCCATCCCTCTTCTCACCTATCCCGAAAAGCCCGTCGGAAAAGGATATGAACGAATAGGGTTTATCTGCATCGCTGTCAGATATAACTGCCCGCCTCCGGATGCTCCCATTCTCTACAAGCTTTCTCTCCTCATCCCTCAGCTTTATCTCAGAAACAAGTCCTGTCTTCTTCAGAAGATCAACAGAAGACAGCGTGCTGTCATCAAGTGTCCATGGTCCTATTCTAAGACGTCTGAGTGCAGAAAGATGCGCCCTGGATCCAGCTTTCAGCGCGATATCGCGGGCAAGGGACCTGATATATGTGCCCTTTGATACTGATACTCTGATTATGGCCTCTCTGCCATCATAAGAAAGCAGGTCGATAGCACTTATGCATATATCACGCTCGGGCATCTCGATATTCCTTCCCCTTCTTGCCTCTTTGTATGCCCTCTTTCCATCTACGTGGATAGCAGAATAAAGAGGAGGCACCTGCTTCTGCGGACCAAGAAAAGAGGGAATAATGCTTTCAAGCAGATCCTTTTCAGGAGGAGCTGCCTGTGCTATCACTTCTCCTTCAGGATCAAGGGTGTCGGTTTCTTCTCCGAAATGTACCGATGCAATGTATTCTTTATCGAAAGATGAGAAAATAGGATTGAGTTTAGTTGCGCCTCCAGTGAGGACGACCATCAATCCTGATGCGAATCTGTCGAGGGTTCCAGCATGTCCTACCTTAACCCCTTTTCTTTCCCTTTTTATTCTGCCAAGAGACTGAAAAGAGGTCTCCCCAGGTTCTTTATCCATAAGAATGATGGAAAAATCAGCCATCGATCTTCTTCATTTCCTCATCAATAAGCCGGTTTATCCTCTCGGCTTCCCTATAGCTGTCATCACGACGGAATGTAAGTACCGGGGTATTACGCGTTTTAAGTATCTGTGCAATCCTGCCCTGTATAAAGCCTTTCGCACTCTCAAGTGCCTTAACAGAAGGATCTATTCTGTTATCAGGCACTGATGATACATAGACTGTCGCAGATGCGTTATCAGGGGAAAGCTCTACTCTGGTTACAGATGTAAATGGCGAAAGATGCGGATTCTTGATTGCACCGGAGACAATCAGAGAACCCACTGCTTCCATAATCCTATGCTCTAGCCTCTGCTGTGAAAACTCACTCATTTACTTCAAGCTTCCTTCTCACTTCCTCTGTTTCTACGATTTCAAGAACGTCTCCGACCTGAAGATCCTGCCAGTTCTCCAGTCCGATACCGCATTCATAGCCCTCTGCAACTTCTCTTGCATCATCTTTGAAGCGCTTGAGAGAGGAAATCCTGATCATATCCTTATTAATCTGGATCGAATCGCGGATTACGCGGACAAGAGCAGATCTCTTAACTTTTCCTTCTGTAACGTAGCAGCCGGCAATAAGACCAACTTTAGGTACTCTGAAGGTATCCCTGACCTCAACCTTTCCGATATCAACTTCCTTGATCTCAGGAGAAAGCTTTCCTTCCATCGCATCGCGGATATCATCAACAACATCATAGATGATATTGTATTTCTTTATCTCTACCTTCTCCTGCTCGGCAAGCGCCTGTGCACGAGGTGTCGGACGGACATTGAAGCCGATGACGATAGCGTTTGAAGCAGCTGCCAGCGTGATATCAGACTCGATGATAGCACCAGCTGAGGCTCTGAGAACATTGAGACGGATTTCGGAATTCGAAAGCTTCTGGAGAACTCCCTGAAGAGCTTCAACGGAACCCTGGACATCGCCTTTTATGATTACATTGAAGTCAGTGATCTGGCCTTCCATGATCTTCTGGTTGATGTTCTCAAGAGTGATCTTGTTGTTCTTTCCGCTCTCTCCGATTCTCTCAAGCTCCTGTCTCTTTGCACCTACCATCCTTGCCTGCTTCTCATCCTCAGTAACCTGGAACGGATCACCTGCTGATGGAATATCGGAAAGACCAATGATCTCAACAGGATCTGAAGGACCTGCAGATTTAATCTTCTTTCCTTTGTCATCGAACATTGCCCTGACACGGCCCGGATAGATACCGGCAACATAGTAGTCTCCCTGCTTCAGAGTTCCCTTCTCGATGATTACAGTCGCTACGATACCTCTTCCCTGATCAATCCTGGACTCGAGGATCTTTCCAACTGCACGGCAGTTAGGATTTGCCTTGAGCTCAAGCATTTCTGCCTGAAGGAGAATCGTATCGAGAAGATCATCGATACCTTCCTTCTTGAGGGCGGAAATACGGCAGTACAGCGTCTGGCCTCCCCACTCTTCAGGAACGAGTCCAAGCTCTGAAAGCTGCTGCATTACCCTATCAGGATTTGCATCAGCAAGATCGACCTTGTTGATTGCGACGATGATAGGAACCTTTGCAGCTTTTGCATGATCTATAGCTTCCTTTGTCTGAGGCATTACGCCGTCATTTGCAGCAACAACAAGTACAACGATATCCGTGATCTGAGCTCCACGGGCCCTCATCATAGAGAATGCAGCATGACCCGGAGTATCGAGGAACACTATATCGCCCTTATCTGGAACAGATACCTTATAGGCTCCGATATGCTGCGTGATTCCTCCGAACTCACCTTCGGCAACATGAGAGGATCTGATTGCATCAAGGAGCTTGGTCTTACCATGGTCGACATGGCCCATGATAGTAACAATAGGAGCTCTTGGCTGCATATCCTCAGGATTGTCTTCTTCCTGGGCGATTATCGTCTCATCGTACAGCGATACAAGATGAACTTCGCAGCCATACTCAGATGCAATGATCTCAGCTGTCTCATGGTCTATCTGCTGATTGATAGTAACCATAAGCCCCATATTGAAAAGCTTTGAGATTATGTCCGATGCCTTGAGGTTCATCTTCTTTGCAAGATCTGCAACTGTGATGGACTCCATGATATCAATGGACTTCGGAACTGAAGCAAGCTTCTGCTCCTCTCTCTTCTTCTTCTGGAACTGGAAATCAAGCTCTTCATCCTTCTGGTACTTATCAGAATAATCCTTTCTCCTTGAAGCACCCTGAGGCTTTTTCCCTGGTCCTTTCTGGTTAAGCTCTGGTCCGCCCTGTCCTGGAACCGGACGCTGGAAACCAGGTCGGCTGAAGCCTGGCTTCTGCCCTGGACGGAACGATCCTCTTTCAGAACCTGGGGTATAGCTCTGACCAGGACGAGGCATTCTCTGCCCCTGTCCCTGACGCTGGAAACCCTGTCCTCCCTGGCGGTTCCCGCCCTGGAACTTCTTCTGCTGACCATTCTGCTGTCTCTGGTATCCGCCAGCAGGACGGCCGCCTACAATACCAGCTACCCTTGGCTTATGAGGAGCTTCAGCACCCTGTGGGCCTTCGACCTTCTGCCCTGGCACAGGAGGAAGATCCACGCTCTTTATGATTACTGGTCCATTGTGAAGAGGTGACTGTATCCTGGAGTTCTGATGATGGACAGCAGTATTTGTCATAAAGCTCTTGCCTGTCAGAACAACAGTCTCCTTATGAGGAGCCCGAGCTTCCTTCTTGTCCTGTACAGGTGCCTTTGCGCTCGTCGTGCTCTTTCTCGGCTCGGGATTGATAGGAGGGAGCTTGCTCTTGTCATATGGAATGACCTTCGGAGTTCTTGAGCTGCTTTCAGAGAGAGGTCTGTTATCCTCTTTCACCGCACTCTCGCTCTTCTCCTCTTCCTTCTCCTTGACCTTAACAACGATCGTAGGCTTCTTCTTGAGGACAATGTGCTTCTTCTCAACCTCAGCTTCGCTCTCAGCTTTCTGCGGCTGGGATGCTGGCATCACAGTCTTTTTGATTACATTAACCTTGATCTTTTCGTCGTTCTTTTTATTTTCAGCCATTTTCATCCTTTAATCACTCGAACTCGAACTCAGCTCCGCAGCTTGGGCAGACCTCAGTACCAGCTGGAAGAACTGCATGGCAGATCGGACACTCAAAGCTGCCACCTTCTTCCTCCTCTTCCGTAATCTCGACACTGTTCTTTACTGTCTCGATTTCCTCATCGGAAAGACCTATTTCCTTAAGTTCCTCATCATTGTAATCGAAGAACTCCTGAATAGACCAGATATCTGCATTATGAAGTTTCTCAACAAGAGCTTCTGGAAGCGAAATATCTGTAAGAGGAGTATCGTCCGGATCAATTCCGATTTCATCATTTGTAAGAGTTTTCTCTTTCTCAATCTCCTCATCAGACTTGAAGAGGTTATCCACATTTCTGTAGATCTCCATGGTCTCTTCCATCTCATTGAACTGATCCTGCGTCTTCACTTCGATATTCCAGTCGCAGAGCATTTTAGCAAGCTTGACATTAACACCGCCCTGGCCGATTGCGATACCCAGCTGGTTATCATCGACGATGGCAACAACGTGCTTTGTCGCAGGATCGATTGTAACGACTCTTCTCACCTGTGCAGGGATAAGGGCATTGGCGATGAATACAAGAGGATCGTCCGAGTATCTCACTACATCGATCTTCTCTCCATCACACTCTGTCATTACAGTCTGTATTCTTGTTCCCGCCTTTCCGACTGTAGAACCGACTGGATCGACATCTGTCTTTCTTGTATCGACAGCAACCTTGGTTCTTACGCCAGCATGCCTTGCAATTGCCTTGATCTCAACATCACCGGATGAAATCTCAGGAACCTCGTTCTCAATAAGAGCTTTGACAAATTCCTTGGAAGCCCTTGTCAGAAGGATTCTTACTCCGCCCTTCTTCTTCCTGTCTCTTCCATCCCTTCCTCTTGATTCATCGCCTTTATCGACTTTCTCAACGAAGAACTTGAGCTTTTCCTGGATTTCATATGTCTCTCTCGGAGACTGTCCGCGGACTGGGAAGATAGCATCTGTATCCTCAAGATTGAGATTTACAAGATAATCTCCGCTCTTGGTTGTCTTCTTTATCTCTCCGATTACCAGCTTTCCTTCCATAGCCTTGGCATCGACATATACACGGTCAGTATTGTATTCCTTGACAACCTGCTGTGAGCGCTGCTTAGCAGACTGTACAGCCGAATACTCAAAATTCTTCGGATCAAGAGGTATTTCCAAAGAATCGCCAGGCTCAACACCTTCAACAAGCTCCTCTGCCTCATCAACAGGAATCTGCTTTACTCTGTCATACCAGTTCTCCTCTTCGACAACTTCCTTCACAGAGTAAATCTCAACTGCCCTGTTCTCTTCTCCTGTCTTTCCCGGGAAAAAGCGTACAACAGCATTCTCATCTGTTCCGAACTTACGCTTATATGCACTTATGAGCATGTCGCGGATAAGGGAAAGGACTTTATCCTCATCCATATGTCTTTCGGTGATCATCGAATTGATTTCTTCAGTCAAGTCAAGCATTTGTTATGCCTCCCATCTGTATTCGAGCTTCGCCTTAGCGATATCACTATAAGGAAGCGTAATACTATCACGCTTCTCTCCGCTATCTTCAATAGAACATTCAGAAAGCGTCACAAAGCCATCATCAGCACTATCAATCTTTCCCGTGATATATGAAGAGAAAGAAACACTGTAGGCCCTTACGAGCTTTCCTCTGAATATGCTGAACTCAATAACATCCTTGAAACTTCTCTGAAGTCCTGGCGAAGATACTTCAAGCTCAAGATCCCTGTCTCCGAAAATGACACTATAGCGGGGATAGATGATATTGTAGGCTGCTGAAAGGTCATCAGTGTTCACTTCCTCATTTTCCTTATAGACAACAACACGCATGTGATGTGTGCCCTGATGAACCGCATCTACAGCTTCAACGGTTCTCAGAGAAAGTCCTTCCATGAGCTCCTCAATCTCCTTGAAAAGCCTTGATTCCCTTGCATCTTCTGTCAGCATATTCCTCCATTCATGAATAAAGGGACCCTGACTGGTCCCTTTAAATTACTTTAAATGAAACTGATGTCTGTTTATCAGAAACATAGTCCATTGTCAATACCCTTTTATATATGCAGCTTGGTTTTAAGGTCCCTGATGAACATCAGAGCCTCAAGGGGCGTAGAGGAATCGACATCGAAGGAGGAAAGCTCCTCTATTGCCGTGTCTCCAGCGCTTTCCTCACTCTCTTCACTGCCATCGATGAAGAGATCCCCTTGCGAAGTATCAAAGGAATAATCCGCAAAATGCTTCTTCTGGAATGATGTGGCTTCTTTCACTACCTCACGGGGAAGTCCTGCAAGCTTCGCAACATGTATACCATACGATGAGGCCGCGGCTCCGGGTTCTGCTTTCCGAAGGAACGTAATTGAGTTTCTTTCCTCAAGAACAGCCATATGCAGAAGCTGCATACCGGATGTATCCAGCATCGTCAGTTCATGATAATGAGTTGCGAACAAGGTTATCGCACCAAGCTTCTTTAGATACTCCATTACGGCATAGGCAATGGACATTCCATCCTGCGTGGATGTACCCCTGCCGATCTCATCCATGATTATCAGGGAGCGTTCAGTGGCACCTCTGAGAATCGCCGCAGTCTCCGTCATCTCCACAAGGAATGTAGATTCTCCGCGGGCAAGGTTATCGCTGGCTCCGACACGGCAGTAAATCCTGTCTATTATAGGGATTCTGGCGCTATCTGCAGGAACAAAGGAACCGATATGGGACATGAGAGCAATAACCGCGACTTCTCTCAGATACGTGCTCTTTCCCGCCATATTAGGGCCTGTAATCAATGCAAAGCGCGACGAGGAAGACAGGAACGAATTGGATGTATAATTCTCCCTGCCTGTAAATGATTCAACAACAGGATGGCGGCCATTTATTATCTCGAGTTCTCCGGAAACAAGGATCTCCGGCCGGTTATATCCGCACTCCAGAGCAAGATATGCCAGTGAAGAGAAGAAATCCAGACGGGATATTATCATCCCCATATTCTCTATTGCCGCATAGAGGTCCCTTGCCCTGTCCAGAAATGAGGAGAACACAGCTTTTTCCCTGCTTGCAGCATCTTCTCTTGAGCTGGAGATCCTGGTCTGCATCTCATCCAGTTCAAAGGTCGTGAACCTCTCCCCTCCTACAAGTGTCTGTCTTCTTATGAAATAATCAGGAATTTTATCAAGCTGGGATCTTGAGACTTCAAAGTAGTATCCGATAATCCTGTTCTCACCGATCTTTATATTCTGGATACCGGTTTCATTCTTGATACGCTCCATATACTGATTGAGCATATCCTCACCATGCTCCAGATAGCCTCTTGCCTCATCAAGCTCACTGTCATAGCCGGAAAGTATGATGGTGCCCTCATTGAGAAGGTTCGTGCATTCCCTGTTAACGGCCCGGAGCGCATCGGAAGAGAAATCTATGACACTTTCGAAATCCTCGGAGAAATCCTCGGCAAGACGAAGATACTCTTTCCTCTCCCCTACAAGGGAGAAGAAGGATGTGGCTGAATCAGCAATCGCTATGATATCCCGCGGAGTAAGCTTTCTCAGAGAAGCCTTCGAAGAGAGCCTCTCAAGATCAGCTGATGAGGAGAGAAGCTTCCTTACCCTCTCAAGCTCCGTCCTGTCATTTACAAAAAAGGATACCCAGTCAAGTCTCTGCTCTATTGCCGACCTGTCCTCAAGAGGATGGAGAAGCGCATCCTTGAGGAATCTTCCTCCAGAAGCAGTTCTCGTCCTATTCATGGCATAGAAAAGCGATCCCTGGCTTCTCCCATCTGAAAGGGATGAGACCAGTTCCAGATTCCTGACAGCAGCACTGTCGAGAAGAAGATAGGATTCATCTTTTATCTTCTCGATTGCCCTTAGCTGGGGAAGCTCTGATTTGGTATTATCCGAAATGTATCTTAGAAGAGCTCCGATCGGAGAGAGAAGAGGATCTTTTTCCTCTATCCCGAAAAGCGACAGCGCAGATTCAGGAAACTGCTTCAGCGCCTCCTTCTTTCCTTCCCTCACCGTGAAGTACCATGATGGAAGTTTTGTGACGATCGCACCGGATCTGTCCAGCACTGCCCTGAACGACTTCTCGGTAAAATAAAGATCATCGGAAACGACTATCTCCTTCGGAGAAACAGAAGAGATAAGCGATTCAAGGGACAGAAAGTCCTTTTCAAGAGGGAGGGAACGCACTCGGAAAATTCCCGTTGAGATATCTGCCCAGGCAGAGAAAATACCCTTTTTGGCCAGATCAATAGCCATTACAAACGAAGAAGAGAGGGAGTCAAGGTACTCCTCGTCAACAACAGTTGCAGGTGTATATATTTCCGTGACGCTTCGCTTTGCAAGCTCCCTTGGATTATCTGCAAGCGAAAGCTGCTCGCATATCGCAACCTTCTTCCCTGCATCAAGAAGCCTTTTCAGATAGTTTCTTGCAGCATGATAAGGAATTCCGCACATAGGCGTGCTTGCCCTGTGCGTAAGAGTCAGATTAAGCAGTTTCGAGACTTCCTCAGCATCGGAGCCGAACATTTCATAGAAGTCCCCCAAGCGGAAGAAAAGCACCATATCCTGATGCTTTTCCTTTATCTCCATATACTGACGCATCATCGGCGTCAGTCCATCTTTTTTATCCATCTGATTAATAATAAGACGTTGTGATTGCAAGAACAAGCTTCAATCCGGTATTTCCTATACCAGAGGAATCCCACATGAAGCCATCATGCCTGTCCCATGTGAAGTTCTCTACAAGATAAAGACCAAGCGGGAAACCTGGTATCTGCATCTTTATTCCGGCACCTGTAGAGAAATACCAGTCAATATTCCTGAAAGAGGAAAGCTCGGAAATCTCATCAGTCACACCAGTTGCAGAGACAAAGCCCTCGACTGCAAGCATCTGATAGACAATCGGATAAGAAAGATCGATCTGATTGTGCCAGAGGAATGATTTATCATAGATGACGTCGAAACCTCTTCCGATGTTCATGCCATCAATGTAAAGCATTTCATAACGTGTTGCGCCTTCCTTGGCATTGTACCATCCCCATCCATCATTGTTCCAGAACTGGTCAAACATGAATGAGACATTCGTAGAATATGAGAGAACAAGGCTTCTTGACCTCTCTTCCTCATCGACATATGTAAAGAGGGAATGATAAACAGCTCCGGAAAGAGAGACCCTGTTGTAGTTCGAAAGGCCCATGAGGATACCGCCAGCATAAGTGTATGATGCTGAAAGCACATAGCCTCTTGTCGTATTCTGCCTGAGATCCCTTCCATCCCATGTGACAGAAAGCGTAAGCCTGTTGGACCACTGCCATCCCTGATGATACTTATAGATGAGCTCCTCATAAGGAGTGTACATAGTGTCATCATAAACAGCATGGTTAATACCGAGGGAAATACCTGCTGAGAGGGTCAGCGAGCCTGGATCAAATGCAAATGTATAGCCCGTTGTATATCCCAAGGCGATTCTATAATAATCATAGGCCATCAGATATGCATCGGATGGATAGAGAGGATTGTCCGTAGCATACCATTCATCTGCGGAGTTGTAGCCCAGAGGGAACGTAGTCTTGGAACTGTCCCTGCCATCATACATCGCGGAATTAGGATTCTTCTGGAGCGTATCATCACGATAGCTTCTCTCTACAGAGAGGGAGACTGAATTTGACCATCTCTTATCTCCAACCCAATCATCAGAGAGTGATAAAGAAACAGACTGTGTATCGGGAGAGAGTGTCGTGGAGATGGAGAGATCACGGCCAGTTCCTGCCAGATTCCTGTCAGCCCACTGAAGGAATCCGGAAATCGGAAACCCATCAACGGTACCGCCGAATGTAGCACCGAACTGGAGCTCCATCTGGTTTCCCTCCTCCACCGTAAACTCTATGATTACACCATCAGGCGTGTTTCCGTACAGCAGATCAGCTCTGACAGTAGAAAGAAGACCTGTGTTCATCATATTCTGCTGGCTTCTGATCAGGGCAGAACGTGAGAAGACATCCCCGACTTTAAGAGTGATCTCCCTTTCAAGAACATATGGCCGGGTCTTCGTCAGCCCGTTGATTACGATTGCCTCTACAACTGACTGAGAACCTTCTTCTATTGTAATGTCATAGCTTATTGTATGATTAACATCATCCCTGACAGGATTGAATGATATCATTGACCGGATATATCCATTGTCATAATAAAGCGAGCTGAGAGCTTCCTGCTGCACAGCTATATTCTGCGCATCATAAGCATCTCCTGGCTTCATCGTTATCAGGTTCTGGATAGTCTCATCGGAGAATACTTCATTTCCGGAGAAGGAGATGTCGCCTATTGTCCATCTGCTGCCTTCTTCAATTGTATAAACAACATTTACATAGACAACCTTATCATCCTCTTCTCCAGTAGGGACAACATCAACAGAAACAACTCTGGCATCAGGGTACCCCTTCGTACCATAAAGCTGCACGACAGCCTCCCTGTCTGCATCGAGATTGGACATGACAAGATTTCCCGCACTGAAGAATGAACGCCTGCGCTGCGTCATAACATCGGTAAGATCATTTGCCGTAAGTCCTCCAATACCCTGGAAGAGGATATCGCGGACTTTGTACTGCTTGCCTTCGCTGACAGTGAAGAGAATACTTACCGTATTTGTCTCCTGATCGAGGGAATAACTGCCATCAACGCCTGCATCTCTATATCCTCTCTCAAGATAATACGAAAGGACAGCATCTGCGTTTATGCTCATCATTCCAGGAGTGAAGAAATCTCCTGTTTCTATGGACTGGGCTCTAAGCAGAGGATTCCGGCCGACCTTGTCATTGCCAGTGACCTCAACAGAAGAGACCATAGGATTCTCTTCGATATTGAAAAGGATAACCAGATGTTCATCATCCCCTTCCCTGATTGCTTCAGCTGCTACATAGCTTAGCCATGGCTGAGCATAGAGAATGCTGTTCATCTCAGAGAATACGGCATCGGAGAACGGCTCTCCAAGATATGGAGCAAGAAGACGATCAACTGTCTCCTCCCTGACATTCCTGAGTCCCTCATATCTGAAAGCCGTCATCGGCATTCCATCCCACCAGACACCGCTTCCGATATCATCAGCAGCAGCGAACGAAACGGCAACAGCCAGCAGCAAGAGAGACAGAATGATCTTTCTCCAAGTATTCTTCATCAGTATTTCTCCTTCGTGCATACTATCAGATTGAGGAGTTTGCTTCTATATGTCACGACATTCAAACCTCATTATACAAACCAGATACACCAAAGCTACATAATTACCAGACAATCCGTTTCGAGATCTCAAAGCCGAATGAGTCGATGATATCGTAGAGCGTTATGTTCTGAGGCTGTGTGAAGATCGTGAAGACAGCAAGTGGATTATTCCATTCAAGCGATATCTCGATATCGAGGTTTAAGTCATCAGCAAGGAATGTATGGCTGGAAGAATCCGTCCTGTTGTTCTCCGCATCAAGATGTATCATTCCCTCTAGATAAAGTTCAGGAGAGAGATACTTTCCAAGATACAGCGTGGTTCCATCCAGATACCGGGCCATTGGAGAGAGCGCATCATTATCAAGATTGGAAGATGCATACGAGACTGTATCGAAAATCAGGTTTTCAATAATATTCGTATGGAGCGAGAACGTATCAAGCGAAAGCGATGAACGGATGGACTGTTCAAGAGTATTGTCATTCGCATTCGAGATAACTCCGATTCTGGAAAGAATATCAACGGAGGCAGAGACAAGGGAGACCATTGATGACACTGAAAGATCCCCGTAAACGGAATTCGGCAGGATTGACTGTCCAAGTATCTGCATGATTTCGCTAAGAGGCTTTGACGGGGCACTTTCAAATGACGGACTCAGATTATCCAGCGTCGAATCCCTTAGGATAAGGAAGATATCAACAGAGTTTCCATCCGAGTCAAAATCCCTAAGCCTTGCCCTGAGATTTATGATAGGGTTGAAGCCGGCGCTTTCCACAGGATCCTGCCTGAAGCTTATATTTCCTTCCGTGATGTAGAAGTTCTTCTGGAAATAGAAGATCTCTCCAGACCTTATATCAAGAGAACCGGAAACATCCAGTTTTCCCATTTCATCAACCTTCACGTTCAGATTCTGATTCTCAGCAAGGTCAGCACGGAGAATAGGATCTCCGGTGAGAGGGAATACGAATTTGACGTTCTCGGTGAGAAGAAGCTGCAGATTAGATGTAGTCCTTGTTCCGCTGCCTCCCATCCACTCAGGAATAGGCTCCATGCCTAATGACATGGTAAGGTCAGCTGCCTTCAGGTTTCCATTCAGGAAAATGACAGAATCAGAACCCTGCCCTACCTGCAGATGCCCATTTACATTTCCCCATATATCAACATTCGATGAATTGAGAGGAAGCCTTATTCCGATCCAGGTGTCATCCTGTGCATAAACATCGACAGCCCAGCCATCCATCGAAAGCGACGGACCCAGATCTATCGTAAGCGAAACACGTCCTGGAGTTCTTTCATAAGTTTCCAGATCAAGGACAGTACAGTCATCAACCAGGGACTGGAAACTATTATTCCACACAGCGAAATAAGGATTATGCAGTATAACCCTTTCACCTGGCATCCAGAACACATCGAATGCCACCTCCTCCGCAGAAAGCCAGCCAAAGAGATTCCATGATTCATCGGAATTGACCGCCACTATCTCACCTTCTGCAAGAGCTGGCGAATAGAAGACGATCGATGGATTGAGGAAGAGATCTGCAACGCTTATCTCAAAAGCATCGATGCTGAACCTAAGCTCCGTAGCAGCTCCTATCGTACCGGAAACCGCAAACGAAGCCACAGGCATGATATCAAGAGATGCTGAAAGCTCTCCTGTTGCCATATTGAATGAACCATCTGCCAGATCTCCGGAGAACTCCAGGATACCTTCATTATTCTCGATATGGAGCGTCCTGCTTTCAATA
Source organism: uncultured Spirochaetaceae bacterium (assembly GCA_944389105.1). Taxonomy (GTDB): domain Bacteria; phylum Spirochaetota; class Spirochaetia; order Sphaerochaetales; family Sphaerochaetaceae; genus Ornithospirochaeta. The sequence continues at coordinate 17,614 of CALXLD010000003.1, read as the reverse complement.
AGGAACATATCACCGAGGTTTGTCTCCCCGATCTCTATATCAGCAGAAGCTCCGGACAGCCTGCTGCTTACTGCCGTGGAAATGGCATCTGAGAGATTCTCCCCTTTCTGCAGTTCAGCTGTAAGCTTTATCGAGGAAGAGACAGGAAGCCTCCTATCAGCTCTTTCTATAGCAGCATTGAGCGATACATCGGCAGTCAGTACTCCGCTGTCTGAGGAGTATCTGATCTCATTGAATCCGAGAGAGAGGTTTCCTGAAGAGAATGAAATAGAACTCAATACTATTTCATCGCTGTCGATATATAGCTCTGCTTCAGCTGAAGCAGGATTGTTTATCATATCATTGCTATGCGCGCTGATCCTTCCGCTGAAAGAAAGCGCCTCCCATGTTCCTGCACGTGCTGTCAGGTTGATGTCGCCCATCATTCCATCTATTCCGACTCTCTCGAAATTGAATGAATCAGCGCGGAGAAGACCTGAGAACATTCCATCATCAGAGCGTACAATGGACAGCAGAAGCTTCTCTCCCTGATCAGAAGAAAGGCTCAGGGCTATTGATGGCACAGTATACAGGATCCTAATATTCCCATAGAACGCAGGAAGAACAGGAGATGTGAAGACAATATCCTCGAATGTAAGCGATGTATTGTCACCATAGAGGGAGAAAACAAGATCGGGATCATCGGGGAAAATGGCAAGATTCCCAGCGACGAAACCATCAGAGGAAATCCTGAACTGCTGCTCAGCAAAGCTGAATGATGCATTCACAGTTCCCTCCAGGAATGTCGGATCAACATCCTCATTGCTGAAAATAGGAAGCTCGAAATGCTCGAATGAAAGAGTACCGTTTATAACTTCGCCAAGCTCAACTCTGGCATGAGCCCTTTCATTATCCAGGGAAATCACATTCTCAAGGAAGTCTATTTTTATATCAAATGGATAATAATAATCCCCTGACTTCAATGTTGCTGATGATTCGATCACATTCTCATCAGACCAGTTGACATTGCCACGGAGCCAGCTTGAGGAGAAATACGGGATTTCCGCAGAGAAATAATACTCTTCATCGCTTTCCAGGGTGAGATTTCCAACAAATAGCTCATACCCGGAGTCAGTCATGGATATAACGAAGCGTCCTTCAGGAAGATTCGTCCTGAAGTTTATGCTTCCTTCAAAAGAAGCCCTGATGAAATCCGATGTAAGCGACAGCTGGCTTATATCAATACCATCTTCATTCAGCCGGCCGCTTCCCGAGGCTGCAAGAGAGAAGAAGTAATCGTTGAATGCTATATCGGAGAAAGCAAGAGCAAAGTCCATAGGACCAGTCATGTTTTCATCGAAATCCAGGGACAGAGAACCTGTTGCTGCCGTGTTCTCTCCGATGTAGTTGTACAGCACAGGGACATACTGGCTCACAAACGGAAGGAATGGCCGGAGCGGAAGATTTGTATAATAAGCGCTGGCTCTGATTCCATTATCAAGCTCACCGGAGAAGATGAGATGCCTTCCGAAAGAACCTCTTATGAATCCCTGTCCATCCAGATAGGAAGCATAGATGTATCCATCGTTCTCTATTCCAGGAATATGTACCCGCCTGAGAGAAAGGAAAGCATCCTGAAGTGTATCCCCGTACCTGATGCTGAAGGAAAGATCTCCGCTGATTCCGCCAAGCGCAGAGCCTTCATTCACAGCTTCAAAATGGCCGGATGCAGAGATATCCGCAATATCGGAAAGACTTCCGTTTACCGATATGCTCTCCCCGAGAAGCGTAAAACCTGTACCATAGAGCTGAGGAGCCGAAGAGCTGAATGATGGAACATACAGACTGAACGCCTTGCCCTCCATCGTATAGAGCAGCTCCGTCTCAGATGCGGTATAAATCACAGTTCCGTTCTTTTGTGCGCTTAAAGAACCGAAGACAGCGGAAACCCTGCCATCGGAAAGACTGAGATCAGCCTCCTCCGCAGATGCTGAAATCCCGCCGATTGTCATTGAAGGAGACAGAATCACGGCTTCCATGGCAGATGGAGTGCCCTGAAGGGAGGCACGTGAAATGGAGAATACGTTTGTGCCAATGCTTCCCGATGCTGATGATAATGAAAGAGCTATATCGATATTGCCAAGATCTTCCAGAGAGCTTCCCTGCACTCTGATGACAGGATTCTCTGCACTCGCTGAAATATCCTGGCTGCTTATCTCCAGGCTGTCGGAAGAGGCAGAGAATGAGAGGCTGTCTCCGGCCTCTGCTGCAGCGATAAGATTCACAGCTGACACACTGATCCCATTGCCTTCATACCTAAGTTCCGGAAGAATCATCTCCGCACTGATGCTCCCCTTTCCTATATATGCGGAGATTTCGATATCATCGGAGCTAGCACCGGAGAAATCGAAAGAGATCCCATGCAGATGCAGCGAGATCTGATGGTTATCCAGAAATGGCGGAAAAACAGATGAGGAAGAACCACCGCTTCCATTTCCGGACGGAAGAACAGGAGGTATAAGGACCTTTCCATCCATTCCCTCGATATCAAGGCTTCCTTCCCCTGTTATCAGATACCTGAATATCGACAGGATACCCATATGGACCCTGACTTCAGATAAAGCCATGATCTCATTATCCTGATAGCTGACGGAAAGATTGTGTATGGTTAATCCGGAACTTATATTCCTGTCCATTGAGTCAAATGATATCGAGATATCAGTACCGGAATTCCTGAGGTTATCCATGATCTTCTCTGTGACTATAAGGGTCGGAGACGTCATTCCTATCGAAAAAACAGCGAAGAAAGCCACAGATGCAAACAGCAGCAGCACTGTTATGGAAATGATTATAATCGAAAAAGGCGAATGGTATTTCATCTGCTACTGCTTTGAGTTTATTATACTCCTCGATATAGAATAGCATATTCCCGGCTGAGGGAGAATGGAGAGAATATGAGCATACTTAAGTCATTCATTGTTTTTGAAGGATTGGACGGGGCTGGCACAACCACTCAGATCAGAAACCTCGCTCGCTACTATGAATTTAACAACAGAGAGTATTTCATAACCAATGAACCTACATCCAACCCAATCGGGGAACTTGTAAGAAAAGTCCTGAGAAAGCAGGTTGTCACAACACCCGAGGCCCTTGCTCTTCTCTATGCAGCTGACAGAAACGATCATCTTTACAATCCATCCTATGGGATTGTAAGACTAATAGAAGAAGGGAAGATCGTCATGTCGGACAGATACTTCTACTCTTCAATAGCCTATCAGAGCGTTGAGTGCGACAGCAGCCTTGTAAAGATGATCAATGATTTTCCATCCCCTGAGTTTCTCATCTTCATCGACACACCTGTCGAGGACTGCATGAAAAGGATTGAGAAGCGCGGAGAGGAAAAAGAGCTTTTCGACAGGGCAGAATTCCTCACAGCCGTAAGGAACAACTACATGAAAGAGCTCAGCTCACTTCCGAATGGAGTCAACCTGCTCGTTGTTGATGGCAGGAAATCCATAGAGGAGACAGAAGCTGAAATCAGGCGCTATCTCTCCTCTTTCAGCCTCTGATGAATGTCGCATCCCCATAACTGAAGAAACGATACCGCTTCTCGATTGCATGCTCATATGCCCTGAATATGAAATCTTTTCCAGCCAGTGCCGAGACCAGCATCAGGAGCGTCGATTCAGGTGTATGGAAATTCGTAAGCAGATCATCAACAAAGCGGAAGGAATACCCTGGATGGATGAATATGTCGGTATTGCCGGAAAGCTTCGAGAGCCTACCGCTATCATCAGCAGCACTCTCCAATGTCCTTACTGAAGTAGTACCTATTGCGACAATCCTCCTTCCTTCTGCTTTGGCCTTATTCAGGGCCTCTGCAGTCTCCTTTTCAATCTCATAATGCTCCGTGTGCATATGATGATCTTCGATGTTCTCAGTCCGGACAGGAAGGAATGTTCCTGCTCCGACATGAAGGGTTACCTCATAGATAGGAATCCCCATGGAGCGTACTTCATCCATCAGCTTTGCAGTAAAATGAAGTCCTGCAGTAGGAGAAGCAACGGATCCCATCCTTTTTGCATAGACTGTCTGATACCTCGTCTCGTCGCTCCACTTGTCTTCCCTTTTTATATAAGGAGGCAAAGGAACATGTCCGCACTGGGCAAAGAATTCCTCTCCTAGATCCTCTGAAAGCTGGACAGATCTGGTTCCGTCCTCATTCTCCCTTACAATCTCCCCTCTTACTGGACTCTCTGAGCCATCATGGAGAAGGAAGCAGTAGGACTTTCCTTTTTTCTGCCTCCTGGTTTTGGTGACCATGCATTTCCATGCACCATCATCCTCCTTTCCCAGGAAAAGGAACTCAACCGTTCCTCCGCTATCAGAGACACCGAATACCCTAGCTTTCCTGACTCGCGAATTATTGACGACAATAACGCTGTTCTTATGGATAAGCGACGGGAACTCATCCATCATATGGTCGGAGAATACCCCGGCTTTTCTATCTATTAAAAGAAGTTTATCCTCTCCCCTCTTTTCCGAGGGCTCCTGAGCTATAAGCTCAGAAGGAAGATCAAAATAGTAATCCTTGGTCAGCATCTGCCCGTTTTCCTCTCATTTCCAATAAATCATAGGCTTTCGCAGTTACGCATCTTCCCCTCTGCGTGCGTTTTAGATACCCCTGCTGGATCAGATAAGGCTCATAGTAATCCTCAAGGCTTTCAACCGCCTCTCCAACAGAGATTGACAGCGTATCAGCACCGACGGGGCCTCCATCATAGTATTCTATGATCGTTCTGAGGATTGTCCTGTCCATCTTCTCTAGACCGTTCTGGTCTATTCCAAGCCTATCAAGCCCTTCCTTGACGATTTCCGCAGTAATCGTGCCATCCCCAAGGACAGATGCGAAATCCCTCAGTCTTCTGAGAAGCCTGTTTGCGATTCTTGGGGTTCCCCGCGAGCATTTTGCAAGCGCCATCACTGCATCTGGCGTAATCCTGGTTTCAAGAATACGTGCAGAACGGGCAATGATCGTGGCAAGCTCTTCAGGGGTATATAAATCAATATGTATGTTGATTCCAAAGCGCGATGCAAGCGGAGATGATACAGAACCGGCTTTAGTTGTCGCACCGATAAGAGTGAAATGCGGAAGCGGAACCCTCATCGTCCTTGCAGCAGGGCCTTGCCCTATAACCCAGTCAATCTCAAAATCCTCCATAGCAATGTAAAGCATCTCCTCCAGAGCTGGTTTCAGCCTGTGGATTTCATCGATGAAGAAAATTGAGTTCTCAGCAACATTCGTAAGGATTCCGGCAAGATCTTTAGGTTTATCAAGAGCCGGGGCAGATGTCATCCTTATCTCGCTATGCATCTCATTTGCAATGATTGAAGCAAGAGTTGTCTTGCCAAGTCCAGGAGGACCGACTATGAATGTATGATCAAGCGCATCTCCCCTGGATTTTGCGGCTTTTATGAAAATTGAAAGATTCTCCTTTATCGACTCCTGCCCCTGGAAGTCCTCTAGATACTTCGGACGGAGTATATTCTCCTGCTTATCCTCTTCCTGGAAAGAGGCATCAACTGGGCGTGTTACGGAGATAGATTCATCGAATTCCATTTCATCGCTTTTATCGTAAATCATGCAAGCCTCTTCAGCATAATCGAGAATATCATCGGTTCAATGGATCTGTAATCCGTTGCCCTGATCTTCTCCTCATTCTCCTTCAGGACCTCTGTAAGCGTCCTGACAACATTCTTCCGGTCATGCCCCATCGCAACAAATGATTCTACCATATCCCTGTATTCCTGAGGAGCGACAACTCCCTGAGAGGCCCTCTCTGGCTCTTCTTCATCAAGAACAAGGACATTCCTCAGCTGAAGCACGAGCTTCTGGGCAGTCTTCGGTCCTATACCGGAAACCTTCGAAAGAGTCTTCACATCCTGAGAATCCAGTGCTTTTACAAGATTGGATACAGTAATTCCCGAAAGTATTCTGATAGCCTGTCTTGCACCTATGCCAGGAACGGTCTGAAGCTGCTCGAAGCAGAATCTCTCTTCCTCTGAGATGAAGCCGAAAAGAGTCATCGCATCCTCTCGATGCTGAAGATATGCAAGGACCCTTATATTATCCCTGTCAGGGGGAGGAAGCTGCGAAATCCTATCAGATGTATTGAGGGAAACTTCCAGACGGTATTCTACTCCACCTGGAGTCAGTATTGTTACGTAATCCGGCTTGAGTTCAACAACCCTGCCATGAAGCGCATTGATCATATCTCGAGTTTACTCTTGAGGGACAGTGTGGAGCAATAGCATATGCAGTCTGCAAGAGCGTCGGCTGCATGATCAGGTTTTGGTATTGACTTGAGATGGAGAATGACCTTCACCATCTCCTGCACCTGTATCTTCTCTGCCCTTCCCATACCAGTGACCGCAGTCTTGATCTGCAGCGGAGAGAAAAGATGCACGGGAAGACCTATTTCAGAGAAATGGAACAGGATTGCCCCGATTACCTTGGCTACAGGAATCGCTGAAGTGATATTCTTCGTAAAGAAGATATCTTCCATGGAAACAACCTCAGCACCATACTTCGCTGCAACTTCTCCGAGATCAGAGGCAATTGTATAAACTCTTTTCTGAAGATCCTCTCCGGCCGGTGTCTTTATGACACCGAAAGAAATAGGCCGGTAGTGCTGCCCGTCAAAGCTGACAACACCCCAGCCCGTATCTGCTAATCCCGGATCAATTCCCAGGACAACCATTATTCTTCCTGATAATCATCCGGAAGCTCAAGGTTCGTAGAAACCTGCTGAACATCATCAAGATCCTCAAGTCTGTTGACGATATTCATAACCTTGGAAGCTTTCTCATTATCAAGCTGAACCATCTGATCAGCAACTCTTGTAACATCAGCGCTCTCCTGCTCGAAACCTGCACTCTGCATAGCCTCAAGAACCTGAGCGAAATCTGCCTGACTTGTTGTTACCTCAATGATTCCGTCTTCTGTAGATACGTCCTCTGCACCATTCTCAAGAGCTGCCTCAAATATCTGATCCTCAGTATATTTTGCTGCGTCATAAGTGATGATGCCTTTTGTCTGGAACATATAGCTGACGCATCCTGTTGCTCCCAGTGATCCGCCAAGCTTTGTAAGAGTAGACCTTACGTCTGCAGCTGTTCTGTTCTTGTTATCTGTGAGAGTATCGATGATGATAGCGACTCCGCCAGGAGCATAACCCTCATATGTAAGCTCGTAATATGTAGCATTTGCAAGCTCACCGCTGCCCTTCTTAATAGCACGGTCGATATTATCCTTAGGCATATTCTCAGCTTTCGCCTTGAGGATAGCTGTTCTAAGACGTGCGTTTCCCTCCGGGTCGGCGCCGGCTTTTGCAGCAACGGTGATCTCCTTGATAAGCTTTGTGAACTTCTGTCCGCGCTTTGCGTCAGCAATTCCCTTCTTGTGTTTTATAGTTGCCCATTTGCTATGGCCAGACATAAATACCTCTTCTTATTATTAAGCTGTCTTTGATTACCGATTTAAACTACCACAATGGCATCCGAGGTGTCAACGCCTGTGAAGCCATTGCCTGTATGCAGAAGGAAATGAAATGGAAAAAATATCAATATCTCAAAGCCCCATTGCCATTTCCAGTATTATCCAGTCAAGGGTCATAAAGCCTTTTTCAGTAAGAGCGAAGCTTTCATTGCTGTCAATATATGAGTCCTTATCGATTCTGCTGATTGCATCAGAGTAAACTGACGAGAATGAATGGCCGAATCTCTTCTCATACTCAGCCTTGTCTATGCCGTCCTTCGTCCTAAGAGCTGCAAGAAGATACTCCTCCTCCGTCTCCTGCAGTGACAGCGGTGTGCACATCAGAGCCGGGGATGACAGATACTCAGCTATCGTCTCGCTTTCACGCATCGAAGTGACCATTGCGTATCCTACCGAGCTCTCAGCCCCGGGACCGAAGCCTACATACTGCCCAAGGTTCCAGTAAACGAGATTATGCAGGCACCTCTCCCCCGGCTTTGCGAAATTGGATATTTCATAATGTTCATAACCAAGTTCCCTGAGCCTGGCCCAGCCCTTCTCAAGAAAGACTGCCTCTGCCTCTTCTCCAATCGGAGCCTCCCTCTCAATAAGAGGAGTCCCTTCCTCAAATGTGAGGCAATAGAAAGATATATGTCCCGGGCTGAAGGAGGCAACTGATTCTATATCGCTCAGAGTTGTCTCTACGCTTTCGCCAGGAACTGCTGTTATTATGTCCGCATTCCATCTGAACGGAGACTCTGAAAGAATTGATAAAGCGCGGAGATTATCCCTGCGCCTTGCATTTCGGCCAAGGTGGAGAAGAACATCATCATCCATGCTCTGGATTCCAACGGAAACTCTTGTGAGGAGAGGGAAAAGCGAATAGATCTCCTTCGACACATTTTCCGGATTTATCTCAATTGTCACCTCTTCGCTTCTGCCATTCTCCTGGGTTTTCTCAATAATCCTCCTGATATTCCCATACCCGATAACACCAGGATTCCCTCCTCCGATGAAAACAGTCCTGTAAGGCTTGCCGAAATCCTTATTCAGAGCCTCTATTTCCGCGATGACAAGCGAGACGAATTTCTCCATCCATGATCTATCAGCGGAGGCAAGCGGGACTGAATAGAAGGCACAGTAATCGCATTTACGCGTACAGAACGGTACATGTATATATAACGATAACGGTTTTGTGTAATCTAAGCCTTTCATCTATTGTCAGCAAGGGAGGAGATTCTGTTAAGCGGCCAGAAACGGCCTACAACCCGGCCATTTATGCTTGACTCCTCAACAGCTCCGAAATAGCGGCCATCCCTGGAATTGTCCCTGTTATCCCCAAGGGGGAGAATATGATCCTCAGGTACATATATTCCATTCAGATACTCAGCATGATCCGACCTGAGATGCATGTCGGACGGATTGAATGAAGCCAGTGTCCCAGTCCTCTCCTTCTCATACTCATAGCGGTCAAAAATATAATTATACTGAGTTCCGTCAAGTATTGAATAATCCCTATAAAGGCTTCCGGGAGCTATCCTACCCAATCCACGTTCCTGGTAAGCTGTCAGCGTAGCGGCAGCCTCAAGCCCTGAATAGTACTCTGCCTCAACAGATCTATGGGGACCGGCTGCAAGATCATTGGATAAGCGGAAATCCTCTTCCCTCTCAAAACCATCCTCCCCAGATGGCTTTATCATCACATTGCCATTATCGAAGACAATGGTATCCCCAGGCATTCCTACAGCTCTCTTTACATATAATCTTTCTGCAGGGGTACCATCTTCAGTTCTGTCAATATTCACCAGAGTAAGAGTTCCCATGTAAATAACCTGGGAAAGCACATCAAAGAATGGGCCTTTAGAATCATATTCAGGATTATAGAAAGTGATGATCTCGTCACGCTGTACCCTTCTTGTATCGGTAAGAACCTTCTTTCCCGCAGGATACAGCTCTATTCCATAGCTGTCCTTGTTCACTATGACTCTGTCCCCGACATTCAGGGTATCAACCATTGAGGGGGATGGTATCACGAAAAGCTGGAAAAGATACTGGTTAATCAGAATAACCCAGAATATCGCAAAGATAAGCGCATCAACCCAGCTCCATATCTCACCAAGGACTGTGCGCTTCTTTCCTTTTGCATATGCTTTAAGCCTTTTCCTCTTTGTAAGCTTCTTCTCCGCAGAGTTTTCAAGGAAGGTAAGGAATCGATCCATAAGTAGAAAGTACACCCATACCCTCTTTGTTGACAAGGGATGCCAATATGCCGGACTATAAAACAATGATGAAAAAGACTGAGCTCCCTGAGGTGGAGCCTGTAAGACTGAAGCCGATAAAGGGAATCAGACCAGGGGTCTTTATTCTTATAGGGCTGGTAGCTGCTTTTATTCTGATCGCATTTGCCCTCTTTGTGTTACCTGGACTTGTATCGGGCACGGGATATATAAAATTCAGCACAAATACGGCAAATACAGCAATCAGGACAGAAGATGGAAAATATATCGGATCATCGGAAGGGTCTGTTTACCGCCTGAAAGCTGGCGATTACAGATTCGTATTCTATGTTGATGGTGCTGAGGCAGGATATGTGGATGCCGAGGTGCCGCACAGGATATTCTTCACGCTTTTCAGGCATAATACAGACACTGTGTCATTCAATGTACAGAACACTCCGCAGATCGAGGAAGCTGTCACGAGGACATTCACAGAAGGAACTGCAGAATGGTCTGCGGTGCTTGATTACGATGATACTTACCACTTTCCTCCCCTTTTCTCTTCTTATGCACATAACGCAGCAGCTCTTTCCTTCGAGGACATCTCCGACCCATTCCTCTATGGCGCGATGCACATAACATCCAGGACGATGTACGAGGACTATCTCACAGCTCTTTCGATTCTTGAGAGCAGCAATGTACGATATTCTTCGCCGGAACTTGAGAATCTCAATGAAGTGCTTGCAGCTATCTACGGAGGTGCGGATATATTGCTTGAGAGAACCATGGACAACCCTGTGATAGGAACAGAAAGCAGCAATGGCTTCTTCTCCTATGATCCAGCTGTCGTGGAGATGGGAGAAGATAGTCCTGCCTCTTATCCTGAAAGCAATACAGCGCCTGTAAAAGCCAGCGTCCCTTCATTCTCAATAGCTGAGCATACTGTCACCGAATATGAGTACGCTCTTTTTGTTGAGGAAGTGCCCTATTGGAGCCGTTCCAATATCGATACCCTGATAGCCGATGGAAATGCCGATAGCGGCTATCTGGATGGGATTGCCCTCTCCTCCTCCGTCATGTCGATGAGACCTATCAGAAACATCTCATACAATGCAGCGCTGGCATACTGCAGCTGGCTCTCGGAGAAAACAGGAGAAAATGTAACGCTTCCCAGTGAGGCAGAATGGTATACAGCGGCGCTTTCAGCTTCAGGCCAGCCATATGTCACGACTCTTCTGCATCTTCCTTCTGACAATAGTGCGCCCAGCTCAATGATGGGAGGGGTCTGGGAGATGACAAGAACTCCCTATATTCCGCTGATGAGGCTTGCAGATTATGAAAAAGCTATTGAGCTTGGCTCTGTTTATCCTTATGATTCCATAATCATCAAAGGCGGAAGCTATATCAATGCCCAGGATGGAATCACAGAGGAAACTGTCGGGGTAATTAACAGAGCGGCGACAAGTCCGTTCGTAGGATTCAGGGTCTGCATAGAATGATCAAACTGATACAGAAAAACAAAAAAGCATATTTTAATTATGAGATACTTGAAGAACTTGAGGTAGGCATTTCACTGGTAGGGACTGAAGTCAAGTCAATAAGAGAGGGCAAATGCTCCTTCTCAGATAGCTATATCGTTCCTAAAAACGGTTCATTGATACTCGTAGGATTCTTGATCCAGCCCTATTCCCATGGCAATATCTTCAACCATAAAAGCGACAGGAACCGCACACTTCTTGCCCATAAGCAGGAGATAAAGAAATTCACTAGGAAAGTCAATGAAAGAGGTTTCACGATCGTTCCGCTTGAAATCTACCTGAAGGATAACCTTGTAAAGATGAAGATTGCCCTCGCACGCGGAAAGAATGTCAGGGATAAGAAGGAAGCTATCAAGGAAAGGGATCTGAACAGGGATACAAGACGCCAGCTCAGGGAACTGAACAGCTACTAGAGAAGTGCATTCTGCGAGCTGAGGATCAGCGAATTGAGCTTATCAGCGACCTCATCAAGAGATGCGGAGAGCTTGTCCTTCATCCATATCTCTATGACGTTAACCGCTCCTCCCATAACGTAGTAATAGAGGACTGTTGCATCTTTTTCGTTCATGCCGAGTTCCTTGACCCAGTTTTCAACGGCAGAAGGGAGAGCAAACATCAGAATATTCCTGAGAAAGTTCTTATCACCATTCTCGGAGAATAGGAGAAGGCACATATCCTGATTCTGCTTTATGGTCTCCAGAAGGACCAGCATAAGATCACGCACTGACTTGATCGAATCGCCATTTATGGTGAACACCGAAAAAAGCGATTCCATGAACTCCCCTTCAACCTCTGAAAGAAGATCCCTTATATCTCTGTAATGCTGATAGAAAGTATTGCGATTGATCCCGGATTTCCTGCACATCTCGCTTATCGAAATGCGATCTATGCTCTTCTCCTGAAGCAAGGCAAGGAGAGTGCTTTTCAGCCTCTCCTTAGTCTTCTGTACTCTGATGTCCATCTTTGGAGCCATAATACCTCTTTGGAGGTGGGGAGACTCGAACTCCCGTCCTAACAGTCCACCCATAAACGTCTACGGATATAGTTCCGGTTCTATCTATACTCATCCATCGGCAGCGGAACCGGCGTCCGGATGCAGCATCACCTGAATGTCCCGATCTCCCCGGCGAGAAGGAGAAAGGCAAGTCCCCTGGCTAAAGGAGTGAATGAATCAGGGACTTAACCCAGACACCCCTCGCTCAATACTGATTAAGCAGCAAGAGCAAATGCTTCGTCAGAGACGAACTCGTCTTCTTTCTTTGCATTTAATTTTTTCTGCCGGTTTTACAAGTCAGCTCTTGATCCGCAGTCTACGGCATGGCAAAGCCAGTCGAAACCAGAACACCCCCTGTGTTCTGAACTAAAAATAACAGAAAGCGGCGTAATCATCAAGATTAGGAAATCTCAAGATACGACGCGAAATCAGAGAAAAAAGCCTCGAGGTCCTCAAATCTCAGTGCTGCATAATCGTCAATATAAGTTTTGTCTCTGTTGACAATTACTATATCCTTTCCTTCCCTTGCGGATATATACGGCAGAGATGCTGCAGGATTAACAACAAGCGAGGAGCCTAGGACAATGGCAAGATCAGCATTCCTGAACGCATTCTCAGCTCTCATAAGAGTCGATGTATCCAGAGGCTCTCCGTAAAACACAATGTCCGGCTTAACAAGTCCTGCGCAGTTCTTGCAGTATGGGACTGAGCGGGAATCAACGGCTTCTGCCATATAGCGGTAATCAAAATAACTATGGCAGTTGAGACAGTAGCCGCTTCTTATGCTTCCATGGAGTTCATAGACTTTCCTGGACCCTGCCTTCTGATGCAGCGAATCTATATTCTGCGTGAATATTCCCTCGCTCAGCTTTCCCCGCTTTTCCATCTCTGCAAGAGCTCTGTGGATGATATTAGGTTCATACTTATCCATCTGGAACCAGTATTCCCTGGCCCAGTCATAGAATATGTCCGGATGGGCTCTGAAGAAATCTATATCCAGGATCTCCTCTACCCTCATCTTGCCGAATTCCTTGCTATAAAGGCCATCGGAGGAACGGAAATCCGGGATTCCTGATAATGTTGAAACCCCTGCTCCCGTCAACACCACAATGCGTCTGGAATTCTCATACAGCTTTATGAAATGCTGGAAGTCAGACATATTCATCTCCCCGGAAAGTATTTCCCTTGAGCTCTACAGCATCTATTACAACGACATCACCGGCCTCGTGGGGCATGGATGAAGCAAACGAGAAATAATCATTGTGTTCCCCGCGTGCAAGAAATCTGTCGCTATCATCACGGCTGCGGCCCGTGACAATAGCTCTTGCACGGAACGGAAGCATCTGGCTTTTTATGACAGCCTGCCTGGCTATCTGCTCATCTATCAGCCTTTCAAGTCTCTTTATCTTAACGCTTTCATCAATCTGGCCGTCCATTGCAGCGGCTCTCGTCCCCTCTCTTGGATTGAAGTAGTACATGAAAGCTTCCGTACACCCCATCTCCTCCATCATTGAAAGCGTCTCCTCATACTCTTCCTCCGTCTCCGATGGAAAGCCTGTCATTACATCGGTCGAGAGCGTGAGGGAAGGAATCCGTTCCTTCATCTTCCGCACAAGGGCGATGAATTTCTCCCTTGTAGTCTTCCTGTTCATCAGCTGGAGTATCCTGGTTGAACCTGACTGCATCGGAAGATGGATATGCTTCGCGACCCTGTCGTTTGCAGCAATCACAGAGATAAGATGATCGGAGAAATCCTTCGGATGCGGCGATTCAAAACGCACAAAGATTATGTTCTTCATATATGGCGTGATGATTTCAAGGAGCGTAGGGAAATCCACAGCTTTACCTTCATACTCCGATAGATATGAATTGACATTCTGCCCAAGGAGCGTTATTTCCCTGACTCCTTTTTCCTCAAGCAGGCATATCTCCCTGATTATTTCCTCAACAGGACGGGATACTTCCCTTCCTCTTACATATGGAACGATGCAGTATGAGCAGAAATTATTGCATCCATTCATTATGGGAACATAGCTGGAGAATTCCCCTTCCCTGTAGTATGAAGAGAGAAATCGATAGCCGTTTAGCTTCTCAAGCGGTGAGCCAAGTATGAAATCAGGAATCTCCGCTTTTTCATTTGTCCCTATAACCGCATCGATATACGGCGCTTCCTTCCTGAGATCTTCCTGCATCCTTTCAGCCATGCATCCAGTTACAACCAGAATAAGCTCATGCTTCTTCTTCTCCGCGCTGTAAAAACCTAGACGTCCCCAGATCCTGTTCTCCGCAGTCTTTCTCACTGAACAGGTATTGAGTATAACTGCGTCTGCCTCATCTGGATTATCTGTCTTCTCCATGCCTCTGCCGATCAGCATCATTTCTATAGCAGCGCTTTCAGCCATATTCAGCTGACAGCCATAAGATTCAATAAGGAATTTCATTCAGCTCTCCTTTCTGCGGCCTCGAATGTATTCTCCATCAGCATCGCGACAGTCATGAGACCGATTCCTCCTGGAACAGGTGTTATCGATACGTCCCGGTTCTTAAAAGACTTATAATCCACATCCCCTACCAGCCTGAATCCCTTTTCACGGCTGGAATCCGCAATCCGGTTTACTCCGACATCTATTACAGTGGCGCCATCCTTAACATAGGAGGCATCTATTGTTCCGGGATGCCCTGTCGCCACTATTACTATATCTGCATCCGATGTGTACTCCTTAAGATCAGGTGTTTTTGTATTGCAGACCGTGACTGTAGCATCAAGACCTCTCTGCATAAGAAGCACAGCCATTGGCTTTCCTACGATATTGCTTCTGCCGATAACAACAGCTTTCTTCCCTGCTGTCTCGATACCATAATACCTCAGAACAGCAAGTATCCCTTTTGGAGTACATGGAACAAAGGACTTCTCCCCGATCATAAGACGGCCCGCATTCACGGGTGAAAAGCCATCCACATCCTTTTCAGCACTGATACGTTCTATTATATTCTCCTCCGATATGTGCTTCGGAAGCGGAAGCTGTACCAGTATTCCGTCAATGCCATCATCACTATTAAGAGTATCAATCAAGCTGATCAGCTCGCTCTCCCGGACATCTTCATTAAAATTATACTGAAAATGCAGAAACCCAAGAGCCTCCGCTGCTTCTTCCTTTTTCCTGACATATGTCTTGCTTGCTTCATTTTCACCAACAAGGACAACTGCAAGAGAGGGAGCCCTATTTCCTTTATTTATGAAGAGTTCTGTTTTTGCTTTAAGTTCTTCAAGAACTCTATCAGATACTTCCCTGCACCCTAATCTTCTCATGGAGATGAGCATAAATGAAATGCATTCCGTCATCAAGCAGGCTCTTTGCCTTGGGTAAGAGTTCCGCTATAATCCTTGAAGGAGCTTTCAATGAAGAAAATACTAGGGATACTGGCAACGCTCTTGTTACTGCCAAGTTTGCTTTTTGCAGCTGAACCTTACTATGATTCGGGTTCGCAGATATTCAACATAACGGCAGGCGCGACAGTGCCATTCTTTTACAATTACCCTGACAGGGATCCTTCACAGGGTTCTGACTGGACATTCTGGCCAGGGGATGGACCGAACAGAACGCACAGGAGTGTTGGAGGCGTTGGTGCCATATCCTATCAGGTTTTCCTCCATCCTTATTTCGCAATCGGAGGAGAACTTGGCTTCCAGTTCGATTTCTCTAGAGCTGGTATTGTTGAGACCAATGTCCCGATTTTCGTAAAAGCGACAACTGTACCTGTCCAGGGAAGATTCGAAGTCCCCATCTCCCTTGGTGCGGGGTTGCTGTATACAAGCTATGATGGAGCATCAAAGCTTACATTCGGCTGTGAACTGGAAGTCGGTATGAGATACTTCATAACTGATGAATGGGGTGTCGGCATAAATGTCGGTCTATATGTTTTCCCTGAGCTTTATGTGAGTGACAGTACAAAGATGTCAACACTGGCATATATCCCGGCAACAATCACTGTTTCATATAGACATTAAAGGAGAATGAAATGAAGAAAAGAGGAATCCTAATATTGTTTTTAGTATCGCTCCTGGTTTTCATCTCCTGCAACCTCGATTCTGGACAGGGTGTATACCAGAAAGTATTCAATGATACACCAAAGAACTTTGCGAAGATCATTACGGTTCTGGGTGTTTCAGATGATAATAAGCTTATTCTTTTTGCCAATAACGATATCTATTCATTTGATGGAAATGAAATGAAGAAGGAATGTGAGATTACCAGCTATTCCATGGATGGAGGCTATGTTCCTTTCATGGCTGCAGGCAATCATATTTTCTTCTCATATAAAAATGAAAATGGCTTATATAAGTTCTTCAGTGCAACAATCGATGAGATAAACAGCACTGAAGGGCTCTCAGAAGACTTTGTGAATAATAATCAGGTTACCGTAAATCTTCCTACAAGCGGTGATATAGTGCAATTCAATGGCTTATATAACTTCAATCTGGATGATGACGAGACACAGGTAACATATACACTCTCTTCTGATAACCAGAACCTGACGGATCCTGATAAAAAGATTACGCACTATGGATATATAACAAAGTCAGATGTTAGCGAGAGCAGCTTCACAATCAATGGCGGAGCTGAAGTCCATTCTTCTGCGACTATCATCGGCCACAGGGCTCTGAGAGTTTATGTTGAGGATTCCGATATAGAAATAGGCAACAACCAGCTTTCGGATACGAACAATCTTCTGATCCTCAATGAATCTGGTTCTATTGTGACAAACAATATTTCCATACGTACGAATAACAATGTCGATTATGATGACCTTGTCATGGGTACAGATGGAGAGTTCTTTATCACCCTTGAAGGCAATCTGTACAGAATAAATGGTGACAGCTATACATCTGTGCAGTCCGACTTTGCCTCAGACCTGATCTACAGGGCAAATACATTGATGCCTGTCTTTACTGCAGATAATGGAGACACCATAGGCTATCTCTACGAAGAAGGTATCTACATCAAACCAGCTAATGCTGACGAGCCTGTAAAATCCAGAATCAGCGATGATAACGACCTTGTAACATCTGCCTGGATCGGACAGAGCGGAAATAAGATCCTGATGGCTACCCAGGAAAACGGCTTCTGGATCGTTGAACTAGACAGTACAAACTATCAGAACAGCACAACGCATCAGTATGATCCGGAAATTGATGGAGATCTTAGGTTCTTCACGGAAAGATGAGGGATGAGAGATAGAGATTGAAAAAGAGAGCATGTGAGTTCTAAAGTTTTGTTAACCACAACAAAAAAGGAACAAACACATGCTCATTGAACAAATTATAGCAAACGACCCAACACTTCAACCA
>CALXLD010000002.1 GCA_944389105.1 uncultured Spirochaetaceae bacterium | reverse complement strand
ATCCACGTTTCAGCACATCTGCAGGAGCTCCTGCCCTTTACCTGCTTCCCAGAGAAGGCTCCAACACTTCCAATGCAGAGATCATCAACTATGTCATAAGAGGGAATTTCTACATAGCGGACTTCGTTCTTCAGGACAAGCAGTCATTCATGCTGATGACCCAGGACGACCGGGTCGAGATAACGAAGAAGTGACATGGCGAAACGGATAAACACGAAGCTAATCAGGATCTGCATAGCCGCCTTCGTCCTCATTGCTATCCTCCTCGTTGCGGCAGTCCCTCTTCTGAGCAACGGGAACAGGGAGACAGTTGAGCGTGAAGTCGCACCTGCTTTTGCACCTGTCGAATACGCATATCCCGAGTATTTCACAGAACAGGAACTTGAGAGCGGAAACAGCTGGAGGCTCAATGACCAGAACATGTTCGTTCTCAACACGGATGACGGCACTTTTATTGTCACTCCAGATGGTATCGTCTACAGGCAGAATCCCGATGGTAGCCTCACGGAAGTCACGGATCAGAGAATCATCGATGAAGTGCTATCCGGTGCTTCAGAGGCAGTGGCAACAAGTACGCTCCCTTCAGACTTCTTCTCTGTTGACCTTCCATTCACAGGAAGCGAGATCGAAGAGCTCATAGATGGCCGCATCAGCGAAGATGAGTACGACAAGCTCAGGGATCTTGGCTATACGGATGAGGAGATCCTTGAGCTGCTCGATGACGGCTACTCAGGCGAAGAGATCATCAAGGCTGCCGAAGAAGGCATTGCAGCCGAGGATGCAGCAGAATACATCGACTATCAGCAGGATCTCATTGACAGGCTCGAAGAGACGCTTGCCGGAACCGGAATCACGGTAGATGAGCTTTTTGATGAGCTTGAGGACTATGGACTCACTCCGGAAGAATATCTTGCTGGAATCGAATACATGCAGGATGAGGCTATAGACTCTTCCACTCCATCATCCTCAGTTTCCTCAGCCGGATTGAAGGCATCGGATCTTCCTTCACTGACAATCAATCTTGGTGGAAGGACGTTTTTTTACATTATTATCCCGATGGCCCTGATGATGAGAATTACTGCATTATCAGATTCACAACACGAAAAGCAATGTGCTGGATAGATGCATAGAAAATTGAAATTCGATGTTCAGCCTATCAGGACGTTCAACCCATAAAATGATTGCTTTGAGTAACATTGTTACGCATCTCATTCCACATATGCATATTATAAAAATACACGATAGTGTATCTCTTGAATCAGAATTTCAGCTTTCTCAATCCAACATAATATCGTTTGATAAAAAGCCTTCGAGAACCGAAGAATGTTATCTCAGAATTTGTGGCTCGCCCAGTATCCCACTTCTCCTTTGAGTATTCCATCGTACAAATGTAATCAGCAACCTGAAGAAGTTTGTACTCATATTGGAATGCAAGTCTCATTTCAATATTGGGTTTGAAGATTTCTTCAAACGTCGCTTTCAGCAAGTCTGATATTTCTTTCTGGCCTCGGTCGTAGTAGATGATGATATTGTCAAATGATTGAAAAAATGCCAGGTTGTCCTGAATGAACATCCTGACTTCAGAATTCATCTTTCCAAGAAAAGCATTATAGGAATCTGATTCCCTCTTATTGAAAATGAAGGCTTTGTACTTAATAGGGAGCTTCTTCACAAAGATCGTTGTCAAAGCCATAAGTTTTGACATCTCTTCTCTTCCCATATTCTGGTAAGGAGGTTCTCTCCTGATTAAAGGACTTGTGTGAACTGCTTTGCGTGGGTCCTGCCCTAACGATACTAAGCCTTTCTCAAAATAGTCAATCTGATCCTCAATACAATCATTCTGGTCATGAAAGACAAGCGTGAGACAGTATATGGGATTTGAAGCGAGCTGCATATCAAAGTTGCCAGCTTCATCTATCATTACCGAGAGAGTCTTCATTGTACCCGCCTTATAAAAAATGCCGAAGGATCCCTCCGGCTGCTAGTCAGGCGACTACATTTAAAGTGCCCTGTTCGGCTCTTCATCCAGATATCTGAATGCCTCCCCGACCTACTTGTAATATACACGATATCTGAAGAAAAAACAATCACAGTTTTGTATTCGGCGATTCTTACCATCTGAGTATTGTAATGAATGCGGCAGATAGGGCGATTGCCGTTGTCGTCTTGCCGACACCGCCTTTCTGATTTGCTATCGATATGGCAATCATGGGTTCCTCCATCTTTATTGAGATAAAGATTTCAATAAATCGTTATCCCTTTACATACATAGATAAATGGGCATTGAAGATGGTTGAACAAGATGAAATGGAGTCGGTTTCCGAATTTTGCGTCACGGAGTTGGTTTGCATAGTTAAGAGACTCCGTATGAGCACCGCAGATCAATAATCAGATAATCTTTCCGTTCCAGAGCCAGTCCAGGAAAAGGTTCCAGGGAAGGAGCGTGATTCCATCGTCTGTTGTCCGTGAGAAGGGGTCCCTGGAGACTACGATGTACTTCTTGAATATTTCCTCTTCCTTCAATGCTCTCAGCCCCCTGAGATCTTTCTTCTCATTCACAAGCTTCGTCGTCTTGGTCTCAATGGCAACATCATCACCAATCACGAAGTCTACTTCGAATGATGACTGACGGGTTCTCCAGTACGACAGTTTCTCTTTACGCTTGTTATAATCAAGATATGCTGATAGCTCTTCAGCAATGTATGTTTCAAACAGCTTGCCATATTCAGTCTGTGTATCGACAATATCCCTAAGACCAAGAAGGAAGCGGACAAGGCCTACATCGAAGTAGTAGAAGCGTTCAGTTTCAACAGCCTTCCTTTTCTTCGTCTTCGTATAAGGAGGAACTGCAAAGCCTATCATGGTGTCATATAGAATGCCGTACCATTCGGTTATGGATCCTCTGCTCATCATCACATCACTTGCAATGTTGGAGTAGTTGATCTCCTCGGCATTGGTAAGGGCTGCGACCTCCAGGAAGCGCTCGAATTTGGGAAGCTGCCTTACAAGACCTTCTCCAGCAATCTCTTCCTGAAGGTAAACGTTGATGTAATCATCAAGAACATCATCAGGCGTATCGGAAAGGAATACAGACGGAAGCATCCCATACTTCAGGATTCTGTCTAACGTGGGATTCAATTCTCTGATTTCCGGCCATACAAATGGATGTAGATTCATCTTCCCAGCCCGACCTCCAAGGAGATTCACTCCCTGTTCCTTGAGCCTTCTTGCACTTGAGCCAGTAAGAAGAAATCTGATGTCGGTCTCCTCAATCAGAAGATGAATCTCATCCAATAGCTCCGGCACTTTCTGGATCTCATCGATGATTACAAGACCATCATGGATTCCTCTCGTCTCAATCTCATCACGGAGAACCCCAGGATCCGCCTGGCACCTTCTTCGTATCCTTGCGTTCAGAAGTGACCATGAAAGCTTTACGTCATCCTGAATCTGATTTGCTATCAGCGAGCTCTTTCCCGTCTGCCTTGGGCCGAAAAGGAAAAGAGACTTGCTCTTGAGTTTTGACTGAATGTCTATGATGCGCTGTATGTACTTTTCCACATGTCACCTCTACTGCCATTATATTACTATTTTTGCTATTTCTACTAGCGATTTTTATAATAATCTGTCAATAGCACTGACTGTATGCAGTTTCCTGTCTACAGACATATACCTCCATACCTTATTTGAGATCACAGAATCTTGTCACTCAGGTGATAACCGCCAATGTATGATCGGTTTTTACAAAAACAACAAAAACTAAAATTCAGAAGTACTTATCTGCAAAAGCAGTTGCGCTAATATGTTGGAGACGAGTGTCGAAGCGACGATCTAATACTAAAACAAATTGAAATAGTCTTTCAGAGGAATGCAACGGGCTTTCCATTATTTGAAATATTGACGTTGAATTATGACAGAAACATGACAGAGAGGCCAAAACTGTGGCCAGGCTCAGAAAACAGGCAACATGCACTCCGGGAAATGCAACAATCATTCTGATTTCATCCTGCTTCATGCATCTACTGACAGGAGACACACAGCACAAATGCTGGTGTATAAGAGAATGGGTGTTTCATCTTGGAAAAACATTGTTTCAGCGCCTGACAACTGATTTTTAAACACCGTTTCGTTCATCTGCAATCGTGTTACCACACTCTGCAACATGGAAATACTGGTGGAAAAAGTAACTTAGTATTTTCAGAGCCCGGTCTGTGTTGCACCTTTTCGGCTGACAATTGAAATTGCAACATGGAATCTTTCTTCTGAAACATATTTCAGTCATCTTGCAATTACTTTTCCTTTGTGTTAAACGCATTGATGCTTGTGGGATTAGCGAAGCTGATTATCGTGCTGGCCTGGAACATATAGTGAGCAAGCGTTCGAGCCCCGACTCTCACGAATTGGGGTAACTCTAGAAGATGTTTAGAGTTGCCTCTTTTTTATTGGTCGAAAAATTCAGAATTCTGACCAAATTCTGACCAATTGACTCGTTTGAGACCTCGATTTTCCGCTTTTTGCAACGCCATTTCCGTATTTGATGACTACCTAGAAACATATCTTCCGAACTAAAACATTGATAGGAGCAGATAATGAAGTACAGGAGGCGTTACACATTATATTCAGTCACTAATTCCAAAGGGAAAAAGGTCTGGTATTTCCGAATTTATCTTCCAAACGGTGCCAGAAGAGCTAAAACGACAGGATGCCGCTCAAAAGAAAAGGCAATCCAGTATGTCGAGGAGCTTCTAATTGATGAGACGAAGATAAGGGAAGTCTTCGCCTCTGACCTTATAATTTCAGTCAATAGCGCAGATAGACTTCAGACTGGAGTAACGTATTCACAGCCCACTTCATCATCAATCACATTCGAAGAA
Organism: uncultured Spirochaetaceae bacterium; assembly: GCA_944389105.1. Taxonomy (GTDB): domain Bacteria; phylum Spirochaetota; class Spirochaetia; order Sphaerochaetales; family Sphaerochaetaceae; genus Ornithospirochaeta. Next base: position 743 of record CALXLD010000002.1, on the reverse strand, counting down.
TACGCCTCTTCCTGGTGGCAATGGGATACCTGCCCATATGTCCTAGCAAGACGAGCTGCAGGAACGGAGCTTCATCCTGGAATCAAGCAGAGCTATGTGAAGAGCAGCAATCTCTGGACTAATCATTATCTTGTTCCGTACTTTGGTAAATACAAGCTTTCAGACATCAACGTTGATATGATCAATACCTTCTGGCAGGTACTCAAGGAGAAGCATGGGCTCGCTCCGAAGACAATCAACAACATCAGATCCGTTTTCATCATCATGATGAAAGAAGCAGTGAACAGAGGAATCATAGGAAGCAATCCAGTGGAAAAGACATTTGCAAGAACAGTTGATAAGAAAAAGCGGAGACTGCTTACGGATGAAGAGTGTGCAAAGCTCTTTGATATCGACAGGATCAAGTATCTCTGGAATGACAGAATCGTCTATTACGTCTACAGTCTTGTCGCAGGACTAACAGGGTTGAGGGCTGGAGAACTCCTCGCACTCACAATTAACGAAGTCACCCAGAACAAGATCATCGTCAGGAAAAGCTATAATGAATCGTATGGTATGAGCACTACAAAGACATCGGAAGAGCGTGTAGTGCCGATAACCAGTGAGATTTACAGATTGGAGGACATAGACATCGAGTGTTACAGGGAGTGTTACGTATTCACTCCCGCACCTAACATACTTGAGCTGTGAATCATAGATGGAGAGGGTTGCATCAGCCCTCTCATTTCATTCAGATCAGTGTC
>CALXLD010000001.1 GCA_944389105.1 uncultured Spirochaetaceae bacterium | reverse complement strand
CATAGTAATTCCAGTTTGCAGCCTCCGCCTCAAGTTCTGCAACAGATGGCTGGACTCCAAGATCATTGGAAATGTACTTAAACCACTCTGCAGCTTTCCTGAATGCAGGATCATCGAAATTACAGCTTCCATCTTCCTTGTAGAATGGGATATCCATCTGCTGTGCCGGCATATACATCCATGGAAGATCTGCATTCATGAATGAACCATATACTCCCTTTGATGGATCTGTAACAAGCTTTGCTGTCTCTACATATTCATCCCATGTCCATGGGCCTTCCGGATATGGAACTCCAGCAGCATCGAAGAGTGCCTTGTTGTAGAATACGCAATACATCTCCTGCTTGAAAGGAAGAGCATAGAAATTGCCATCCTCCTCAACAGGGAGGTTTGCACCATAGATAGAAGCTGCATCAATTCCTGCCTCTGCAACAAGATCATTAAGAGGCATGAAGAAACCTGCAGTAACCTGTCTTGAATAATCCTTTGGACCAAGTGTCTCTACAACGTCTACATCGCTTCCTGCCATGAGATCGATATTGATCTTGGCTTTGTACTCATCCTCATCACCAGGAACAGGGATTACATCCACGTGAATACCTGTCTCTGCCTCGAAATCAGCATTCATCGTATTGAACCATGTTTCGTTGAGATAAGTTGCTGTGACGGTTGTAGTAACTACTCTCTCGTATTCGGATGTCGATGAAGCATCTGAGCTTCCCATAGCAAAAACAGATAATGAAATAAGTGAAAGCGAAAGAAGCAAAACAAGAATCTTCTTCATTTTGATATTCCTTATTTATATTATAAAAGCACGCATTGTACTGCGTGCTGAAGGTCAAGCCTTCTTCTGAGCCTCAAGAATCTTCAGGATTCTTTCTCTATATGTCTTGTCCCTGCCCTCCCACTCTGGGTAGACCTTGGAACCCTCTGCATAGAAATCGTCTTCATTTCTACCAGCAAGCTGTCCCTTCAGGGTATGCTTGTCCACAGCGTAATCCGGGATCTGCGGACGCAGATTTCCTGCTGCATATTCTTTCATGATCCAGTTGTACATCTCATCACTTGATCTGTCTTTCTGGCTCTTGCAGAGATAACGGACAGCATGAATAGCAAGCAATCCTCTATCTCCAGGCTGTGTTGTAACCCTTCTCATCTGATCGAGCTGACCAATAAGAACTGGTGCCATAGGGTTAGCCATGCCGACATCCTCTACGCTGATAGTCCTCAAACGGAACCAGAGGTAATCCTCCATGTCCTCGCTTGTTATAAGCATCTCATATGCGAGAGTTGCTGCATTCTCCTCATGTCCACGCCTGATTTCCTTCTGAACTGCGGAAATTACGAGATCAGCATCGAGACCGCTGATAGTCTTACATTTCTGCCATGGGTCATATGGGAATTTATCCATGAAAATGCCTCCTGTAAGATAATTAAAACTTAACAGTAAGATAAAGTTTGTCCAACCCAAAAATGTAGAGTAGATTTACGGATTTGTAGCATAATATATTGATTTTTCTCCATTATAGACTAAAATTGTTGCAATATGTTGTATCAGAGGGAAATCGTCCATTCGCCAAGGCGTTTTGAGCAGTGGCATCTCAGCTCCTCAATCCTCAAAAGCACGGAATTCACCATAGCGGATATAAAGCAAGGAGGATATGGCATCCTCGATACTGATTTCTGGGTCGAAAGAATAAGAAAGAAAGGCTTCACCATCGTTGTCCTGACTTTCTCTGGAAAAGGAAGGATCACACTTGAGGACGGGAAGGAGCTGATACTTGAAAAAGGAGATGCTTTTATATCAGGGCCCGAAGGGCAAGGACACAGAGAAGAAACACTGGGACCTGAGCCATTTGAACATATATGGTTTATGCTCACCCCTTCATCGCTGCTGCTTCCATTCCCCAGCTTTGATTACAAGATAATCAGATTCGATTCATCGGCACTGCTGAGGGAATTGATCAGGATAATCATAAAAGAGGATCTCTCAGGAAGCAATTCAGATACGATGTCGTTCTCTCTGGCTTCAAAGCTATTCACGCATACGGTAAGAAGAATACTGAAAACAGCAAGCGATGGCATCGAAAGAGGGCATAAAGCCCAGATGACAGATCTCTGGAACACCGTGTCGCAGCATCTTGAGAATACATGGACCGTTGAAGAACTTTGCAGAATCATGAACTGCAGCAGATCGCATCTGACAAGACTATGCAGGGCATACTATGACCAGTCACCAGGAGAAAGAGTACGGGCAATGAAGATGGAGCATGCAAAGACGCTCCTCTCCACAAGCACATCAACTATACATGAAATCGCGGAATCCGTAGGCTTCTCCAGCTCTTCCCTATTCTCCGCATCTTTCTCCAGCTATGAAGGAATGAGCCCTAGAGAATACCGGAAGCATTTTCAAGAGAATTGATTGCCTTGTCGAATGCTGCAGAGAAATCCCGGATCGTTCTTTCATCAAACCGTTTTGATTTATTATCGAAAAGGCCCATCTCCCTGAATCTTGCATTGTTGTCACGCTCGGACATTCTTTCCCTTATGTTCTCTTTCGTAAGGGTATTGCCTCTATCATCGATTACAGTAAGACCCTTTCTGATAAGCCGCTCGGAAAGAGGTATATCATGGGTAATTGCCAATGCCGGTGCAATAGCTATTTCAGCAATCCGGTCATCTGCGCTGTCTGCACCGCTTTCGACAACCACCATCTCTATCCCGGATCCGATCTTCCTTGCTTCTTCCCTTGTGAGCGTATCACGGAAAGCAGCTCTTCTTATCCTTTTGTCCTCTTCTATCGCCCTGAGAACAGCAGGAACTGACCTATCGGCAACAAACCATGCCTCATAGCCTTTTCTGATTATCCTCCGAAGCACTATTTCAAGCTGCCTTGCAGGAAGCGAATCTGCATCGATGTACAGTCTGATCATGGAAATGAGTGTACCAGAAAGCTATCAAAGCCTCCATATATCCTAGAATTTCAGCACCAGATGAAATAAACTATTATCGAGAGGAGGTAACAGATGGACATATCACCGCTTCAGAAAGCGAGATACGAATACAAACCGAAGCTTCCTAAAATGCTTCGCGTGGGTGTAAAAGGCATCACGGTAAAGGAAGGAGACAGAACTGAGGCCGCTTCCGACAAAGAAAAGATAGCATCCCTATTTCCGAATACATATGGAATGAATGAGGTCTACTTCGTCGACGGAGCAAGCACAGCTGAAAAAAAGAAGCATATTGTCGGCGTAATTCTTTCCGGCGGACAGGCACCCGGTGGCCATAATGTCATCGCAGGTCTCTATGATGCCCTCAAAGAAGATAACGAGGAAAGTGTCCTTCTGGGCTTCAAAGGCGGTCCTTCCGGCCTTATCGATGATAACTACATAACCCTTACAGGCGAAACTATCGACAAATACCGCAATACCGGCGGCTTCGATATGATAGGTTCAGGACGCACAAAGCTTGAAAAGGAAGAACAGTTCAAGGTCGTTGCCGAAGTGGCAAAGAAGCATGGAATGGATGCCATTGTCATCATCGGCGGGGATGATTCGAATACCAATGCAGCTGTCCTTGCTGAGTATTTCAAGGCAAACAGCGTTCCTGTCCAGGTAATCGGATGTCCGAAAACCATCGATGGGGACCTGAAAAATGATGATATAGAAGTATCGTTCGGCTTCGATACAGCAACCAAGACTTATTCAGAACTCATCGGAAATGTTGAACGCGACGCAAACAGTGCAAAAAAGTACTGGCATTTCATCAAGCTCATGGGCCGTTCAGCATCTCACATTGCACTTGAATGCGCACTTCAGACACATCCGAATATCTGCATCGTCTCAGAGGAAGTCGAGAAAAAGGAAATGGGGCTTACGGCTATTGCAGATTATATCGCAGACAGTGTTGTTGCCCGGTCTACCCTTGGCTCTGACTTCGGTGTCGTGATTGTCCCTGAAGGTCTTATTGAATTCGTACCGGAAGTCAAGATGCTTATAGAGGAAATCAATGAAACGCTCGCCAAGCGTGGAGAAAGATTTACAAAACTCCCAACATGGGACGAGAAACTCGGATTTCTTACCGCAGCGCTTTCAGTTGAATCAATGAAGGTCTTCAATCTTCTTCCTCTCGACATCCAGGAACAGCTTCTGATGGATAGGGATCCCCATGGAAATGTCCAGGTGTCAAGAATAGAGACGGAAAAGCTTCTCTCCACAATCGTCAGAAACAGGCTGAACAAGAGAAAGCAGGAAGGAAAATACAACGGCAGATTCAGTCCGATGCATCACTTCTTCGGTTACGAAGGACGAGCTGCATTCCCTTCCAACTTCGATTCCGACTACTGTTATTCGCTCGGCTACACGGCATACCTGCTTATCAGCTATGGCTATACGGGCTATCTTTCATCAATAAGAGGACTGGCAAAGGGCATCGATGAATGGAAAGCCGGAGGAATGCCGATAACGAAGATGATGGATATTGAAAGACGCGGAGGAGAAGATAAGCCTGTAATAAAGAAAGCCCTTGTTGATCTTGATGGCAGACCTTTCAGGTTCTTCGAGAAAAACCGTGAGCATTGGGCAAGAGAAACATGCTATACCTACCCCGGTGCCATCCAGTATTTCGGTCCAGCGGAAATTGCGGATAAAACAACGCTGACGCTGGAGCTGGAAAACGGCGACTGATCACTGCAGGAGCGTAAAAGCTCCTGCATATTTTATTCTATGGAGCATATGATCACTTTCAAGAAAGCAGAAGAAAAGGATGTTCCCCTGATTCTTTCAATGATCAGGGAACTGGCTGAATATGAAGGGCTATTGGATGAAGTCATCGCAGATGAAGCTACGCTCTTGCACAATCTCTTTGAGAGGCAGATGGCAGAAGTCATATTCCCGATGGCAGGAGCAACGGAAGCCGGATTCGTGCTCTTTTTCCATAATTTCTCGACATTCCTCGGCAAACCGGGAATCTACATCGAGGACCTCTACATCAGAAAAGAATACAGAGGGAAAGGCTACGGGAAAGCCACAATTGAAGAGATCAGAAGGATTGCACGGGGAAGGGACTGCGGAAGAGTCGAATGGTGGTGCCTTGACTCCAACACACCTTCAATAGAGTTCTATAGAAGGCTGGGTGCAGAGGCGATGACGGACTGGACCGTCTACAGACTTGCGGGCAAGACTCCTGAGGAGATGCGCTGATTGTATTTCCTGTATTATATAAGCACTCCTTACTTTACAGGAAATACATATTGCTAAGTAGTATAAAGCTACTTCTTATATAGACCTGATAATCTTATAATATAATGAAATATATGATAATTAAGCGGAACTTACATACCTTTCCGCCTCTTTCACTGTCCGCTGTTTGGATGCTATATTCAGATCATGAATACAGAAACCGGTGAATTCCAGAAAATGGTCGTTCTCATAGATGCGGACAATACGCAGCTGACAAAACTTGAGGCTGTGCTTCATGAAGTCTCTGCCTATGGGCGCATTGTCGTAAAGAAAGCCTATGGAAACTGGAAGAAAAGACTTCTCGCAAAGTGGGAAGATGAAATCAAAAGGCTTGCAATAAAAGCTGAACAGCAGTTCGATTATGTTGCAGGAAAGAATACTACGGATATTGCCATCGTAATAGATGCAATGGATCTTCTGAATACGGAAATGTACGATGCCTTCGTCATTGTCTCCTCGGATAGTGATTTCACGCCGCTTGCAGTCAGGCTGAAGGAATCGGGAATATACGTTATCGGAGTCGGTGAAAAGAAAACACCGGAAGCATTCTGCTCCGCCTGCGATGACTTTATCTACCTTGAGTATCTGGATTCATCGGAGAATGACAGGAAACCCCAGATACAGAAAGAGAAGAAGAGCACAAAGAGCGGAAAACGAAACGATGAGCCAGTAAAGTTCCATCTGGAATACTTCGATGCGGATATCGCGGAAATACACAATCTTGTCAGAATCGCCTACGAGAAATTCCAGGATGATGATGGCTTTACTCCGCTTACGGCGGCAGGGAATTATATAAAGCGCGTAAAGCCTGAATTCAACACAAAAACCTATGGATTCTCAAAGCTTTCAGATATGATAAAAGCATTCCCCGAACTATATGAGATGAAGCGCTACAGCTCAGGGAATTCATCGATCTTCGTCTACCGCTGCAGATAGGAAAGAATATCAGGGAAAAGGGAGAGCGAACGGGGAAGTATCCCGTGGACAGCTGCAATAAGTATACCGTAATTGGTAATTGCAGTACCGCTCTCCTCCGCTTCTCTGTAGCGGTATCTCATCTCCCTTTCCGTAAGCATGCATCCACCGCAGTGGATTATCAGGGAGTACTTTTCCGGATTCTCCGTGAATTCAGTTCCTGAAGAGAAGGAGTATTCAAACTCCTTTCCTGTGTACTCCTTTATCCATCGCGGTATCTTCACCGTCCCGATATCCCCGCACTGCCTGTGATGGGTGCATCCTTCAGAAATGAGTATGCTCTCCCCTCCCTTAAGCTTTCTCAGCTGTGAAATCCCCTTCACAGCACTTTCAAGATTGCCTTTATATCGGGCAAAGAGGATGGAAAATGATGTCAGCGGGATGCTCTCCGGAACCTGCTTTGCAACGGTACCGAAAGCCTGGCTGTCTGTTATGACAAGTCTTGGCGGCGCTGAAAGGAGCGACAAGGAAGAAGCAACATCCCCTTCCTTTACAGCAAGGACTCTTCCATCACCATCAAGTATGTCTCTTATGCTTTGCTGCTGCGGCAGGATAAGTCTTCCTTTTGGAGCAGCCTTGTCAACTGGGATTACCAGCATCACAGTGTCCCCTGGAGAGAAAAGATCCCGTACTATAGGTCTTGCTTCTTCTGTCCCTATGGCTTTTGCAATGCTCTTTTTGAGATCGTTTATGCCTTCTCCGGTAATTGCACTGACAAGGGAAATGGATTCTCTGCCTATCCCAAGATTCTCCAGGTCCTTCAGGATTCCTTCAGTATTAGCCGCGGTATCAATTTTATTGACACATATTACATAAGGAATATTCCTATTACGGATTGTATTTATCAGGTTTATCAGTAAATCATTCAGTCTTTCACCTGCTTCAGCTACTACAACAGCAGCATCCGTCCTTACAAGTTCCCGCTTCGCTTTCCTTATTCTGAGTTCGCCAAGCTCTCCTTCGTCATCCAGACCAGGAGTATCAATCATGACAACAGGACCGATTGGAAGAAGTTCCATTGACTTTCTCACAGGATCGGTAGTCGTACCTTTCTTGCTGGAGACTATAGAAAGCTCCTGCCCTATAACCCTATTCATCACACTGGACTTTCCGGCATTTCTCATGCCGAAAAATGAAATATGGATTCTTTCGGAAGATGGTGCTGCATTCATTCTTCTACCCTAAATCAGAAACGGAAATCCCTCTCTCCATTCTCGATATCCGCAATATGGCGTCCAGTCACTTCCCTTGTCCTCGGATTCGGGATTTCCTGAAGCTGCTCCTGAATTACTTTTTCACCAACAGCCCTGGTTTCCGGAGAAGCATAATCCATCAGGTACTCCTTGAGCGTCATGAGCGCATTTGGCAGACAGCAGTTCTGTATCTGCCCTGATTTGCATAGCGACATGAATCTATCCCCTGTCCTGCCCTCTCTATAGCACGCAGTACAGAAGGACGGGACGTAGCCGAGATCCATCAGCCATTTCACAACCTCATCAAGAGAGCGGTTATCACTTACATCAAACTGCGCAGAGCTGTCATCATCGCTTTCAGGAACAACATAGCCACCGACACTAGTCCTTGACCCGCCTGATATCTGTGAGATTCCCAATCTCAGCGCTTTTTCCCTGACGCTCTTGCTTTCACGCGTTGAAATGATCATGCCTGTGTATGGTACGGCGATTCTTATGCAGGCAATGATCTTGAGAAAAGTCTCGTCATCAATACCATTGTCGAATGCACTCGGATCTATATCATCAGCATGCTTTATCCGAGGAACCGAAATCGTATGCGGCCCGACACCATGAACAGCCTCCAGGTGCTCAGCATGCATCAGCAATCCGGCAAATTCATATCGATATCGTTCAAGACCGAATAGAACACCGCAGCCAACATCATCAATGCCGCCTTCCATTGCCCTGTCCATGGCTTCCGTATGATAGTTATAATCATGCTTCGGTCCTGTTGGGTGAAGCTCAAGATAGCTTGCCTTGTGGTAAGTCTCCTGGAAAAGTATGTATGTCCCGATTCCCGCTTCCTTGAGCTTGCGGTAGTTCTCAACAGTAGTTGCCGCGATATTTACATTAACGCGCCTTATCGCTCCATTTTTATGCTTGATTGAATAGATTGTCTTTATTGACTCAAGTACATAATCAATCGGGCAGTTCACCGGATCCTCCCCAGTTTCCAGTGCAAGCCGCTTATGTCCCATATCCTGCAATGCCGTGACTTCCGCAACGATCTCTGCCTGTGTCAGCTTCTTTCTGGCAATATGCTTGTTCTTCGCATGGTAGGGACAGTATACGCAGCCATTCACACAGTAATTGGAGAGATAAAGAGGAGCGAACATGACGATCCTATCCCCGTAGAAATCCTTCTTGATTTCCCCTGCAAGCTTATAGATTTCATCATTGAGATCCGGTATATCACAGGCAAGGAGAACGGAAGCTTCTCTGTGCTCAAGCCCCTTCCTATTCCTGGCTTTTTCGATTATCGATGAAATAAGTTCCCTATTGTGCTTGTTCTCATCAGCAAAGCGAAGTGTCTCATTGATTTCACCATCATCGATGAAATCATCCGCAACCATCGAATATCTGTCGTACATAATTCTTCCTTCGGGTCAGTCATCTTCCCCTTCAGTTAGTTAGATACTCCTCCCGTCGCCATAGCCTCGTTCGGATGAGAAAATGATACCAGAAATCAGATTCAATTACCAATATCTATGTATCAATCAATATCCATTGATATTCTATCTGTATACAGTCAAATTATTAAATGATAAATATAATTATTTGCAATTTTTATAATATGAATTTTGTATATATACGATATATAAAATATTGCAAATATGTTTGCAATAATATGATATTCAAAAGAAGAAAATCATTTTCATATCAAAATATAATTCTGATTATATGTAATCACCACGGGTCAGTGATGGTTCATATCCAGCTTCAATAAGTTCTGATTTAATTTTCTCAAGGTTTTCAGCTGCTTCATAGCCTGAAATCTTCTTATTATCATACAGAAGATATTTAGATCTTACATATAAAGGGGTAATATTCGGCATAATAACATTAGCCCCAGCTTCCAGACCTTTTATCTGGCCATTTCCGTCAGCCGTTCCGAGTGCTGTGGTAGAAGGAAGAAGAACATGAGGATTCTGCAGCCTCGTAAGCGCCAGCATACGAAGGGTAAGCTCAACGCTCCCTGTCTTCTCCCCTTTCATCGGCGTGTCATGGTGAGGTATGAAAGGTCCTATACCCACCATCTCAGGTTCAAGCTCAGATATGAATACCATATCCTCAGCAAGAGTATGGAAAGAAGAACCTGGGGAACCAACCATCATTCCTGCTCCTGTCTGATAACCGAACCTTTTCAGAGAACGGAGACAGCGTTTCCTGTTCTCCAGTGACATCGGTTCAGGATGCAGTATTCTGTAATGTACAGGATCTGCAGTCTCGTGACGCAGCAGATACCTATCAGCACCAGAGTTCTTCATTGCAAGGTAGCTATCATCATCAAGTTCACCGATGCTTATTGTCAGAGCGGAATCAGGAAAGGACTGCTTTATATCCTTTATGATCCGGACCATCCTTTCCGCGGTAAAGAATCCGTCCTCTCCGCCCTGAAGCACAAATGACCTGAATCCGGCATCATGGCCTTTATCGACAGCGGAGAGAATCTCTTCCTCTGTCAGCCTATAGCGGCCTGCATTCCTGTTAGAACGCCTAAGGCCGCAGTACCTGCAGTCATTGCGGCATATTGATGTAAACTCTATAAGGGCACGGAGAAAAACCTTCCTGCCATACACAGAATCCCTCTTTTCCCTTGCAAGAGAAAAAAGCTCCTCGTCATCAGTATCGGAGGAGATAAGCATCTCCCATTCATCAAGAAGGAGATGCCTCGTCTCGATAAGCTTATCTAAAAGCTCGTTCACGCCTTTGTATAAAGGGCCTGACTGGATACGCCCGGAAGACGTCCAAGCTTTCCAGAAAGCGCAGATATGATATCAGAAGGAGCATCTACAACAACGCTGATAATACTCATGTTGCGCTCACGGTAAGGAAGCCCCATCCTTCCGATCACATAGTCACTGTACTGGTGAAGAAGAGTATTGACGCTCTCCGCCATCGCCTTGTCCTCAACGATTATCCCAATTACCGCAATGCGGTTTTCCTGTGTATTTTCCATGACCATGATTATAGCCATTCTTAAAGAACACGTCTTCCCTTGACGTATTTTGCTTTTATGAACTCATCAGGATGCCTGTATGTGTAGAATTCAAGACGTTCCGGAACGGAAAGGGACTTAAGGAGTATCGTTGACTGCCTTGAATCATCGATGACGACAACATCCGCATCATACCCTTTTTCAAATGAACCGGTGGTACCGAAGAATGAGCCTCCTCCTTTAGAAGCGAGGTAGAATGCTTCGGAGAATTTCAGCGCCTTGCCGCCTGAAGCATCGAAGCGCCATCTCAGCTTGCTTACAGCTATTGCATCCTGAATCATCCTGAACATCGAAAGAGAGGAACCGCCGGCAACATCAGTGGCTAACCCGATTTTCAGTCCAGCTTCAAGGTATTTCCTTATCGGAGCGATTCCCGATGAGAGATTCGTGTTCGACGAGGGGGAATGCGCTATATATGTTCCGCTCTCACGGAGAAGCTTTATTTCATCATCATTCAGCCAGACACAGTGGGCCATTATGCTTTTGGGTCCAAGCATGGAATAATGATTATATGCATCTGCATAATTCGATGCCCATGGGCACAGCTCCTTAACCCACTCTACTTCAGAAAGATTCTCATCAAGATGGGACTGCACCGGAAGATCCTGCTGATAAGCAATCCTCCCAAGAGACTGCATGAGATTATCTGTACAGGATGGTATGAAACGCGGTGTTATTATCGGCTTTATGCTGCTGAACCTGCTGGACATGGAAATAAATCTCTCTGTCTCAGCAACTGAGGCATCAGTATTCTCTGTAAGATAATCCGGCGAATTCCGGTCCATATTCACCTTTCCCACATAACCGGCAACTCCTGCTTTTTCCAGCTTATCCATTAAAAGCAGAGTTGAATCCGTATGTATTGTCCCGAAGACAGCCACCCTTGTAGTCGCTGTACGCTGCAGATCATCAGCAAATGCTGAATATGCTTTGCCGGCATAGACAGGATCGGAATACTTTCCCTCCTCGGGGAATGTATGATGATTGAGCCAGTCCAGCAGCTCCTCATCCATATACAGACCAGCAAATGCATACTGGGGAGCATGAAGATGCAGATCCGTCAGACCTGGGATGACAAGGGATGAATCGGTTTCCACTATCTCACAGTCAGGTCTCACATCAGATACGCTGACAACCTTTCCATCGGAAATGACGAGATACCCGCCTTCATTGTATCTGAAAGCTCCAGGTTCCTCAGTCCATATGATATCACCATGAATCGCAAATGCCGCCATACACAGAACCCTCCTGATGTAGCTAGGCTCTTTACGGCAGCCGGTAGAGACACCCCTCCTTATCAGGGGCTTATACATCACTTGTATTTTATCATGAAACTGCGCTTTTGGAAGTCCTTGACAAACTCTTTTAAATATACACGCAAAACACATACATATCGCAGGAAGCATTAATTGACGGTTTTTAAGTCATAGGCTAGCATTTTTTCTGTGAAAAACGATAATCCCAGGGTAATAAGAACAAAAGGATATCTGAAAGAAGCACTCATAGAACTTCTGACTACGACATCCTTTGAGAACATAACAATCAAGGCAATCTGCCAGAAAGCGGCAGTGAACAGAAGCACTTTCTATGCCTATTATACATGCCCGAGGGATCTCATCGAAGAAATCGAGCAGGATATAATCTCACAACTCCCTGATTATAAGCCAACTGATCAGAAGCCGTTCTTTCTTTCAATGAAGCAGCTTATGGAATATATCAGGAAAAACAGGAACACCTTCTACATACTCCTTACTTCCTCAGCAGACAGATCATTCGGCGAGCAGATTATAGCTGCGGTAATGGATAAGTATGATGAGCTCGCGAATTTCAGGAACATCGATGACAAGGAAATGTCATTCATCTTTGTAATAAACGGGGTTGTCGGGATAATAAGGGAATGGATAGAAAAGGGATTCCAGATGAGCGTGGATAGGATAACCTACCTCATTATCGATATGGCATTCAGGTCTGTCGGACTAGATCCTCAGATTGCATACAAAACAAACTGATTGCATATTTTCTGAATTATTATTCTTTTTCATGCATATTGTATTTGACGCCAGCTCTCCTTGCGTAAATAATTTACAAAAAGGAGTAACAAATGGCAGAAATTCATTTCCACAACGGGGAGCAGCTTCCACTGGAGCTGCATAAGGTCCGTATTGTCCAGAAACTCGATCTGCAACCTGTAGAAAGGAGAGCAGAAGCAATATCCGAAGCAGGATTCAACACTTTCCTGCTGTTCAACAAAGACATATTCCTCGATATGCTCACCGACAGCGGCGTAAATGCAATGAGCGACAGACAGCTTGCCTCAATGATGATTGCAGATGACAGTTATGCAGGCAGCGCAACATTCACCAGGCTCACAGAAAAGCTTAAGGAAATATTCGGAACTGAATACTTTCTGCCATCTCATCAGGGAAGAGCTGCTGAAAACATAATTGCGATGACATTCGTCAGACCAGGTTCGATAATCCCGATGAACTATCACTTCACGACAACAAAAGCACATATCACAAGGCTTGGAGGAATCGTTGAAGAGCTATTGGTAGATGAAGGGGTAAAGATTGAAAGCAATTATCCATTTAAAGGCAATTTCGATCTGGATAAGCTTGAAAGGCTCCTTGCAGAAAAACACGATATAATCCCGTTCATAAGGATAGAAGCCGGGACGAACCTCATTGGAGGACAGCCTTTATCGCTGGAGAATATCGAGAAGAGTGCGGATATCGCCCACCGATACGGCGTACTGACGGTGCTGGATGCAAGCCTTCTGCAGGATAATCTCTATTTCATAAAGACAAGGGAGGAATATGCGAAGGACCTATCGCTCAGGGAGATCACGAGAAGGATATCGGAGAAAATGGATATCATCTATTTCTCTGGGCGGAAGCTGGGCTTTGCACGCGGTGGCGGAATATCAATCCACAGCAAGGAACTCTATCTAAGGATGAGGGAACTTGTCCCTATGTTCGAAGGCTTCCTCACATATGGCGGAATGAGTGTCAGGGAAATGGAAGCAATGACGGTCGGCCTTGATGAAACCATGGATATGGATGTCATTTCCCAGGGACCGCTCTTCATAAAGTACATGACCGATGAACTGATAAGGAACAACGTACCGGTGGTAACACCTCCAGGTGGTCTTGGCTGCCATCTTGATGCAAGCCGTTTCATCCCGCATGTAAGGCAGGAGGAATATCCGGCAGGTGCATTGGCAGCCGCTGTCTATATAGCCGGAGGGATAAGAGGAATGGAAAGGGGCACGATATCCGAACAGAGAGAACCGGATGGCTCGGAGCATCTTGCAGCCGTTGAGCTTCTGAGACTGGCAATGCCACGAAGGGTATTTACGCTTTCCCAGGTAAAATACGCGATAGACAGAATCACATGGCTTTATGAGAACAGGAATCTGATCGGCGGCCTCCGATTCGTGGAGGAACCTTCATCGCTGAGATTCTTCTTCGGGCGGCTTGAACCGGTATCACCATGGCCGGAAAAGCTCATAGCAGCATTCAGGAGAGATTTCGGAGACAGCTTATGATTCTTTTCTGGCAGTCATGAGCTTCTCGACATAAGCATAGTTTGAATGGGCGGCGGCAAGAAGGATTGTATCCCCTTCCTCAAGAAGATAGTTTCCATCTGGGATATAGTTATCATCGCCGTCCTTCTTTCTCACGCCTGCTATCGTGATTTTCCCTCCGAAAGGAACATCCCTGAGTTTTTTTCCTATGTACCTGAAACCTGGCTGTACCTGATACTCATAGACCTCAAGCTGTCCGTCAAACAGCGTATGAAGGCTCTGTATCCTATCGCTTCGAAGAAAGCGCACTATGGCATCAACTGTAGTATTGGTCGTGGAAATGACACCATCTATATCCATAGCCTCTGCCAGCGGGATATAGCTGTTGTTTGTCTTGATAAGCGCAACAGACCTCTTTGTACCTAGCCTCTTTGCATAGCTTGCAGCGATGATGTTCAGCTCGTCATTGTCGGTCACTGCGGCAAGGAAATCCGATTGATACAGCCTCTCCTCCTCCCAGAATGCCTCATCTGATATTGCCCCATTGAGAACAATGACTTCTGGAAATTCCCTCGCGAATTTCTCGCATACTGCACTGTCCTTCTCAACAAGCATTACCCGCCGCCTCAGGTCATCCGACATGGAAAGCAAAGCAAACTTGGCAATCCTTGTTCCTCCTACAAGTATTATCCTCTTCATATGGGACTGATGGACATCCGAAAGGCGTCCATAGATATCGCTGGATTCATCATCATCCAC
Organism: uncultured Spirochaetaceae bacterium; assembly: GCA_944389105.1. Taxonomy (GTDB): domain Bacteria; phylum Spirochaetota; class Spirochaetia; order Sphaerochaetales; family Sphaerochaetaceae; genus Ornithospirochaeta. The sequence goes on along the minus strand of CALXLD010000001.1, from coordinate 52,055 downwards.
GATAAGACCTATCTCATCACCTTCGTGGATCAGTGTATCACCTGATGGAGTGAAGACATTGCCCCTGCGTCTAATCCCGATTACAACGAAGCGCCCCGGGATCTCCCTTCTTATCTGGGCAAGAGTACGTCCTTCAAAAAGATTGCCGCTCTCAATTTTCCTTGAGAACATGACAAAACCTGCATATGGGAAATACTCGAAATCACGGAAAAGACCGGTATCTATGATACCTACGATACGTTCTGCTGCCTCCTGCTCCGGATTGACTATATGGGTAATACCAAGGACATCGCCATCAAGCCCTGTACCAAGGTAGTTTATGCTCCTTATAGCTGCAATTGTCATGCCCACATGTCTGAAAGAGGAAGAAACTATACCGCATGCTACAAGATTCGTCTCATCGCTGTCGGTGACGGCAATTACAGCTTCTGCATCTTCTGCGCCAGCTTCTTTAAGCATATCGATATCAGTTGCAGAGCCGCAGAGCGCAAGGCAATCCAGCTTAGCAGTAGCTGCGTTGCATCTATCGCTGCTGCTATCAAGAAAGACAACTGACTTCCTCTCCTCTATCAGGTGTCGCGCAAGACGAAGACCCCGTCGTCCAGCTCCAAGGATTACAACTCTCATAAAACCTCCAATCAGCGAGTCCAGTAGGCTCTTGTAAAGAGTGTATAGACAGTATAGAACTCAAGCCTTCCGGCAAGCATCAGGAACGAAAATACCCAGAGCGACCACTCCGGGAAGATATCAAAGGAGAATGTCGCCCCCATTCCGCCGACACCTGTTCCAAGGTTGCCAAGGCAGAGGAAAACCGACATAAGGCAGGTTATGAAATCCTGATCCGTCAGCCCTATTATTATCGCACCGATAAACAATGTCGCAAAATAGCATCCAGCATATCCCGCTATAGAAAGCGCTGTCTTGCTGTCTATCTGATCGGAACCTATGGTTACAGGGCTTACGGCATTCGGATGGATACGCTTAAGCATTGAGTTATATGCAAGACGCAGCATCACGCTGAACCTCATAACTTTCATCCCGCCTCCCGCAGAACCTGAACATGCCCCGATAAAGCAGACTGATATCAGCAGCATCTGAGAGAACATCGGCCAGGCATTGAAATCATCTGCGACATATCCTGTGGTTGTCATCATGGAGATGACATGGAATGATGCTTCCCTCAGTGTTTCCGGAATCGATGCATAGATACCTCTATACAGAAGCTGTATGGAGATAAGAAGAATGGAAAGTGCGATTATACCAAGGTATATCCGCAGCTCACCATTGCGGAAAACCTTTCTTATCTGGCCTCTGATCACATAGAAAAAGAGCGAGAAATTGACACCGGCAAGAAGCATGAAGACTATGCACACCCACTCCACCGAAGGACTGCCATATCCTGCTATGGAATCATTCAGAGGAGCGAAACCCGCAGCTCCTATCGTACCGAACATGACAGTGACAGCATCAAAGGCATCGAGTCCGCAGAGAAGCAGAAGAAGAGTCTCTGCAATAGAGAGCCCGAGATAGATCATCCAGAGAGCCATTGCAGTTCCCCTGATCGTAGGTGTGAATTTAGACTTTGAAGGACCGACTGCCTCCGCACCGACAAGGGCATTTCCCTTTACTCCGAATATAGGGAGAACTGCTACAAAGAGAATTACAACGCCCATTCCTCCAAGCCAGTTCGTAAGGCTTCTCCAGAAAATTATGGATCTGTCCAGTATCTCGATATCAGGAAGGATCGTGGAACCTGCTGTGGTGAATCCTGACATTATCTCAAAAAAAGCTTTTGAATAGGAATTGACAGAACCGGTAAGATACAGAGGGAGAGCGCCGAAAGCTGTCATTGCCACCCATGTGCAGGAAACGACAAGCATAGCTTCCTTCGGCCCGATATTCATCTCCTTCCGTCTCCATGTGATGCAAAGTATTGCCGCAGAAACCACAAGCATAAGGATTATCGTCTTAAGAAAAGCATAAGCCGAGACATCTTCCCCTGAACAGAAAGCAATAGCCATTGGAACAGTCATCACAAACGCAATGAAAAGCATGATGAATGAAATGAATCTGAATACTGAACGATAATCCATGAAAACCTGCGTAATTATAGTATCATAGAGTAAGAATCATTGCATCTGAGAGTCTCATACGATCCGTGTGGACTCTCTGATAACAAGCTCAGTATCAAGGCAGACAGAGTGCTGGGAGGATTCATCTCCCTCGATTATCTTTACAAGCATCTCCGCTGCAAGCGTCCCGATCTGCAGCGTAGGCTGGCGTACTGTAGTGATTGTAGGATTCATCATCTTGGAAACAAGAATGTCATCGAATCCAATGACTGCCACATCCTCAGGCACTCGCAGATCGTATGCAAAAGCTGCTTTGATTGCCGCAGCTGCCAGCACATCGGAGATGCAGAAAAAAGCATCCGGCCTGTCAGGGAGGGTAAGCATGTGCATGCAGGCAGCCTTCGCTGTGTCGAAATCCATATCAGCTCCGACTGACGTGACAAGATTCCTATCTGTGGGAATTCCTGCTTTCCTGAGCGCTTCCTGATACCCCTCAGCCCTGCTTCGCGCATATTTGAATGTCTCCGGACCATTGACAAAGCCAATGCGCTTCCTTCCAAGAGAAAGAAGATATCTCACGGCCTCCTCCGCAGCCCTCCTGTTATCTATCGTAACAAATGGAATTGATGACGGAGTTTCATCATCACAGCAGATAACAGCAGGGATTGACGAGGAAATCGCCTCAAGGAATTTCGTATCTACGGAGTTTACTATGATGACACCTGCTGCCCTCGTTTTCTTGAGGATACGGAGAAAAGCCTCGATTCCGGTCTTGTCTATATCGAACTCATTCACAACAACTGTATAGCCATGCCTTCTGGCAGCTGCGATGGAAGCAGAGATTATAGGACTGTAAAAAGGATTCTTAAGCGTTGGAACATTGAAAAGAATCAGGTTGTCAGCAGGAAGAGGCTGAAGATCATAATCCGAAGGATTCATACCTATCTCAGCCATCGCTTTTATCACTTTTCTCCTGGTCTCCTCCCTCACAAGCGGGGATTTGTTGAATACTCTGGATATCGTGGCAATAGAAAGACCAGAGACATTGGCGATGCTCTCATAGGTAAATTCTTTAGAATACACAACCCCTCCTAAAGTTTTCCGGCAGCCCCCAGAACCGTAAAAACCTCTTCTTTTTTCACCCTGCCATCCGACCCCTCGGAAATAGCAGCATATATCTCCCTCAGCTCTTCATAATACCAGCCAGTCGGGGGAACGTTAATACCTGTTGAAACTATACGGCTGTATGAAGGGGTCAGGTCATTTTCACCGTCCTCGCTGTAAAGCGTGATGCGATTCCCATCATAAACGGCGACGCCATGTTCCATTATAAGACGCCAGCCTGATGAGAACGGTATTTTTCCCCGAAGCCACCCTGCTTCAGCAGTTACGCGGAAGCTGCCGTAATCATAGGCGATGGAATAGAAATGCTTCATCCCATCAGGGGAAAGCGGCGAATATTCATCAAAAGAGCTGAAATTCCCGAATAGCGAAATAATCATATCAAGATCATGGATATGGAGATCAAAAGGAATCAGTCCGGACTTTTCCCTGTCGAACAGCCAGCTTCCATCAACCCATCCAGGCATCTCCGAGAGTCTCCAGAAAGATGCTTCAGCTACATTTCCATATCTGCCTTCCCTGACAAGAGAGGATAGAACATCATATTCTTTGGTATATCTCATCACGTAAGCTGGATAGACTTTCTTTCCTGCCTTGTCCGCCGCCTGATAGATTTTCCTGGCATCCTCAGCACTTAAGGCCAGTGGCTTTTCTACAATGACATCGGCTTTTTCCCTAAGTGCCTCTATAGCATGATCCTTATGAAGAAATGTCGGGGTCGTTATATCTATGACATCGGCAGAGAGAGCTTTCATCCCCTCTGATATCGTAAGGAAGAATGGAAGCCCGGTTTTCTCTGCCTCCTCCCTGTCTCTCTCCGTTCCTACTATACCGACTATCACAGCGCTTTCCAGTGCTGCTGTGTTGGCATAATGGACTTTTCCCATTCCTCCATAACCGACAAGCAGAGTACGTATCATAGCGTATACCCCAGAGAAAGAAGGTAATCACGGCTATCGGCAACAGCTTTATCAACCTCTTCAATCGATGATGATCCGGATGAAGTGAATTCAATCTCTATGGATAGAGGAGAACTGTTGTCATTATCATCAAGGACTTTCAGAAGCGCAGGAAAATCTATGTATCCTTTCCCCAGCGCAGGGAAATTCCATTCTTTTTCCTCTCCGGCCTTATCCTTTATATGGATATATCTGACAGCTTTCTGGCATGCTTCAAGGTCATCGCTTCCCTTTACGCCTCCATAGAAGACCACATTGGCCGTATCATAGCATATTCCGACCCTCTCGCTTCTTATCCTGTCAGTTATCTGCAGAAGCCTTCTGCCTGTTCCATGTTCCCCGTGCGTCTCAAGTACGAGTGTCATGTTATTTCGCTCTAGGGCTGGGATAATGCTCTCTATATTCCTCACAAGCACATCATCATCTGCCTCACGGCCCCTGATATGGGCCTCCCCCACGCTGGACACAATAATGTGCGCACCGAAGAAAGCTGCGAGCTCTATATTATCCAGGAAATCCCCTATTCTCTCATCATCCATCAATGACACATGTCCGCTCATTGCCGGTACAGAAAGATCCAGTGATTGGATGAGGTTCCTTACAGAAAGGAGCTCAGAAAAGCTCATAGAAGGGAAAACATGTTCCGTCCATCCCTTCGTCGCTGTAAGCTCAACGTTCCTGAACCCCAGTCTATGGATTGATTCAAGAGCACGCTGTACAGGATAACCATGATAGCAGTTGGAATTAACAATGATGCGCCGATTTTTCATATTACAAGAGCCCTCATATATTTATATGACTGCCTGAGGGAATCAGTTATTTTTTCCCTTGATCCCTCAAAAGCATTATCCTCAACCTCGACACATGCGCATCCATCGTACCCGATATCGGTAAGAGCTGAAACGAAACGAGGCCAGTTCACATCTCCATATCCAGGAATCTTAGGAGTCATGTACGAAAGCGGATAAGCCATAACCCCGCACTCCCTGAGTTTCTCAGGATAAAGCTTAATATCCTTGAAATGCACATGGAAAATCCTGTCCCTGAATTCATACACCGGTGCTATATAATCCATCTGCTGCCAGACGAAATGCGATGGATCAAAGTTGATCCCGAAATTCTCATCACTGATGATTGAGAACATCTCCCTCCAGAGAACAGGGGATGTGAAAAGATTCTGTCCGCCCGGCCAGTTGGAGGCATCAAAGAGCATCGGGCAGTTTTCGATTGCGATTCTCACGTTCTTATCGCCAGCATATCGGATGATAGGTGGCCAGATTTCCCTGAAAAGCTCCAGGTTGTCCTCCACAGTCCTATCTGTCACACGCCCGATGAATGTCGTCACCATGCCGATACCGAGGAACGAAGCAGCATCGATTACCTTATACAGATGTTCTATATTCGCTTTTCGTTTCTCAAGATCCCCATCCATCGTATTCGGATAGAATGCAAGGGCAGAAAGCGTGATGCCATGGGAAGAAGCATAGCTGAGAATCTCGTTTCTGGATTTCTCGTCAACGGAGCTGACATCGATGTGGCTTACTCCAGCATAACGCCTCTCTCCCTTTCCTTTCGGCCAGCATGCGACCTCCGCACATTCATATCCTATCGCGGAAATCTCATCAATCATCTCCTCATAGCTCCAGCCATCGAGGATGGAACTGATTATCCCCAGTTTCATAGAACCTCCTTATTTTCAGGAATCTCAACTCTTCTTCCTGTCTTAGATGATTCGATTGCAGCAAAAACAGCCCTCATAGCAGGTACTACCGATTCGCCGCTTATCAGAGCTTCCCCTTTATCGAGAGAATCAAGGAATGCATCGATGACGCCGGAGGATGTCTGCGCGTCATTTGTCTGAATCCTGTCAATATCAAGGTAGCAGCGCTCCCCATTTCTCTTCTCGATTGTTATCGAATGCGCCGGATCAGCATAAATCCGCATTATCCCATCGGTACCGTAAAGCACAGTCGAGTTATCCTCATCTCCATAGTATGTCCAGCTTGCGCTCATCGTCCCGATGACACCTGAAGCCATTTCATATATGCAGAGCGCGTTATCATCAACAGAAATGGGGTTGCCGTTTCCATCCTTCTTATCCAGCGTTCTCAGAGTAGCTGTTACAGCTGTGATCCTATCGGAAAGAAGGTATGAGATAAGATCGGTTTTGTGTATTCCGAGATCTGCCATAGCGCCCATGACGGCTTTTCTGCTGTCAAAGAACCATGTATTCTTTCCAGGGTCCACTGACCATGTTTCAGGTCCGCCATGCCCGAAAGCTGTCCGGAAAGCCACAACACGCCCGATTGCACCTTGCTCTATCAGCTCCTTCGCCCTTCTATGAGCTCCGGCTAGCCTCTGGTTCTGTCCGATGAAAAGAATTCTTCCATTTCTCTTTGCTGCCTCTTCCATTCTCAGACAGTCCTCAAGAGTGACAGCCATCGGCTTTTCGCACAGTACATTTACGCCTTTCTCCAGCGCTTTTATCGTGATATCAGCATGGGTTGAATTGGAAGTGCATACGCTTACTGCATCGACACCGGATGAAAGGAGAGCATCAAGATCCCCATACGCTTTTCCGCCATGCTTTCCAGCAATCTCCTCGGCTCTCTCCATGTTTACATCATAAAATGCCGTAATCCGGGCTCTTCCGCTTGCCTCATATTCTGGTATATGCCTTACCTGGCTTATCTTTCCGCATCCTATTATTCCGATCCTATACATCAGACCTTCTCCTTTTTCTGCAGCAGAACAGCGCCGATTACAATGAATCCCTTGAAAGCTTCTCTCAGGAAAGGAGGAACACCAAGAAGATTCAGGAGATTGTTCATTACTGCGATTATAAGAACACCCAGTACAGAACCTGCTATCGATCCTCTTCCTCCAGCCATTGAGGTACCGCCGACAATTACCGCTGCGATTGCATCCATTTCGTATCCGCTTCCAGCATTGGCATAGTCCATACTTCCTATTCTGGATACCTGCAGTACCGACGCCACTGCAACAAGAACACCCATTATCGCATAGACTCCGCGCTTTACTCTCTGGACATTTATACCGGAGAGCTTTGCGGCTTTCTCATTGGAGCCTACTGCAAAGACATGGCGGCCGAAGGCTGTATTCCGGCTTATCCAGTACATAATGAACGCTATTATCAGCCAATAGACGATCGGCATGAACATAAGGCCGCCTATTCTCATGTTTGCAATCTGTGTAAATGCCCTTGGGACAGAAGGATTTATCGTCTGCATGCACTGCTGGGTGACAGAGCGGCAGATCTTCATCATGCCGAGGGTAGCAATGAAAGGAGGTATACGGCCCCAGGTTATGAGGACTCCGGTAAATTCACCAAGGATAAGACCTGCAAGAAGTCCCATAAGTATTCCGATGAGGTATGCCGGGAATCCTGTAATTCCTGCAGAAGCAAGAAGCCCTGTCTGGGAACCATCGATGAAAATCATTATTATTGCACCGATAGCTACAAGGGTAGAGCCAACAGCAAGGTCAATACCGCCTGTTATTATGACAAGAGTCATTCCTAGCGAGATGATCCCTATTGTCGCATTGTTTCTAAGGATATTCAGCCAGTTGCGGCACCACATGGAAAGCCATTCACCGAAAGATCCCTGATCAAAGCCAAGTGCGAGTGTCTGAAGAACAATCATCACAATGAGGGCAATCAATGTCGAAAAGAGCGGATGCTGCGTCCACAGCTCCTTGAACCACGATACAAAATCCTTCTTACCTGAACTTACTTCCATTATTCCTCTACCCCCGTTGCAAGTCTCATCATCCTCTCCTCGTTCATCTCACTATGCTCCAGTTCCCCGATAATCCTTCCATGGTAAAGAACAAAGCATCGTGAGCAGACACGCATTATTTCCTGTGCCTCCGAAGAAAGCACAATAACAGCCACCCCAGCCTCAGCAAGGGCCAGGATTATCTCATAGATCTCTTCCTTTGCTCTTACATCGACACCCTGGGTAGGATTGTCGAGGATGAGTACCTTAGGATTCATCGAAAGCCATTTTGCAAGCACGACTTTCTGCTGATTGCCTCCTGAAAGCGATGTTATTGAATCCGATGGTGCACCCATCTTTATCGAAAGCTCTTTTCTTTCCTTCTCAAAATCGCCTTTCACTGCTTTCCAGTCTATAAAAAGCCCAAGCCTGCGGCGCTTTGAGAGAGTGACAAGCGATCCATTCTCCAGAATCGAGAGATCCTTTACGATTCCATTCTCTTTTCTGTTCCTTGGAAGATATCCGATTCCAAGCGATACAGCCTGCATTGTCGATCTCATCCTGACTTCCCTGCCATCTATCAGCAGGCTTCCGTCATACTTCCCTGCTGCACCGAAAAGAGCCTGGAAGAGTTCGCTCCTACCGTCTCCAAGAAGGCCGGTAAAACCTATTACCTCACCCTTCCTGACAGAGAATGATATATTTTCAAAATGCCTGCCATCTGAAAGATTCCTGCCTTCCATGACGACACTGCCTAGGTTTTCCGAAATCCTGTTTTTACCGCTTCTGACATCATGCCCCACCATCATCTTCGCAAGAAGTTCCGGGGTTACGTTTTCAATGGAGCCAGAAGCTACCATATGCCCATCACGGAGAACTGTGTAAGTATCACAGATTTCCATGACTTCTCTGAGTTTATGTGAGATGAATATTATCCCGACACCGTTTTTCCTAAGCATCCTCATGAATGAGAACACTCTCTCTATTTCGGGATCTGTCAGGCTTGTTGTAGGCTCATCCATGATCACAAGACGGGCATTCATCATCATTGCCCTGGATATCTCCACAATCTGCTTGTATGAAGCATCCAGGTCTCTTACCATCGCAGCAGGATCGAGATCCAGTTCCATTTCATCGAAGACTGCTTTTGCCTGGGCCATCATCTCATTCCGGTCCAGCATCCCGCCTTTTTTCCTGATTTCGCGTCCGATGAACAGATTTTCATAAACTGCAAGGTCATTGATCAGATTGAGTTCCTGATGTATGAATGCAATCCCTGCATCAAGCGATTCCCTCGGGGATCTGAAAACTACTTTCTCCCCATCAAGCAGGATATCACCGCCATTGAAATCTATAACACCGCCGAGGATGTTCATCAGCGTGCTCTTTCCTGCTCCGTTTTCTCCAAGAAGCGCTGTTATACAGCCGCCATGGGAAGAGAAATCAACATTATCAAGCACGAGATTGGCACCAAAAGACTTGGAAATCCCCTTCATTTCCAGTTCCATCATTTCCCTCCAGAATGGCAGGGGAAACCCCTGCCACAGTCAGATAGAATCAGTACGGAGAAGTAGGATCCAGGAAGTCCTGATAATTATCACGGTCAACAATTGTTGTCGGGATAATCTTGACCTGCTCTACATCCTCACCCTTGAGAATAGCAAGTGCCATATCAACAGCATCCTCGACCATTGTCGGGCTGTAGAGAGCACTCTCTACCCAGATATCGGTATATTCTGGCATGAGGTTGAAATATTCCTGAGCTCCGCCGCCACCTGTGATGACCTTGATATCTGTTCTTCCAGCTTCCTCGATGGCTTGAAGAGCTCCGATCGAAGTCTCGTCATCCATTGAGAACACTGCATCGATATGAGGATTAGCCATCAGGATATCACTCATATCAGTAAGACCAGCTTCACGTGTGAACTGTGTTGCATATGTGAGGATTTCCATATTAGGAGCAATCTCTGCAATCGTATCAAGGAATCCAGCCTTTCTGTTGGCTGCTACAGATCCAGAGGATGGGACGTCGAGAATAACGACAGTTCCTTCTGTTCCGATCTTATCCACGATGTACTTTGCGCCCTGGACGCCCATGTCATAGTTATCACCGGAAACGCGGTAGATGCCATCACATGCAATTTCGATATCGAAATTTACAACTGGAATACCAGAATCAATAGCGTTCTGAATTGGTACTTCCATTCCTGTCCACTGAGGGTAAGCTACTATCGCATCAGCTCCCCAGAGCATGAGATCATCAATCTGCGTTGTCATCTCATCTGCATTGTTGGATGTATAAAGCCTGTAATCGATCTCATCGGAGAGTTCAATACAGCGCTGTTCAGCACAGTAAGCAACACCTGCAACCCAGCCATGTGTAACAGCTGGTGCGAGGATGCCGATCTTATACTTTCCAGCAGCGAAAAGTGATGTTACTGCAAGAAGCAGAACCAGTAATATGCTAAGTGCTTTCTTCATCAGAAGCCTCCTTTTGTCTCTAGTATCTGCGAGGCATCCTGATTTGTCAAATTTTTCTGAAAAAATTGAGTATTTTATCAAAGAAAAATGAATGAATTTAAGTGAAGATTTAATATAAATTAATATAAAATATTATAATTTAAACAATTATCTATTTCGATAATTATTTCAAATTTTTCATTTCTGATGTAAAAATATCAATTCCTTGTCTTTCTTACAACTTCTTCCCATTCATCGGAAGAAGGCGTGCTGCTTCTGAAGCCTGAACGGATTATCGCAACAGTATTCGACCATCTGACGCTGCGTACAGGAAATGAGAGAAGGAACTCTTCCTCTGAAAGACCACAGCCGGAATAGCTTTCTTTATAGAAATGCAAAAGAGCTGCATCCGTAAGGGTTCTCTCCTCACTCTCCTTCTCATATGAGAACTGCGATTGCGGAAACACGCTTCTTACAGCACTTTCAAGCTCTTCTTCTCCCCAGGCCGTGAGAGGATTCGAAACAGAATAGATATTCTCTTCTGCCTTGCTTAACAAGGGTGCGCTCTCAGCAGACGCGAATTCAGAGAGACGGGAAGAAAGACGCGGGATTGATTCAAGGAGCGCAATGCAGCCATCATCCTCCAGCCTATCCCTTATTGCAGAAAGCACGGCTTTATCCCGTTCCAGCCTAGAGAGCACATTCCTTCCGGAAATCACTGAAAACCTGAGCCCATCCTCAAGCTCTGAGAAGACAGAGACAGGATCCGAGATCAGAATCTCCGGCCTCAGGAGCTTATCAAGCTCAAGGGAGAAGTGCTCGATTATCTCCTTCTGCTCCGCGTTCTTCACAACTGCGACAGATAACCCCTCGGGATTTCTCTTCATGAGCGGCCAGAGCAGAAGACCATGGGATGCATTGAGGACAAGGACATTTGAATAACGGAGGATCGACAGATCCGAATACAGCTTCCCGACAAGCTTCAGGAGGCTTTCAGAACGTCCGGAAAGCGCTCTTTCAACCCATTTATCCCTGGCCTTATCCCCAGGAGAGAATGTCAGGTTCTCCTTATAGAGATCTTCAGTAACCGCTTCAAGCTGAGCTTCGCGGCGAAGCATCACTTCATCCTTTATCGCTGCTTCATAGCCAATGCTTCCGGGCTTGTAGTAGATCTTACCCTGAAGACCCGTCGGAAGATATTGCTGAGCAACCCAGTGATCACGGTAGGAATGAGGATAAAGATACCCTTCCCCATGACCAAACCCTTTGCTATCCCTGCTGGCATCCCTGAGATGATTAGGAACTTCCTCAGCCTTCTCCCTCTCGACATCGGCAAGCGCATCAAAAAAACCAAGAGCGCTGTTGCTCTTAGGTGCCGTCGAGAGATAAATCGCACTATGAGCAAGGTGGAAACGTCCTTCAGGAAGACCGATTCTGTCAAAAGCCGAGGCATCAGCTTCCACTATCGCAACCGCATATGGATCTGCCATGCCAACATCCTCTGCAGCAAGGATTTCCATGCGGCGGAATATGAATCTCGGGTCCTCGCCCGCAGCTACCATCTTCGCAAGCCAGTAAAGCGCGGCATCAGGATCAGAACCTCTCAATGACTTTATGAATGCGGAAATCACATCAAAGTGATAATCACCTTCCTTGTCATACAGTACGGCTTTCTGCTGTATCGATTCCTCCGCCGTTTCCTCCGAGATGTAGATCTCCGTTCCCTCAGGAGGCGGAAAGGAATCGGGAGTTGTTTCAACAGCGAGCTCAAGTGCATTGAGAAGAGACCGGGCATCCCCATTAGCGACAGCTATAAGATGCTCGAGAGCACCAGGTTCAAATACAACGCGGTACTTTCCATAGCCTCTCTCCTTATCATTGATTGCCTGCATCGCTATATCATGGAGATTCTCATCTGTAAGCTTCTTCAGCTGGAATATCCTTGAACGGGAAACGAGAGCAGCATTTACCTCAAAATAAGGATTCTCCGTGGTCGCTCCGATAAGCACGAATGTTCCATTCTCAACCCAGGGAAGCAGCGCATCCTGCTGGCTCTTGTTCCACCTGTGGACTTCATCGATAAACAGGATAGTACGGATTCCATACATCTCCCGTCTTGATTTCGCATCGTCTATTTCGCTTCTCAGTTCCTTTACACCAGAGAGAACCGCATTCAGTGTGGAAAAGTGACTTTTTGTCGTATTAGCAATCACCCTTGCAAGCGTTGTCTTCCCAGTTCCGGGAGGACCATAGAAGATTACGGAAGACAGCTGATCGGCCTGAATCGCACGGCGAAGCAGCCTTCCCTTTCCAAGGATATGCTCCTGCCCTATGTATTCATCAAGCGTCCGGGGCCGCATCCGGGCTGCAAGCGGCTCTTCTGTCCTGTCAATGGCATCTTCAAAAAGATTCAAATCGATTCCTCCCAGAAAACAGAATAGAGGGAATCTGGAGAATCCGGAATCCGGCTCTTAAGAGCAACTTCATGCTCAGCAATCCTTGTAAAAAGCGCATCTTCTGCAATGAACGCAGCAAGATCCGTGCTTATTGCCTGAGGTACCGGAAGCGATACCTGCTCTCCCACTATGGAAAGATTAAGATATGCATCACGGAGTGACATGAAAATCCCATAAGACTCGCTGAATGCCTGATCAAGATCCGAAGATACAGAAGCAATGTCTTCAATAAGCACCGAATAGATATCACGTGCAGCAATGCTCTGCAGGGCATCGGTAAGACCTTCAGGAGAAGCAATTATCGTATCTATCCCATCGCTCTCCAGTATCTGGGAAAATGCATCGATCAGTATAGGGTATGCGGCATCAAGGAGCGGAGAGATTATCTCCGAAAGCGAAGCAGCATACTCAGCGGAAAGCGATTCGTAAATGGGACAATAGCCATAATAAGCCCTGTATGTTTCGGGAAGAGACTGGACAAAAAGAGAAGAGTCAATATTCCCATCGTTCCTTACCAGTTCAAGGACATCGGAAGCAAGAAGGCTGATAGCTGCTCTTTTCTCATCCGCCGTATATGAATTCCCGCTCCTTGCCGTAGTGCAGGAAAACAGAAGCAGGACATAAAGCATGATGAGAATGAACTTTTTCATACCAGAGATTCTACACTCAGGCGACAGCAGCATTCAAGTTGCCGATCAGCAGAGATTTTCGTAAATTCCGTATGGAGGAGAATATGAAAATAGTTCTTTTCGATACAAAGCCTTATGATATACAGCATTTCGATGAGGCCAATAAGAGCTTCGGCTACGATATAAAGTATCTGAAGCCTGAGCTCAATAGAAATACAGCACTCCTTGCAAAAGGAGCGGACGTCGTCTGCCCATTCGTCAACTGCACTGTTGACAGGGAGACTATCGATATTCTGAAGGAAAACGGCGTGAAGCTGATAGCTCTCCGCTCTGCGGGATTCAACAACACCGACTACCGCTATGCGCTTTCCGTGGGAATCCCAGTAGTGAGAGTTCCCGCATATAGCCCATACGCTGTTGCAGAACACGCCTTTGCACTCCTTCTCGCGCTTGTCAGGAAACTTACCCATGCATACGTCAGGACAAGGGAATTCAACTTCTCGCTCTCCGGCCTGGTAGGAATGGATCTCCATGGAAAGACTATGGGCATAGTCGGAAGCGGGAAAATAGGACGTGCAGCAGCTTCTATCGGCCTTGGTTTCGGAATGAAGGTTCTATCATATGATCCATACCCTTCCCAGATGGATGGTGTGGTCTTTACTGATCTTGATACCCTTCTGAAATCTTCCGATGTCATAAGCCTGCATTGTCCGCTGACAAAAGAAAACAGACATCTGATCAACAGCGATACGATCAGTATGATGAAGGATACAGCATTCATAATCAACACATCGCGCGGTGCCCTGATCGATTCAGAAGCCCTTCTGGATGCATTGAAGGAGAAGAGAATCGGAGGAGCAGCTCTCGACGTATATGAGGAGGAAGCTGGAATCTTCTATACGGATCAGAGTGACGAAGGAATCGAGGATGACACTCTCGCACGCCTTATAAGCATGCCTAATGTGATCATAACTTCCCACCAGGGATACCTGACAACAGAGGCTCTAAGAGCAATAAGCGAGACTACACTTGGCAATGTCAGGGATTTTTCTGAAGGGAAACCGCTTCAGAATCAGGTAAAATGATACTTTAAAAATACAGGGGTAATACATTTTTACCCCTGTATTAATATAGTTTATATAGAAAAAATTATTAATAAAGCTATCGCTATTAATTAATTTCAGTCTTCCAGAGTCCATGAAGATTGCAGTATCCATATACAGCTATGGCATCGCCATTATCTGCAAAGACAGCCTCTGGAGCTTCTCCTGCACTAAGATATCTGATCTCAACACCCTTCTTTGTCTCAAGTGCAATCCATTCAATAAGATGCTCTTCTGTCATAGGATGTGCAGCAGAACCTACTTTCACTACGATCTTATTATCCTTGACCTCTGCTACAGGGACATGCTTCTCCTGGGCTGCATCTGTTGTATTTGCTTTAAGCTCAGCCATTGCATGACCACAGCAGGATGGTGTGCATCCGCCTTTCTTGATCAGCATCACGATTGTCCCGCAATCAGAACATTTATAAACTGAAAATCCCATAATTTTCTCCTTATATCTATATAAGGTAATACCGGAAAGGTATCGTGACAAGCTATCTTGATACTGTCCCGTGCCCGCCGCTCTTCATCAGGGCAAGGACATCTTCGCGTGAAACGAAGTTTATATCCTGAAGAATAGTATGGCAAAGACAGGAAGCAGCGGTTGCAAAATCAATTACGCTCTGCTTATCCTTTCCGAGCTCCGGATCAGTGAGCGCGAAAAGAAGGCCAGCTGCGAAGCTGTCACCGGCACCGATCCGGTCGACTATCGAGGTGATATCATAAGGAACATACTGTCCATCAATACATGGAGAGACATACTGCATTCCATCGGAGATGTCATACATTGCGGCACCCCATTTGTTGTATGTCGCGCTTATTGACTGCCTCATTGTTGTAAGAAGAAGCTTCACGGAACCATAGCGGCGGTTTATGGCTTCTGCAATATATGGCTGCTCATCGATCCTGGAGGCATTCTTATCGCAGTCTACATAAATACCAAGGAGAGCTTCCGCATCCATGCGCGCAGCAAAAAGGATATCAACATAGTCCATCATCTCGCCTATCACTCTTCCGGCAAGCTTTTCCTTCGGTGTTCCCGGTTCCCAGTTCCAGAGCTTTGACCGGAAATTGCAGTCGAATGAAATCAGAAGTCCATGTTCCTTTGCTTTTTTCATGCACAGAAGCTGCGCTTTAGCAGCTGTTTTTGAAACCGCCGGAGTTATTCCGGATACATGGAGAATCGAAGCTCCCTGAAATATAGAATCCCAGTCATATTCGCAGCCTTCGGTGGTTGAGAACGTAGATCCTTCCCTATCATAGATGACCTTGCTTGGTCTCTGGTCAGCTCCTGCCTGGACAAAATAAATACCGAGTCTTCCTGATTCCTTTTTCAGTATATGGGACTCATCGACTCCGAGATTGCGGAGATTTCCAAGACAGGCTTCCGAAATATCATTATCAGGAAGGGCCGTTACATACCTGGATTTTCCTCCAAGAAGCGATATGGACGCAGCTACATTCGCTTCAGCCCCAGCAAACGAGAATGTAACACGCCCAGGAAGCGACTGGCGGAAAGTATAGTATCCTTCCGTTGTTATTCTGGCTAATACCTCACCGAAGGTTACAATTACAGACATAGAAACTCCTCAGAAACGGAACACTGTTTCATTTCCGTAAAGAGGATACAACCAAAATCTTCAGAGCTCAAGAAGAAATACGCTCAAATGCAATTCTATCCGTGCCATCATCACACACTATGATACCCCTTCTTGAAAAGCCCTCTTTCAGAAGTGCACTCTGCATCGGTATATTATCCTCATGCGTGTCTACTCGTATGTGGCTGCACTGAGAATATGCAAATGAGATGACTTCATGAAGAACTCCTTTCCTCCTTCCTGAAGAGGCAACACGGTGGAGAACTGCATATTCACCATCATCAAGCCAGCTTCCGTCCCTTATCTCAGAATATGTCGGGTCTTCTCCTACTCTCAGCATGAAGACGCCATAGAGGCCGAAGTCATCCTCAAGAACAAACAGCCGGCCTTCCTTTATGTCATACTGTAGGGCCTCCAAGCCCGGATAGCCATTCCTCCATTGCTTAGAATTTCCTTTGGCGCGCATGAAAGCCCTTGCCTTATCATAGATGACGGTTATCTCTTCAAGGTCTTCTTGTCCTGCTTTTCTTATCATACTGAAAGACTATCATCATGAAATTGCTCTGTACAGACAGCCTTCGATTCTCCGGACCCTGTTTCTTACGGTGTGCTCGGATATATCAAGCTTTGCAGCTATATCAGAAACCTTAAGCTTATCCGCGCCGAATGAACCATGAAGAGATGTAATGATGAATCTGTCATCAACCGATAAAGATGACAAGGATGAGGAAAGCTTATCCACAAGAATCTCATTCATGACATCATCCTCCACTGAAATACCAGAATCGATGAAATCAGAAAGAACTGCCCCTTCTTCAGTATACTGATAATCAAGGCTGACCGGCATCTGGAGCCTGCGGTTTCTTTCTGCATTCCGTAATCTGCGTTCCGTAAAACCTGTTGCCTCCATCACCTCAGCCTCTTCAGGAGAAGGATTTCCGGACTCCGACAGCTTTCTATATGCATCGGAGAGGACTTTCACCCCCTCAACCGCGCTCTTGGGAAGTCTGATCAGCCTTATCGAGGAATTGAGGTAATCTCTTATAGCAATCTTAACGCCTTCCTTTGCATATGGAATAAAAGCCGGAGCTATGCTCTCATCGAACCTGCTGACGGCTTCCAGAAAGCCGATCCTGCCGACCTGAAGAAGATCATCATAAGGCTCAGCTCCGTCAAGCTTTGAAGCATAATGCCTTGCAAGTGAGCTTATCATACCATCAAAAGCAACAAGGAGTTCATTCCTGGCCTTCTGGTCTCCATTTTTTGCGCTGTTTATAAGCTTTGCATCCATGGCAAATCTCCTTGGATGTTTTATACAGCACATACTACGACATATTTTGTCGCTGTAATTTGATTTTTTCGCATCATGTTTTGCATATTCAATGAAAATCAATGCAAAAGCTTGCATATCTTACCCTCCGGATGATAAAGTCAATCAATACTAAATAAGGAGTACACGATGAAGAAACTCTTAACAGCACTTATGGTGCTTGTAGTTCTTTCTTCTGCAGCGTTCGCAGATGCACCATTCCACATTGGTGTCGTTACTGGAACTGTTTCGCAGTCAGAGGATGACCTCCGCGGTGCAGAGGCTCTCATTGCTGAATATGGCGCAGTAGCAGATGGCGGATATATCCAGCACATGACATATCCTGACAACTTCATGGAAGAGCAGGAAACAACAATTTCTGTTATCGCAGGTCTTGCTGATGATCCTCTCATGAAGGCTGTCATCGTAAACCAGGCAGTTCCTGGTACAGCTGAGGCATTCCGCCAGATCAAGGCTGTAAGACCGGACATCCTTTGCTTCGCAGGAGAAGCTCACGAGGAGCCTTACCTCATCTCAGGTGCTGCAGATCTCGTAACATCAAACGATTTCGTAGCACGTGGCTACCTCATGATCAACGCTGCTCATGAACTTGGCTGTGATACATTCGTACACATCTCCTTCCCACGCCACCTCGCTATGGAGAAGATGCAGAGAAGAAGAGCCATCATGATCCAGACATGCAATGAGCTTGGAATGACATTTGTTGATGTATCTGCTCCAGACCCGACATCCGACGTAGGTATCGCAGGTGCTCAGCAGTATATTCTTGAGCAGACACCTTCCTGGATTGAGAGATATGGCGAGAACACAGCATTCTTCTGTACAAACGATGCACATACAGAGCCTCTTCTTAGACAGCTCATGCAGTATGGCGGATATTTTGTAGAAGCTGACCTTCCATCACCTCTGATGGGATATCCTGGAGCTCTCGGAATCGACCTCTCAGCAGAGGCTGGCGACTTCCCTGCAATTCTTGCAAAGGTTGAGGCTGCTGTTGTTGAGCAGGGCGGTGCTGGACGCTTCGGAACATGGGCATACAGCTATGGCTACACAACTACAGCTGGTCTTGGACGCCTTGCAATCGAAGCTGTTGAAGCTGAGATGAATGGTGAGGATTTCGATTACACATCAATCCGCAACATCAGACGGGCATTCTCTTACTATACACCTGGTGCAAACTGGAATGGTTCCTACTATGTAGATGCAAATTCCGGTGTTTCCAGCGACAACTTCGTCCTTGTATATCAGGATACATATATCATGGGTGATCCGGGATATTACATGGGCAACACAGATGTAGAAGTCCCAGAGTGGGCATTCTACATGACAGGAAAGGAGTTCAACTAATACTTTGATCCTCAGGAAAGGGGAGGTTTCCTCCCCTTTCTTCCATGAATATAAGGGGTAAGAATGAGTGAAATGAATAAGCCCTTGCTAGAAATGAAGAACGTCAGCAAGGATTACAATGGAAACCCCGTACTAAAAGATGTCAATTTCACCCTGAAAGCAGGTGAAGTGCTTGGCCTCGTAGGAGAAAACGGAGCTGGAAAGAGCACCCTCATGAACATTCTTTTCGGTATGGATGTTATCCATGAAACGGGCGGCTATGGGGGAAAAGTCCTCATAGATGGAAAAGAAGTAAAATTCGCATCCCCGCTGGATGCGCTCAAAGCCGGTATTGGCATGGTACATCAGGAATTCTCGCTGCTCCCCGGATTCACCGCAGCTGAGAACATCGTACTTAACAGAGAACCTGAAAATAAAAGCGTCCTCTCACTTGTATTCGGAAAGAGGGCAAATACCATAGATAGAAAGGCCCTACAGAAAAAAGCAATCGAAGCCATAACAAAACTTGGGGTAAGTCTTGATCCCAATATGCTTGTTTCTGAAATGCCTGTTGGTCATAAGCAGTTCACGGAGATATCCAGGGAAATATCCAAGAGCTCAATCAGGCTTCTGGTGCTTGATGAGCCAACGGCTGTTCTATCGGAGAAGGAAGCAGAAATGCTTCTCAAGGCAATCAGAAATCTCTCCGCTCAGGGCATCTCCGTGATATTCATCACACACCGTCTGCAGGAAATCATCGATGTCTGCAACAAGGTCCTTGTCATGAGGGATGGGAAAATAATCTCCGAGCTTGATGCAAAGAAGACATCTATTTCTGAAATGGCGAGGCTGATGGTCGGCCGTGAAGTCGGTGGTCCTCAGGTCAGAACAGAGGAAATAAGGCCGCTTTCAGACAAAATCGTCCTGTCTATAAAGAACCTCTGGGTCGATATGCCTGGAGAGACGGTAAGAAACGTCAACCTTGACGTCCATCAGGGAGAATTCCTCGGCATCGGCGGCCTTGCAGGACAGGGAAAGATCGGTATTCCAAATGGAATCATGGGTCTCTATCCAGCAGGAGGAAAAGTCGAGCTGAATGGAAAGGCCATTGCGCTCAACAATCCACGTGCCTGCCTTGATTCATCCCTTGCATTCGTTTCAGAAGACAGACGCGGCGTAGGACTGCTTCTCGACGAGTCGCTGGAATGGAATGTCGCATTCACAGCCATGCAGATCCAGAACAAGTTCCTCAAGCAGTATCTCGGAGGACTTATAAAGTGGCGTGATCAGGCTGCAATCGAAGAGGTTACAAACAAGTACATCAAGCAGCTTCAGATCAAGTGCACATCCTCAAAGCAGAAAGCAAAGGAGCTCTCCGGCGGAAACCAGCAGAAGATCTGTCTCGCAAAGTCATTTGCACTTCAGCCAAAGCTTCTTTTTGTCTCCGAGCCGACAAGAGGTATTGATATCGGAGCAAAGGCTCTCGTTCTCCAGGCTCTCAAGGAGTACAACAGGAAAAACGGCGTAACCATTGTGATGATTTCCTCTGAACTTGAAGAGCTAAGACAGTGCTGCGATCGTATCGCGATTGTCACCGATGGTGCAGTTTCCGGTATTCTTCCTGCTACTACACCAAGTGAGGATTTCGGTATGCTGATGGTCGGAAAGACTGGAAAGGAGGCTATGTGATGGAAAAAATCAAATCAGCGCTAAGAGCTTTCGGTCTGCCTAGACTCATCATCGCAGGCTTCCTCTTGCTCCTCTTTATTATTGCACCGTTTGTTGGAATCGGAGTCGGCAACGGTATCACTGATACCCTTGCACGTTTCGGAATGAACTCAATCATGGTCCTTGCAATGGTTCCGATGATCCATTCTGGATGTGGCCTCAACTTCGGCCTTCCTCTTGGAATCATCTCAGGTCTGCTTGGAGCTACCCTTTCCATTCAGACAGGAGTCACGGGGCCTCTTTCCTTCATTCTTGCGATAATCTATTCCACCCCGTTTGCAATCATATTCGGATGGGGATATGGAAAGCTTCTCAACAAGGTAAAGGGAAGCGAGATGATGATTGCGACATACGTTGGATTCTCATCGGTTGCATTCATGTCAATAATGTGGCTGATCCTCCCCTACACTTCTCCGACAATGGTCTGGGGTTATTCAGGAAGCGGACTCAGGACAACTATATCGACAGATGGATTCTATTCCCACATTCTCAAGAACTTCCTTCAGATTAATATCGGAAGCCTTTCGATATCGCTGGGAGAGATCCTTTTCTTCGCTATCTTTGCTTTCATAATCTGGGCATTCCTCCATACAAAGACAGGAACAGCTATGACAGCTGTAGGTTCAAACCCTGTATTTGCAAGAGCTTCCGGCATCAACATCGACAAGCAGAGAACACTCTCTGTTATCATGTCGACATGGCTTGGCGCTCTTGGAATCCTCTGCTATCAGCAGGGTTACGGCTTTATACAGCTCTATCAGGGACCTATGTACATGGCTATGCCGGCCGTTTCTGCAATCCTCATCGGAGGCGCTTCAGTCAACAAGGCTTCGATAGTCAACGTCATCATCGGAACGATCCTATATCAGGGAATAGTTACAATGACCCCGTCAGTAATGAATAACCTGATTCATACAGATATGTCAGAAGTTCTGAGAATCATCGTTTCAAACGGTATGATTCTTTACGCTCTGACAAGAAAAACGGGGGCAAGCAGATGAAAAAGACTGTAACAAATAAAGACGTCAGAAATTTTCTGGCTAATAACATAGTTCCTATCATCTTCGTCGTAATCTGTCTGATCTGTATACCTATTGCAGGGTACTCAGGACAGTATCTTGTAGGCCAGATCATCACAAGAATCATGCGTAACAGCTTCCTGGTACTATCCCTTCTGATTCCTATCATGGCAGGTATGGGTCTCAACTTCGGTATGACACTCGGAGCTATGGCAGGACAGATCGGCATAATCTTCATAACTGCCTGGAATGTCGTAGGAATCCCAGGGCTTCTGCTCGCTGCAATAATTGCAACTCCTATCGCTGTTCTTCTTGGATGGTTCTGCGGCAAGATGCTTAACATGGCTCGCGGCAGGGAGATGATCACAAGCTATATGATCTCATTCTTCATGAATGGTGTTTATCAGCTTGTCGTGCTTTACGGCATGGGACCTGTCATCCCAATCCATTCGGATCAGGTAATCCTTCCACGCGGTTATGGTGTAAGGAACACAATCGACCTCATCAACGTAAGACAGTCGGTGGATTCATACTGGCAGATTACGATCGGAGGAGTGAATATCCCTATCCTCACGATAATCCTTATCGCCCTGCTCTGTGTCGTCATTGTCTGGTTCAGAAAGACAAAGCTCGGCCAGGACATGAGGGCTGTCGGACAGGACCTTGAGGTTGCAAAGGAAGCCGGTATCAAAGTTGACAGGACAAGAATACTTGCCATCATCATCTCAACGGTCTTCGCAGCATATGGAATGATCCTCTATCTTTCCAACATGGGAACTCTCAATACATATAATTCCCATTCGCAGATCGGTATGTTCAGTATCGCAGCACTTCTTGTTGGAGGAGCTTCGGTATCCAAGGCTTCAATCAAGAACGTATTCCTTGGTATCATCCTCTTCCATCTGATGTTCATTCTCACTCCTCAGGCAGGAAGGGAACTCATGGGACAGGCCCAGATCGGAGAATACTTCAGGGTATTCGTCTCCTACGGCGTAATTACGCTTGCGCTTGTTCTCTATGAAATCAGGACAAGAAGAGAGAAAGCTGAGTCAGCAAAACAGCTTGCGGACATGCAGAAGGAGGGAGCAAGGGCATGAGCGATAAGAAGAATCTGAAGGACTTCTTCAACCTGTCCTTCTATGTACGTCTTGCAGTTATTGTTGTTGTTATTCTGCTTGCTGTATTTCTTTACCATTACGGAATGCAGCACACAGTCTATGTAGATAACAGAACCATTGAGATCGACGGAGAATCATACAGGGCTCTAGACTGGGCAATGGTATCCGTAGATGGCGGAGAGGAGCAGGAATACTCACCGAGAACGAGACGCGAGGAAACTGTCATGAGGCAGAAGCATACAATCCACGTCGTTTACGAGGATGATGACTTCAATGAAGTTGAATTCGACGCTGAGTTCACTCTTCCCGTCAACCAGAGGCAGATTGTCCTATCACTCCCTGCCCTTCTTGCAGGGCTGGATCAGAGCCAGTATCTTACGGAATTCGTCCCAATGGCTCAGCAGCTTGGTCTACAGAGAGGCGGACAGGCTCCGGCAAGTGAAGCAGCAGTTGATACAGATATCTCCGAAGCTGATATGTTCGGTGATATGACAATGGATTTCTGATTCACGATACATCATCAGAGGCTCCTGAAAGGGAGCCTTTTTTGTTATATTGGAAGGTTTTTCACGAGGTAGTGACTTAAGCAGAAAAAATGTTTATATTACATAAGTTGCAGTACATGCATTTAATCAGAAAGTATATAAGGATGGGTAGTGATGATTACCGACAAAAGCGTTAAGGAGCTAGAGAACTCCCAGGCAGCGCTTACGCTGACATTGGATGCGGCTTCAATAGAGGAAGCATACAACAAGAGAATCCAGAAGTATGCCAAGGACATAACGATTCCTGGTTTCAGGAAGGGAAAGGTTCCAGTATCGGTCATCGAGAGAAAGTTCGGTGCTATGATCCGCGAGGAAAGCACATTCGACCTGATGGAGGAATCACTGAAAGAGGCTTACTCCTCACTCGATAAGGAGCATTCACCGCTCGTATTCTCAACACCTGTCCTGCAGGACGAGGAGAAACTTCTTCCTTTCAAGGAAAATGAAGATCTCACATTCACTGTTGTATATGATGTTCTTCCTCGTTTTGAACTTCCTGCATATAAGGGACTTGAGGTTGAGGTCTCTTCCATCGAAGTCACAGATGCAGATATCGACAAGGAAATCGAGAAGTATCGTGAGCAGAATGCAATCATCCGGACAAAGGATGGTGAAGCAGAGAATGGCGATATCGTAACAGTCGACTATGTTGAGCTCGATGAGAACGGAGCTGAAATCGAGAGCACGAAGCGTGATGGCTTTACATTCACACTGGGCTCTGGATACAACTTCTACAAGCTTGACAGCGATGTTATCGGAATGAAGGCTGGCGACGAGAAGACTGTCACAAAGACATATACCGAGGAAGACAATGTCCCAGGCTATGCTGGAAAGACTGTAAATCTCCGCGTAAAGCTTGATACCCTCAAGAGCAAGGAGCTTCCGGCTGTTGATAATGACTTTGCAGAGGATGTTAAGGACGAGTACAAGACAGTTGAGGATCTCAGGAAGGGAATCAGGGACCGCTTCGAGAAGAATGTAGAGGAGCACCTGAAGAACGAGAAGATTACAGCTATCCTTGACAAGCTTGCAGCAGAGACAGAGATCGTGATTCCGCAGTCAATGATCCAGGCTGAACTTGACAACCGCTGGAGAAGCTTCGTGCGCCAGACTGGGCTGACAGAAGCTCAGATTGAGAAGTTCATGGAGATGCAGTCCTCTACAAAGGAAAGCATCCAGGAAGAATGGAAACCTGATACAATCAAAGAACTCAAGGCACAGCTTATCATGGAAAAAATCCGTGAGACAGAGAACTTTGAGGTAAGCGATGAGGAACTTAACGAAGCAGCAGAGAAGCAGCTCCAGAATGTTCCTGAAGCAGACAAGGAATCCTATAAGAATATGATCAAGGACGAGCTTCAGTTCTCCAAAGTCACTCCATTCCTGATCGAAAACAATACATTCAGGACCGGAGAGACAAAGAGCTACAGTGAAGCTATGGGTCTCTGAGAGGAAAACATTGAAAGAAAGGATGAATACGCTTGTTCCCTATGTTGTTGAGCAGTCGGGAACAGGCGAAAGACAGTATGATATCTTCTCCCGTCTTCTGAAGGACAGGATAATCTTCGTTGACGGTGAGATTACGGATGCAACTGCAGATCTTGTAGTGGCTCAGCTTATATTTCTTGAGAGCGAGAATCCTGAGAAGGAAATCAATCTCTACATAAACAGCCCTGGCGGAAGCGTTACTGCTGGATTGGCAATCTATGACACAATGCAGTATGTCCGCTGCCCGGTTCAGACAATCTGCATCGGACAGGCATGCTCCATGGCTGCTATCCTGCTTGCTGCAGGAGAAAAAGGAAAAAGATCGATTCTCCCGAATGCAAGAGTTATGATTCATCAGCCTTCAGGCGGAGCCGAAGGACAGGCTACTGATATCGTAGTAACCTCCAGAGAGCTGCAGAGAATATATGATGTCACATCCCGCCTCCTGTCATTCCATACAGGCAAAAGCGAGGAGGAGATCAAAAAGGATATTCTCCGTGACTGCTACATGGATGCTGATTCAGCTCTTCAGTACGGCATTGTTGATAAGGTAATCAGAAGATAATATGGCAAGAAACGCTAAATACTGCTCTTTCTGCGGCCGGCCATTCGATGGAACAGTCAGATATGTCTCTGGTCCTGGAGTGGCAATCTGCGAAGAGTGTGTCAAAACATGTGGAGACATCCTCAGAAAAGGTGCAGCTGCAGAAACATCTGAAAGCAACGATATAAAGGACATCCCTACTCCTGCAGAACTCAAGGAGTATCTGGATCAGTATGTGATCGGACAGGATGCTGCAAAACGTGTGCTCTCCGTTGCTGTCTACAACCACTACAAGAGAGTCAAATATGCAGGTGCCATCGCAGAATCAGGTGTTGAGATCGACAAGTCAAACATACTGATGATCGGACCGACCGGAACTGGAAAGACACTCCTTGCAAGAACGCTTGCAAAGAAGCTTGATGTTCCATTTGCAATCGCAGATGCCACTACCCTCACCGAGGCCGGCTATGTCGGAGAAGATGTTGAGAACATCCTTTTAAAGCTCATAGAAGCTGCGGATTATGATATTTCGAGGGCAGAACATGGAATCATCTTCATCGATGAGATCGATAAGATCTCAAAGAAGGGAGAGAACGTCTCAATAACACGCGATGTATCCGGAGAAGGTGTTCAGCAGGCTCTGCTCAAGATTATAGAAGGAACAGTGGCTTCCGTACCGCCGCAGGGAGGAAGAAAGCATCCGAATCAGGAGATGCTGAAAATCAACACTTCGAATATCCTCTTTATCTGCGGAGGCGCATTTGTCGGACTGGACAAGATCATCGAGAAGAGGATTGCAGTCTCAGCTATGGGATTCGGTGCTGATATCGAGAAGAAGGAGAACAAGGATCTCGAATCGCTCTACAAAGAGCTGCATCCTGATGATCTGATCAAATTCGGCCTGATTCCGGAATTCATCGGAAGACTTCCTGTGCATGTAACGCTGAACAATCTCACGGAAGCCGATCTGAAGAGAATAATAACCGAGCCGAAGAATTCAATCCTCAGGCAGTATGAGACTTCATTCCAGCTTGACAACATAAAGCTCATATTCACAGATGATGCAATAAGCGCCATAGCGGAAAAAGCATTCAAGGAGAAAACAGGAGCAAGAGGACTCAGGTCCATTGTTGAGAACCTGATGCTGGATATAAGCTATGAAATTCCTTCAATGACAGGTGTAAAGGAAGTTGTTGTCGACAGGGAGAATGTCGAGAAACGGACAGAACCTAAAATCATAAAGGAAGATGAACACTATATTCCCTCGATGTGATGAACGCCTTATAAAGGCTATAAAGGATACTGAATACGCCATTGTGATTGCCCACCGCAATCCCGATGGCGATGCTCTTTACTCATCCCTTGCCATGGAAAGAATTCTTTCAGGGCTTGGCAAGAAGGTCCTTCTTTTAAATGAAGGCCCTTTTCTCCGTGATGATATCAGAAAGCTCGAACCACGATTCAGAAAAAAAGCCGATAAGGCTTTCGTCGAGAATAATCCGCTGGTGATTATCCTGGACTGCTCCACCCCGGACAGGCCAGGGGAACCATTCAGAGATCTGGAGAATCTCAGCAGAGTCGTAATCGATCATCATTCCTCAGGTATTCCGTTCACAGAGGATGGCATGAGCTATATAGTCCCCTCTTCTCCATCAACGACAATCCTTGTCGATATCGTGAGGGAACAGCTGGGAGCTGGGCTAGATAGGGAAACTGCAGATTACCTCTACCGCGGTTTTGCAACCGATACGGGATTCTTCCATTTTCTCTCCGCTGAAGCTGCACCTGAATGCCTTAGGAGAGTGTCAGCATTCACGGCAGAAGGGATATCCCCATATGAAATCTATGATGAGATGCATGATGGCAGAAAGCTGCAGGATATAAAGGATACTGCCTCTATAATCCTTTCATCCAGAACAGTTCTTGATGGACGGCTGATCATAGCTTATCAGCCGGAATCGATGCAGAACGCACGTCTCAGCGATGGTGTATACGCCTCATTGCTTGAAGCTGAAAACGTTATGGCTGTCCTCTTTCTGAAAGACAAGGGGGATGCTATTGAAATAGGTCTGAGATCAAAGAACAAAGCTGGTGTTGATGTTGGCAGCATTGCTGCTTTATTCGGCGGCGGAGGCCACAGCAAAGCTGCAGGTGCAACTATTACGGGAAAGACTCTGGGCGAAGCTGAAGAAATGGTCAGAGAAAGACTTGAAGAGGCTATCTTGGCAGCTGTTCAAAATGTTCAATAGCTTTTTATCCTTATAACATAACAACTTGCAGAATATATTCAATACTTCTTCCATTTTGGCACTCGGTTTGCAGGAAAAGAGGAAGGAGTATTGAATGGAAAACAGATTATTCAAAGAAGAAGAGGACATAGCATTCACAGCAATGGTCCTGGAATACAACCGTATGAAACAGCAGGGAGATGATGGAAGCAGCTTCATTTCCCTTGAGAATAAAGTCAGGGAACGCACTTCCCTTCTCCTGTATCTCATACCGATGCGGAATCTCTATCTTAGAAAGGAAGAAGCAGGCGGATTCTTCCTCGATATACAGAAGGATATCGACTGGATAATATCATCATTCAGGATATCAGGGCTGACATACAATATGTATCTCTCTCAGATATGCCGCTACCGTGTGATGCGCTATACGAAAAGGAACCATAACAGGAAGAATATGGATAGGGCCATCTCCTTTTCCGATCCCACCATCTATGAATATCCGGTAAAAGAGAAATGCGTTCCCTACCAGTGCAAGGCAGAAGATGTTTCTGATATGGATCTTGCAGGACTTTCAAAACACATAATACATGCCCAGGACAAAGGAATCATGGTTCTTTCAGAAGCTGAGAGAAAGCTATCGGAACTTCTTAGGCGTACAATAAAGAGAAGACAGTTCATTTCCTATCTTCTATCGCTGCCGGAGACG
Source organism: uncultured Spirochaetaceae bacterium (assembly GCA_944389105.1). Lineage (GTDB taxonomy): Bacteria > Spirochaetota > Spirochaetia > Sphaerochaetales > Sphaerochaetaceae > Ornithospirochaeta. Next base: position 23,881 of record CALXLD010000001.1, on the reverse strand, counting down.
GAAACTCCGGGATTCATTGCAGGTGTTTCCAGGCTTCTGAGAAATGATATCTCGACGATATCGCGGTTCTATACCCTCCGTCATGAGTATCTGGCAGAGAATAACGAAAAGACTCTCACTACCCTTGAGCTTATTGCCTCCAGACACTGGAAAGTCATGATGAAGCTAAGAAGAGCAATCTGGCTAGAAGCCGATGAGGAGAAGAGAAACATACTTCTCGATAAATACATGAAGCTTTCGAACATATACAATAGACGGCGTGAACAGATAGCGAAAGCCCATGGCGGGTTATCCCACAGGGAGATCTCGGATCTTCTCGGAATTTCAAGATCGACTGTCACCTACGATATCCAGGCAATGAGAAAAGCGCTGGAACGTATTTCAGAATCGGTATAGCCTTGTTTGCCCACACTGGTTATATTCATCTTATGAAGCTTTATTTTGCATCTGGAAATACACACAAGAAAGAAGAAATGTCCAGGCTCCTAGGAGGGTTCTCGCTGGTTCTTCCAAAGGAAGAAGGCATAGAATTCGATCCGGAAGAAACTGGCTCAACATTCATTGAAAATGCCCTGATTAAAGCAGAAGCTCTTTACAGCATTGTCCATCAGCCAGTCCTTGCTGATGATTCAGGTCTTATGGTCAGGGCGCTCGGAGGAGCTCCTGGAATACATACAGCCCGATATGGGGAAGAGAATGGAAAGAAGCTTTCCGCAGAGGAAAAGTATATGCTGCTTCTCAGGAATATGGAGGGGAAAGAGGACAGGAGCGCAACATTCGTTACAGCGCTCTGCCTGATGCTGTCGCCAGAGAGGAAATACATAATACAGGAAACCTGCGAAGGAGAAATAGCGCTCTCCCCTTCCGGAGCAAACGGGTTCGGGTACGACCCTGTTTTCTTCATCAATGAAGCCGGCATGATATCAGCAGAGCTTCCAGAAGGTGACAAGGATATCTACTCGCACAGGGGAAAAGCAGCAAGGAAGATGCTGACACTGCTTAAGGAGGAAATCAATGAACAGGAATGAACAGAAGACGGAGAATACATGGGATCTGTCCGCACTTGTCAGGAACGGAGAAGAATGGGATAAGTCAATGAAGAAGCTTGCAGCAGCTTTCAGAAAAGCCTCTTCATTCAAAGGAAAGCTTGGAGAAAGCCCCGACTCGCTCTTTGCGGCTCTTGAATACTACAAGAACATCTCAATGGAAGCAGAGAGAATCGGAAACTGGGCATTTCTGATGTACGAGACGGACGGAACCGATCCGGAGAATATGAGAAGGCTTGCGACCTATCAGGCAGCTGCTGCTGACTTCTCTGAGCGTTTCTCATATTTCACGCCGGAACTGATGTCAGTAGATACCGCTTTGATAAAAGAATGGATGAAGGAAAGAAGGTTCAGGGAGTACAGGATCTGGATGAAGAAGACGCTCAGGGAAAAGGATCACGTGCTCTCAGAGAAGGAAGAGCGCCTGATGAGCCTTTATCTACCTGCATCCGGAGCCTCGCAGAAAGCGTTCATGGATCTAAACAATTCAGATATGGCTTTCGATGATGTAAACGGGGAAAAGCTCACACACAGCACCTACTCCATCTTCCTTAGGAATCCAGATGAGAATATAAGAGAGCAGGCATACAGGAACTACTATAAAAGCTATGATGCGCATAAGCATACTATAGCGGATCTGTATGAAGCATCTGTGCAGGAGGATATATTCCGCTCAAAAGCGAGAGGATTCCGGTCATCCCTTGAAGCGGCGCTGTTCCCTGACAGAATTCCTGTAAGTGTATACACATCACTGATAAAAACAGTCCATGAAGCATTCCCAGCCCTTCATGAATACTACAGGGTGAAAGCAGCCGTACTTGGCAAGGACAGACTCCATCACTGGGATGCATATATGCCAATGGTCGCGGGAATCAGAAGCCATCATACCTATGAAGAGGCTGTTGCCATCATAAATGAAGCCGTAAGACCACTTGGGGAAGAGTACAGGATAACCCTCATCAACGGACTTACATCCGATCGCTGGGTCGATAGATATGAGAACAAGGGAAAGAGAAGCGGAGCTTTCTCTGCAGGAGGATACACCGGGAACCCATATATCCTCACAAACTTCGAGGAGGATGTTCTTGATTCCGTGTTCACCTTGATTCACGAGGGTGGGCATTCAATGCATACATGGTACTCAGTAAGGAACAATCCCTATATGAATTATGACTACTCTATCTTCGAGGCAGAAACTGCTTCGACATTCAATGAGAATCTTCTTTCCAGATATCTCATTGACCATGCAGAGTCAGATGATGAGGAAGCATATATCATAGGGAAGAATCTTGATGATGAAGTAGCTACCCTTTTCAGACAGACGATGTTTGCGGAATTCGAGCTCATCATCCACAGCCTTGCAGAGAAGAAGATGCCAGTGACGCTTGAGGTCATGAGAACGGAATACAGGAAGCTTCTTACTGCTTATTTCGGTCCTATGATGGAATTCGAGGAAGTAAGCGATCTGGAAGGACTTAGGATTCCTCATTTCTACAATGCATTCTACTGCTATAAGTATGCTACAGGTATCTCTGCATCAATAGCACTTTCCGAACGTGTGCTTTCAGGCGGTGAGAAAGAAAAGGAAGATTATCTTTCCTTCCTTAAATCAGGAGGGTCTGCATTCCCGATCGAGTCACTCAGGAAAGCTGGAGTGGATATGAGTACTCCGGCACCAGTGAAGGCAGCAACAGAGCATTTTGCAGCTCTCCTTGAGCGCTTCAAGACACTCAGGGGGATTCGCTGACAGCGGCAATCCGTCCATCTGCAAATACAAATGAAAGAATCGTGCCGTCCGCAAGGCTTCTGAGCGTGACGGCATTATTCTTCTCTTCTCCAGCTATGGGGTTATCGAGAGGAAGGGAGGAAGAGAGGATCTCAGAATAAGCCTCGCCGAAGGAAATCTTGTCCACGGCATATTTATCAAGCCACGCCTCTGTATACTCCTCTGCCGCTGCTTTCAGGGCTGTCTCTGTAATTGATTCCGGAACAATGGTGCATTGTACTTTACCTACAGTCCCGGAGACCGGGGCTACAGCATAAAGCGGAGACAGAAAAGCTAGGGATATCAGAAGAAGTTTCAGCATATTGAGGATTTTCACATCAAAAAGAATCTTTGTGAATACCCTTTAACGTGCTACTCTCTCTTTGTGACTGGAAATGATGCTTTAGGAATATTGATGCGTGGATTCACGCATACTGTGAAGGATCCCCTTTGGGGAAATATACCAATGACAGCTGAGATACGAGGTATTCTCGACGTAAAAGAAGCTGAGAAGCTGTCGAGGATCAAACAGAATGGCCCAGCTTTCCATATTTACCCAGGAGCTGTACATACACGTTTAAGCCATTCGATAGGCGTATATTATCTTGGCCGGGAAATAATGACGGCACTATCAAAGAGGAATCAGGAACTGCCCTTTACCGAAACCGGGCTCATGAGCTTTCTTGCTGCATGTCTTCTTCATGACATCGGGCATTTTCCATATGCCCATTCCTTAAAGGAGCTTTCCGTCAAAGAGCACGAAGAAATAGCAAGAGAACTCATAACAGGGGTTCCGGAGCTGGAAAAGGCCGTGGAACGTACAGGAGCAGATCCTGTAATGACAGGTCTGATAATAGATACAAAAAAAGACACAGATGATGCAGAAGCGCTTTTCTACAGGAGCATCCTTTCCGGAACACTTGATCCGGATAAGCTTGACTACCTGTCACGCGATGCTTTCTTTGCAGGGATTCCCTATGGAAAACAGGATACAAGCTACATAATTGCCTCCATGGCTCTCTCTGATGGAAGGATAGCACTTGATGAAGGAGCGATTTCTCTTGTTGAGCAGGTTCTGTTCTCAAAATACATGATGTACCGCAACCTTTACTGGCATAAGGGAGTAAGAGGCGCTACAGCAATGATAAAGAAAGCTGTGCTATCAGGATTGCGGGATGGTGTCATAAAACTGGATGATCTATATCTGTGTGATGACTATTCATTCCTGAGCTTATGCAGGATGCATGATGACTATGAACCATTTTCGCTTGTTGAGATGGTTGAGGATGGCTCAATCGAGGAGCGCCTTGTATGGAAACCCTATGACAGGAATGGGAAACTGGAAGCAAAAGCCTCGGATATCGCAAAGCGGTATGAAACGGAAAATGAAATCTTCAGCATGCTTTCATCCAGATACCCGGGACTGCGGGAATATGAGGTAATCATAGATATTCCTGAACCGATAAGCTTTGAGACAGAAGTCAGGATTCTCAGGGAAAACGGCCTTTCCGACAGCCCAGGAGAAGATGAAATGCTTTTCTCGAAAGCAGGTCCATTCTTCTCAAAGAATCTCAGAAAGGTTGCCCTTTACCTTCCTCCATACATAGACCAGAAAGATGCAGAAGGTGCATTCATGGAGGTATCCAATGGATGAAAAACTGCCTTATAGGAATCTTATCGAAGGGGACATCCCCCCTTGGGTCATGCGATTCATAAAAGGAACGGGGAAAGCAATCAACCATTACAGAATGATCCAGGAAGGAGATGATGTGCTGATAGCAGCTTCAGGCGGAAAGGACTCGCTTGCCCTTGCCCTGGCGCTGTCAATCAGAAGGAAATGGCTGCCTGTCACCTATTCGCTCAGAGCGCTCATGATCAACTGGATAGAGCACCCTATCCCCGAAGAATACAGAGATAAGCTTCATGAATATTTCGATGCACTTGATATATCCTTCCAGATCAAGGATGAATCGCAGTTTCCGACATCCTTCCGTGATGATTTCAACTGTTACCTGTGTGCAAGAAACAGAAGAAGAATTCTTTTCAGCTATGCTGAAGAAACGGGAACAAAGCTCATAGCAATGGGACATCACCTTGATGATCTGGCGGAGACAACTCTCATGAATCTCTGCTTCCGCGCTTCTTTTTCGACAATGCTTCCCGTCCAGGAATTCTTCTCCGGGAAAATGCATATAATAAGACCTCTTATTGAAACAAGGGAAAGTGTAACGAGAAGGCTTGCAGAGCTTTATGATCTTCCTGTCATAAAACCAGTATGCCCTTATGACCAGACAAATGTCAGGGCAAGGCTGAAGCCCATAATCCAGGAGCTTTCGCATATAGACAAGCTGACAAGAGAGCACATTTACAACTCTCACGACTTCTCTGAATGCCTTATGGATGCAAGGAAAAATGACAACAGATAACTACAGAGTTAAAATCTGTGGTCTTTATTTATTCTCCTGTGCTAAAATGACACTAGTCAGACATTTGTCTGGAGGGTGAAAGTCTATGAAGAAGATTCTATCGTTGCTTATGATCATGCTGGCTTTAACGTCTGCATCGTTCGCTTCCCCAGGTTTAGTACTAAGTGAAGGTAATATCGATGACCTCGCTATATACTCTCCCGATGGAACTCTAATCGATTCAATGTCCGAAGTAAGCGAGACAGGGATGGTCATAAGGACAGCAGATGAGAGTGTTGCGTTCACTTCAGATTATGGGACCATCCGCCTCAATGGCAATTCCCTTCTTGCAGTGACAGGTTACGACCTCTCTTTACCTTCGCTCTATCTTCTCTATGGAGAGATGGATATCGCAACTGCTGGGGATCTTCAGCTGACGGTCTATACACCAGTTACATCCACACTTCTTCCTGGAAGCGGGGAATATTCCTTTATAACAAGCGATAATGAGGAAATCTTCAGCAATTACTCTTCCCATTCCGTTACAGCTTTCGATGGAATAAGAGGAATTTATGAGGAAGTCGGACCTATGGAAACGCTTAACTATCTGGCATGGCCAAGAAAAGAAGCAATTCCGGCATCCGCAGAAACCTCAGAAGAGCAGATTCCTCAGGCACCTGTAATCGGGAATCCAGAGATTGGAGTCAGCCTTCCTTCTCCTACCATTATTGATATCACTAGAGAAACAAGGATCCCGGCATCTCCTTCTATTGGAGAACCATCGGTTGAAGTAAGCAAGGAACCAACTCTGATTGAGATCGGAAAGGAAACTATCCCTGCTGCAGAAATCACAGAATCTGCAGAGATTGCGGAACCTGCAGAAACGACAGAGCTTGCTGTTGTTACAGAACCTGTAACTGAAGAACCAGAGACAGCTGTTACAGAGCCTATAGAGATTACAGAGCCTGCGGTTGTCACAGAACCTGAAACTGAAGAACCGGAGACAGCTGTTACAGAAGCTGCGGAAACAGCTGTAGAAGAAAAGCCTGCAGCTCTTCCTGATGTTGCTCCGATTACACCACCAGCGGTTACAGAAAAAGATGAGAGCATCTTTGATATCAGACTTGGAGGAAGAGTATACGGCAGCCAGAATGGAACAGAAAATATCAATGCATATATTCAGCCATCGCTTAGCATTGGATCATTTACCCTCACCCTCAATATCGATCCATTTGCAATAATCAGCGGAATAGAATACGAAAGCGTTACAGACTGGATTGGCTTTGCATCTGATTTCATCGATGAAATAAGCTACTACGGTGATTCAGTTCTTCTTGCAATTGATAGGACAAGCTATCTGCCTGGAGATACGGCAGGACTCTTTACAGGGCTGAATCATAATTACGATGGGGCTTTCCCGGCACTCTCTCTGAACCATACATTCACAAGCGAATACTATGGTCACCGCATATGGTTCGATGATCTTTCATTCAGGAATGCTGGAGATAATAGCGGAAACGGCGGACTTGAGCTTACTATCAGAACTGGAGACAGCTATCCTCTGGCAATAACATTCGGCGGAGCTGTAAACTTCAATCCTGAAGCTCTTAGCGTAGACCTGTATCCGGAAGCTTCCATTTATATTCCTATGATGTGGGGTGACTTCAACCTTGGTCTCAAGGCTTCTGCAGCAACTGCATACTTCGATGATTACACCGTAAATCCATTCACGGAAAACGGCATGCTCATCGCAGCATCAATACCATTCAGCTTCAGCGGATTCACATTCGAACTCGGAGGTGCCTGGTCAACAGAGAACATGCACTACGGAATGCTCGGAAATACGCTTTACACTCCAGCATCTGGCAACTATGTTACAGTAAGAGCTCTTGCAGAATATAGAAGCAATATATTTGGAGTAAGGGCAGAGGGATGGATGGATATCGATCTCGGATCTTCCAGCATTTCCACAACCAATAGCTACGCAGATGCTTCAGCTTATCTCAACCTCTATGGACTCACCCTCTTTGGAGGAATCAGGGCACAGATATATGAAGCTGCTGCAGATATGGAATACTATGGCGGTATCGGAACCGATCTTGGACCTCTCGATTCAAAGCTCATGATGAGCTATAACGCAGAGGACGGCTTCGCTCTTACATTCGCCTCTTCCGTATCCATGTTCGGCAGAAATCGTGAGAAAGCATCCGGCTTTTCCGGCCACCTGCCGCTGACAGCGGAAATCGAGACAGGATTTGAATATCTTGTTACAGATGGAGAAACATCACCGGTATTCACAGTAACGCCGAAAGTCTTCATCGGAAATGAGGACTACTCAATTGCCCTCAGAGCTCCTATCAGAATGACATATGCTGATTCCAGATTCATCCTGGGTGGCTTCAATGGCTATGAAAGCTGGGATTTCGGTGCAGATGAAAGCGATGAGGATATGAGAATCTACCGTGCAGTAACAGATTCATTTGCTCTCATCGAGGGAATTGATCTTGGAGATCCTGCCTCTAGCCTTGCATACCTCAACGCAGAAAGAGAATACAGAAAGAACGGAACGCTGTTCTCCAATTACGGAGATGAAGATGCGCTTGCCCTGAGACTTGGATTCAACTTCCCTAACCTCTCGCTTGCGGTTTATGCAGACAATGCAGAAGCACCGCATATCGTTGAAGGAGGAATTGTATTCTATCCAGGAGAGTTTGGCGGACCTTCAATCAGCATTACGCTCCCAGGAGAAGTCCTGATGACTTCATCGTTCCTCGATTATGCACTTCTTTTCTATCCTGAATTCAGAGTATCAGTGCCATTTGCCGATAACTATGAAATCAGCGTATATGCAAGCGGAGAGATCTCAACTGTATATCAGAATGGTGAAATGGTGGATTCCAACATCATCTATGATTTCGGAGCAGGTGCTATGAATGATTACATGGCTGGTCTGCAGTTCAGAATGGATCTTGGAACAGTTGCATTATCCGTTGATGGCGGCATCAGGAACAATGGCCGTCTCGCTCCTTACATCTTCACAGAGCTTTCTTCTGCTATGAATGATACAGCTGGAACGCTCAGCGAAATCGCAGCAAGGGAAGGAAACAACGACCTTAAATACTATGCAGCGGCTTCAATTGCACTTGACTTCGATTTTATCGGATTCGAGGCAACATACAGCGTAAATGATCTTCTTGGATACGCTGCAGAACCTGGAGATTATCTCTCTCTCGCAATTGGCGGAAACATCAATGATGAAGTAAAGCTCTATGCATCTTTTGCAAAGGACAATCTTACATCATCATTCAGAAATAGCCTGCCATTCATGGACTATATAACAACTGATGCGCTTTTCTCAGTCGGAGCTGACTTCTCATTCAGCAGAGTCGGATTTACAGCAGAGCTTCAGTCCTCCTTCGATAACGGCACAAGCGAATACATCAATGTTCCGGCACACAAGGATCAGGCTGATGTACGTCTCATGATGAAGGCAAGGCTCTCCTTCTGATGGCCAGAATCAATTTACTTGACCCACTCCTCTCCTCGCGGATAGCCGCAGGAGAGGTTATTGAAAGACCGCAGTCAGTCCTGAGAGAACTTCTGGACAATGCCATAGATGCCGGAGCCGATGAAATAAGAGTATCAATCGATGGCGGAGGCATAGACAGACTCTCCGTTTCCGATAACGGCAGCGGTATTCAGAGAGAGGATCTCAAGCTGCTTGGAACAAGACATGCAACGAGCAAGATCCACACGCAGGATGATCTTTATGATATAAGAACCCTTGGCTTCCGGGGTGAGGCTCTATATTCAATAGGAGCTGTTTCAAAACTCACTGTATCAACCTACTCCAGGGAATCAGGAGAAGGATCCACACTTGTAATAGACAACGGACACAGGGAAGAAATATCCTCATCCTCCCCTGATCGAGGAACTACAGTAACATCAGAGAATCTCTTTTCCGAAATCCCAGCACGGCGTTCATTTCTGAAAAGAGCAAGTTCCGAAGCCGCCATGTGCAGACAGCTGCTGATCTCAAAGGCTCTGGCATTTCCACATGTACGGTTCACTTTTGTTTCAGATGGAGCTATTCGCCTGGACTGGCCGAAATGCGAAACACTGAAAGAGAGAGTTATGTTCCTTTACAGAACCGAAGGAATAGCTGATGCAGATGTGGAAGCACTGCACGTTGACGGGGATGATTTCTCAGTCGATATAATCGCAGGAAACTCTGCCGTAAAACGCTCTGATAGAAAGGAAATAAGAGTTTACGTAAACAATCGTCCGGTTGACGAATTCTCGATTATCCAGGCAGTAACATATGGATACGGCGAACTTCTTCCCGGCGGCTCTTTTCCTTATGCAGCAGTATTCATCAACGATAATCCGGAACTTGTTGACTTCAATATTCATCCGGCAAAGCGAGAAGTGAGGATAAGGAATAAAGCAGAGATCCACCATGCTATCACTACTCTTCTTCAGAATGGGATAAAGAGAAAAATCCCTCAGATAACTCCGGTTCAGAAAGAATTCTATCTTGAAAACTCAAAGCATAGCACTGCCTCCTTCATTCCTGAAAGAAAGGAGGAACAGGCTCCTCGCCATACCAGCTGGCAGCACGGAGAGAGCCACCTTTCTGAGAAGATATCGAAAGAATACAGGGAAAAGGATGCCAGATGGCTGGAAAAAGCCAAAGCCCTTCAGGAAGCTAGGCTGCAGAAGCATGAGGAGCGTCCTGAACAGCAGGAAGCAAAAAAAGAAGATAAGATTCATTTTAGGTATATAGGACAGGCATTCCATCTCTTCCTGATAGCTGAAGCAGATGGCGAGCTATATCTTGTTGACCAGCATGCAGCGCACGAGAGGATACTCTATGATGAGCTTCTTTCGCAGAAAACGGTACAGTCTCTGCTGGTTCCCATAAAGCTTGAGCTTGATAATATCGGAGATGAATTCCTGCAGCGGCACGCTGAAGTATATACAAAACTCGGAATAATGCTTTCCAGAACCGGCGAAGGGGTCTGGGAAATAAATGCATTACCGGCTTCATGCAGAGCTGTTGAAAGCGAGATTATTGACTTCATAGAATCATCAAGGCTTGATGAGAAAGAGCTTGAATCAAGACTTTTCGCTATCATAGCTTGCAAAGCTGCGATAAAAGCAGGTGATGACATAGACAGATGGAGTGCAGAAGCACTGCTTGAGAAGGTTTTCCAGCTATCTGAACCAGCCTGCCCTCACGGACGGACCTTCCTCATAAAGCTGAAGGAGAAGGATCTGAGGCTGATGGTTGGAAGAACTCAGTGACACTGACGCTCTGTCCATAGCTATCCTGATAATCAATTTCAGCAGTAACAGTGTCCTGGAGAATCTCATATCCCATGCTGCGGCTGCCTTCGGAGATTATGTTTCCAGCTTCATCAAGCTCTCTTACATAAGCACTCCCTGAAAGCAGGCCGTTCTCAAAATGCCGGATTCCTTCGTCATAATCCAGGGACAAGCTTTCCTCTACTTCGGTTCCGTTATCCGAATAAATCAGAAGAGAGTACTCGCCCTGGGGAAAAACAGCTCCGGGCGTGATCTCCAGAGTCTCCGAGGTTTTATCACTTCCGCTTCCGGAAAAAGCTCCCTCCCATACAAGATCCCCATCCGGGGAGACTATGCGGAAAGTATAGGAATTATCAGGTGATGAGAAAACCGCCGAAACAGAAAGCGTATTGCTTTCACTGGCAGCTTCTGAAATAACAATTTCTCTCTCCATATCCATAGAGAGGGATGAAACTGAGAACTGCTCAGCTGCACATGAAGAAAGAAGGAGCACGGCAAAAAGCCAGAGCATTCTCATGCCTCTTCCTCCATAAGACGGGAGCGAACTGGATTTGCATAACTATTGAGAACAAAATCCCTGACAACAGGAGAAAGGTGAGCAAATCTGGAAAGGAATTCATCTCCATCGAAATCTGAAAGCTCTGAAGCAAACCTATCGCTTTTCTCCAGATAATCATAGGCAAACATGTTCGTATCCCAGAGCTTGTAATTCAGATGAATCTGCCTATCAACCTCACGAGCGACTTCCTCCGGTGTGCTGAAATCCCCCTTAACAGGAGTACCAACAGCAAGATGCACCCTGCCCTTTCTGGCTTTCAGACCACGTGTCATGGAAATAAGATCTTCATATCTCTTCTTCTCATATTCACCATGATGCTGGCTTCTAAGCACCTCTTCACGCCCTTTGTTTATATCATTAGGATCATATTCATAGCTTATTGAGATAGGAAGGATATTCATTCTGTTTATAAGCTCTGAGAATGACTCACCCTTTCCTTTCTGCGACAGATAAAGCATCTTGATGATTGAAGGCTGGGTCTCATCAACTCCATCCTTGGCTCTTCCTGGCCGCTGTGCGAGCCACACCGAGATATTCTCTTCTGTAATAACATCGACAAAATATGATGAAAGCTCGATTGTAGAGAGGTATTTCTCCTTCATCCCAAGAGCGCGCCGCACTATGATTCCGCCATTAAGCCTGAACAAATCCTCAATAAACTGATTCATCATCAGGTTATCACCAAAAGCCATCTCGCAGAGAGGCTTGTTATGTGTCAGAAGAGTATAATCAAGAAGCGCACAGTCAAGGATTATATCCCTGTGATTCGAAAGGAACAGATAGCCTTTTTCCGAATCTATCGAATCATACCCTGAATCAGAGAACGATTCCATCGTACGTCCTATTATCGTAGGAACGAATATCCCGGCAGTAATCCTCTTCTGAAACTCAGGATATGAACTGACTTTCCCTATATTATCCAGAATGCTTCCAAGGTATGAATACACAGCCTCCAGATCATTGCCAACGAGCATGGAAACAAAAGCTCCGAGATACTCTCTCTTATCCAGAACCCTCTTTATCGCATCCTGAAAATCCTTACCACGATATGGTGCTATATTGCTGTATTTAGAGAAATCCATAGTCCCTCACTCACCTATTGTTTTCAGGAACTGTGTTCTCTCCCACTTCCATCCGTCAGCAATATGCTCCTGGGAAAGGAGGCCAATGAAATCATCCAGCGATGAATAGCCATGGCGGCCCATCCAGTCATCAATGAATGAGTTTATCTCTCCTATCACTGAAAAACCTTTCTGGATGACAGCTGTACATATCTCAACGGCCTTTGCTCCCGACAGAAGCATTTTCACAGCTGTCTCACCGTTATGTATACCTGTATTTCCGCAAAGATCAGCCTTGACCTCTCCGCTCATGAGGCCAATCCACCTGAGAGCCTCTCCATATTCTGAAGGCTCAGATACCGGAGAACCTGCAGAAATCTGAATTTTCTCGATATCAATATCCGGTCTGAAGAACCTGTTGAAAAGGACAATACCATCAACCCCGATTTTATCAAGAGATGAGATGATATTTGCAAGTGAGGAATATTTGTAACCTATCTTGATGGAAAGAGGTCCATCTATCGCAGCTCTGGCTTTTGAAGCAAACGCAAGAATCTTCTTGTCAACTTCTGCCCCGCTGACACCGGATTCCGATGATATAGGATAGTAATTCAGCTCAATGCCATCTGCTCCGCACTTCACAAAGCGCTCTGCATACTCAATCCAGTTATCCATAGTCTTTGCATTTACAGATGCAATCACAGGAATGGAAAGAGTTTTCTTTGCCTCTGTGAGAAGCTTCATATAACGATCGATATAGCGATCCCTGGAGAACGCAGCGTATGATTCTTCCGAATGTCCAAGGTATTCAGCATTGCTCTCAAGCTCAGATGACACATCTTTTTCAATCTGTTCCTCGAAAATCGATTTGAGAACAACTGCTCCAGCTCCAGCGTCTTCAGCCTTCTTCAGCGATACTATATTCTGTGTAAGAGGACCTGATGATACAATTACAGGTGATTTAAGCCCAAGTCCCATATATTTAGCCGAAATCATAGAAAAACTCCTTATTAACTTGTTTATTATAGCATGAAACGACAATACATAATAAAGGGTCTCCAAAGCGGATAAAGCATATCAAGATTATAAAATCCGCTGTTCTCATATCAGGAAAAGACAAGGAAGGGGCTGCTGCACATCCTCCCCGATTGCAGCAGCCAGGATCTCATATGCTATATGGAATCCAGAGTTCATGAGACTGGTACACTACAAAAGTCTCAACTTCCTGCACCTCAGCCACCTTAACAAGCTCATACTTGAAAAAATCAAGAAGCGAAAGCCCTTCTTCCTCAGATAGCTGAAGCTGAACTATCAGATCATACCGCCCAGTGACGACGGAAGCGGAAAAAACCCCTCTCAAAGCTGAGAATTCCCTGGCTTTTCTCTCAAGATCCATCGTCTTAAGCTTAACCCCCATCACAACGACCTGGACACCTGGAATAAGCGAAGGATCGACTAATGCAGTAATCCGAAGAACCCCTTCATCAATCATCCTGTTGACTCTTGAGCGTACGGTATTCTCCGTTATTCCAAGCTCATCAGCAACTGCAGAATATGGACGGCGTCCATCACCGAGAGCCTTTATGATGGCTTTGTTTGTCTCATCGAGTTTTTTAACCATTCCTTCTCTCAAATTCCTTCATGAACATAGCAAGCGATGCCGCATCTTCCATCGGAAGCGCATTGTAAAGACTTGCTCTAAGGCCACCAACTGACCTATGTCCTTTAAGACCGATCATTCCTTCCTTCTGCGCTTCTGCAAGGAACTTTGCTTCAAGTTCCTCTGTAGGGCAGCGGAATACAACATTCATCTTTGAACGATACCTTGCATCAACTGGCGAACGATAGAATCCTGAAGAGCTGTCAATGGCCTCATAAATGTATCCAGACTTGACCGCAGCGCTTTCCTGCATTCCCTGTACGCCGCCATTCTTCTTAATCCACTTCAGGACAAGACCAACAGCCCAGATTGAGAATACAGGAGGAGTATTATACAGTCCCCTATCCTTTGCATGCTTTGCATAATCCATATAAGCAGTCAGACCAGCATTACGTTTATCAAGCATGTCATGGCGCATGATTATGAATACAGCACCAGCCGGCCCCAGATTCTTCTGGACACCGCCGTAGATCATAGCGAACCGGGAGACATCAACAGGCCGGGAAAGCATATCCGAAGACATATCCGCAATAAGAGGAACATCACCGGTATCAGGGAAATCCTGCCATTCAATACCGCCGATCGTCTCATTCGAACAAAGGTAGAAATAGCAAGAACCTTCCGATGGCTTTATCTCTCCTGGATCAGGGAGCGTTGTATAGCCGCTTTCCTTTCCATCGAAAAGAATATTCACATTTCCGAGCTTAGCAGCATCGTCTGCTGCCTTATTTGACCAGGAACCAGTTCTTGTATAATCCGCATGTTTTCCCTGCAAGAGGAAATTCATAGGAATCATTGTGAACTGAAGCGTTGCTCCGCCACCTAGAAAATATACATCGTAATTATCTGGAATGGAGAGAATGGAGCGGAAATCCGCAAGACATTCATCATACATCTCCTCAAACATTCCACCTCTGTGAGATGCTTCGATGATTGAAAGCCCTTTTCCATGATAATCCACGATATTCTTCTGGATTTCCTCAAGAACTTCCAGCGGCATTACAGATGGACCAGCTGCAAAATTAAGCTTTCTCATATCTTTCCTTCCTCCTTGAGTTTCCCGATAGTCTCAAAAACCTCTTCTCCTATCCTGAGAAGATTCTCCGTTGTATTTGCTCCTACATGCGGAGTAAATGTAACATTCTCACATCCGAAAAGCGGATTTGAAGCATCTGGCGGTTCCGATGAGTATACGTCTGTGCAGAACCAGGAAAGATCTCCGCTCTTAAGCGCCGCAGCGACATCACCTTCGTCAACGCATTTGCCTCTTCCTGTGTTGATTATCACAGGATGCTTTTCCATTTTTGAAATCAGTGAGGCATTCACCATTTTGTCCGTCTCTGGTGTGAATGGAAGATGCATTGAAATATAATCTGCATCTTTAACAGCCTCTTCCAGTCCCTTCATCTCTGCAAGATCAGAGGTCTCAACATACTTATCATATGCAACAACTTTCATACCGAAAGCCTTAGCCCTCTCCGCAACCTTCCTTGCAATATTTCCCATTCCAAGAAGACAGAGGGTCTTTCCATAGAGTTCTGTACGCTTGACGCTCTTCTGCCACTCCCCTTTCTTCATTGTTCCATCATAGAACGGAATATGGCAGGGGACTGAGATCATCAGGGCAAAAGCAAGCTCAGCAACAGCAATTGCCGATGATTTCGGGGTATTTACAGCTATTATTCCCTTTTCTTTGCAGTAGGCTTTGTCGATGTTATCCATACCGACACCACCGCGGATTATCAACTTGAGATTAGGAGCGGAATCAATATATTCCTTCGTGGCCTTCGTTTTGGAACGGATCAGGACAACATCAGCTTCGCCAAGTCTCGACTTATCGTCGGTGACTTCACCGTAAACGGAGAGCTTATCAGGAAGGCTCTTGTCAAATGCATCGGAGATAAGAATCAGCATAGGCACTCCTTTTTAATGTTTTACGAAATCAGTATCACATGGGTTGCGGTAGCTGTCAAATCAAATAGGACTTTCTGACGTAATCTACAAAATATATTCAGCTTTTCTTAGTGTTGTGCATTTTTGGCAAGACGTACATCGGGATCCAGCATATTGCCGCGATAACAGGCATTGCTAGAAGATACCACCAGCCAACATACCCTTCCAGCAGTGAAAGAGGATTGGCTCCATCGCCTCCTCCATTGACAAAGAAGAAGTTTGTCTCAAGCAGATTGTTTACAAAATGCATTGCAAATGCAGCCAGCAAAACAGCAGGAATTATAAATTTCAGGTTCTTCCAGGACGGTTTAAAACCGCCGAAAAGCAGAAGACAAGGATAAAGCACAAGCAGCAGATGTATTGAAAAAGAATGAAAACACATGAAATTAAGAAATGGAAGCTTTCCTGTCCAGTCAGGGAAGACCATCGCCATGCATGCTGTAGGAAGCGTAATGGCATAAAGATATTCTTCAAGAAACCTGTTTCCGGTAATTGCATGGAAAAGAACAACGAAAACTGAAATCGAGCATAGATGCAGAGGCAGAAACTCCCATTCCCACTGTCCTGTAATAGGCGTAACAATGTCCTTTGCAAGCTCATCAAGGATTATAAGGCCGGCAACAGCCCACCGTATACGCTTCTGTCCTTTTCCATCTTCTATACGGTATTTCCGTCCTAGAAGGATTATCAGGGCAGCCATCAGGGCAAGCCATGCAAAATGGCCGAGAGAATAACTCCCCATTCCCAGGCCATCACCTATAGTGAATTTCGTTTTCCAGAAATCAGACACAGCTGCATGATAGCAGAGAGAATGGGGAAATTGAATCAGATATCAGCGGATATCTACTTAATAAACAAAAGAAACTCCAACAAATGGTGCAACAAAGATTCCCTGGTTATCAACATCTGTCGTTTCTGTATGGGAACCGCCCCAATCACCAATTGATCCACCAACAGTAGTTGTCAAAGTAGAAAGAACAGGACCACCGACAATTACACCTACATTGATTCCAAGGAAATCAAGAAGAGTTATATCTGCGGCAATATTTCCATACATATCCATTACAAAAGCCGTAGATTTTCCTGATAGATTTATACCACCCCAGGAACCGCCTTCTGAATATGATTTAACATTTCCCATTATACCAAGCCCTGCGGAAAGACCGAAGAAATCATTGAATGCATACTTGTATCCTAGCCCCGCTTTGAATACAAATGCTGATGATGCAGAAGGATCATCATTAACAATATCTCCAGCCCATGTATTGATTGGGAAATTCACACCTAAGCCATATTCAACACCGAAGCCACCTTCTTTGCCGAAATAGTTGGCACCTTCTGCCATGAAAAGGAAATTCGTCTCTCCATCATCAGCTTCTGTTGCGGTATTCCATAGCCATTGCGGCGCCAATGTAACACCAATTCTGCCTTCCGCTGCAAAAAGCAAGCCAGAAAGAAGAAGCAGACATAGAAGTAAAGAAAGAACCTTTTTCATAAACGCCTCCGATATTTATGTTTTGCCTAATTATAGAAGAAGATTCTGAAGTTACCCCCAGAATCCTCTATTTTTGTCACACTTCAGGCATTCTGTCTAAAATTCTGTAGCTTGCTCATCGACCATTGAAACGTTCAGATTTACAGAATGGTTTTCTAAATTATCAATATATTTTATTGCAAGCCCCGAAAGATCCATACCAAAACTGTTATAGAACAACCACACACTGAAGGATTTAACATCTTCTGTAATATTAATAACTGCATCTGTTTCAGGATAAAGTTCCTTTGCTTTTTCCAGAAGATCGTTATAACCAATTCCCCCCCAACCTATTATTCCCAGTACATTGTGATTAGAACCAGAAACCGAGACAGGACCAAGAACTTCATAATCTTTTTCAATCACATTACCCACAAGTCCAGCTTCATGATATGGCATTCTGGTACTGCAGGAGATGAATGCCAAAACGACAAGCACAAAAAGAAACAACTTAACTAGTTTTTTCATCAGATCCTCCATAATTGATTGTAACTTACAAATGACGGAAAAACATCTCTAACAGTATCTCAATTGCGAAAGATTTCATGTTTTCTGCAAAAATAGTAAATGCTACTACATAGCAATCCTTCATTGCCAATAAGAAAAGAAAACTATAATAAATGCTTACAATTAAATGTGAATTATGAAAAAAGCCACCATCCGGTGGCTTTGTGATTAATATGACTTGGAAGCATGCATCTTCCTGACCTTCTTCATCTGCTTACGCGCAAGAGCCTTGTTCTTGCGGTTCTGGATGGTAGAGGGCTTCTCGTAGTACTCACGCTTCTTCCACTCGCGAATGATACCTTCTTTCTCGACCATTCTCTTGAAACGCTTAATAGATTTCTCAAGTGGTTCGTTCTCATCTACTTTTACATATGCCATATTAAATCACCTCCTCTCCCATCAGGGTCAGAATCCTTCGGAAAACTATCATTTTGTTCAATCTCTGTCAATTACTTCCATATCAACAATAAGAAGCTGTTCTTTCTCACTGCCTTTCCAGTAATTCACTTCAGGCGAAAAAACTACATTTACATGAGAGCCTTTTCTGAAACTCTCCCTATCATGCGGTTCCCACCAAAGTGCAGGCCATGCATAAGTACCATAGCGAAGTGAGAACCTCATCATGCGCTGATCCTGCTTTGAAGGAGATATATCGGTAATAACAGCATCCTTCAGATAAAGCCGGAGGATCTCGTTTTCCTGTCCATATGGTTCAAGCAAAGAAGAAAGTCTCCAGAGCCCGGTTGTCATATACTCCGGAGGAATCATGGCATCAACTGTAATTTCAGAAGAAGCAACGAACCCCTCTTCCATTGCTAGTATCACAGCCTCCATCATCTCAATCAGATTATCCTTATTCTCATATGGCATGGAAAAACCGGCTGCACACCTGTGCCCGCCATAATCATCAAAGAAATTGGAAAATGTCGAAAGAAAGGCTTTCGCATCATATTTATCTGAACATCTTACAGAGCCAGATATCCGTTCATTCTCAACAGTTGCCATAACTATTGAAGGTACTCCTCCATATTCCTTTGAAAGCTTTGAGGCAATTGCACCAGTAAGCCCCCTTGGAATAGCCTTATCCTCAATAACCACAGCTTTCCCGCAGAGTTTTTCAAAGCTGGCTGCTGCCTTATCCTTCACAAGTGATAATGCATTCTCCTCATTTGCCTGACGCTGTCTATTCATTGAAAGAAGATTCTCAGTAAGTCCATCAGCTTCGGCGGCATCTTCTGATATAAGAAGGGAAAAAGCATCCATAGGATGTCCTAGACGCCCAGCCGCATTTATAACCGGAGCCACATAGAATGAAATATCCCGCGTGTTTATATTCTTTCCTCGGAGATTCTGCCTTCCGAGAAGGGACTGCAGACACATAACAGGTTTTTCAGAAAGAAGTCTGAGTCCCCTTTTCACAATGAGCCTGTTTTCATCCTTCATAGGCATCAGATCAGCAATTGTACCGATAGCAGCAAACTGCATCAGAGTATCATAATCTTTTGAAAGCAATGGATATGAATAAATTGATATGGACCGGAAAAGTGAAACAAGAGTTTCAATCTCCTTATCTCCATCACTGTATTTCGCAGCTCTTGATATCACGGACAAATCAAAAAGCGAATGGTTGCGGGTCCGGGGCATCAGGGTCTCAAGTTTCTGCCTTATATCCACAAGAGCTATATCAACCCCATTGCCGAATGCGCGGCGGAGCATCTTCTTCTCCGTATCCTCATCAAGAACAATTATCGGAAGGTTCACAGCAAGAAATTCCATAAGCCTGTCCTTTGCAGAAGAAAGCTTTTCCCCCTCAGCTATCTCTTCTGTAATCCTGTCAATCTCGATGAGGTTCTCAAGCCTGACTGCATTGATTCTTATTGAGCCATTTCTAGGCTCTGCATGGAGCACTATGCACTCACTGCCATAAAGAGGTGTTCTTGAAAATGCCAATGCCCAGACCATCTTCGCCGCAACAGCACAGCCTGCGAGGCTTGAAAAGCCATAGCCTGAGCCAGCTACTTTAGGATCGAAAACCGCAACAGCTCCCGGAAGATCCTCCGGAGGAATATGATGATCAAGAACAATCACATCCACCCCGCTTTTCTGGAGTGTCCTGATCTCTTCCTTTGCAGATATCCCGTTATCGACTGTAATCAGAAGGGAGAACTCCTTTTCAAGAATCTCTTCAACCAGAGAAGATGTAAGCCCGTAAGGCTCATCCCCTTCCGGAAGTCTTACCGAAAGATTCTTCGCGCCAAGCTTCTTCAGGCCACGATACAGAATCGCAGAACCTGTGACGCCATCAACATCCCTGTCTCCGAATATCAGGATTCTCTCTTCTTCCTCTATAGCTTCATTTATCCTTTCAATAGCAGTATGGACATCATCACATTCAAGCGGTGAATGCTGATAGACAGTATCAGTTTCAAGGTAGTAAAGAGCATCTTCCGCTTTTTCCAGTCCTCTTCTTTCAAGAATGGTGGCAGAAAGAAGGTCAAGCGAAAAACGATCCTTCAATGCCCGCACCTTTCCAGGATCGGACACTGGTATCTTTATATCCATATCATCCCCTAAATCTTCCAGATACCATATTCAAGGCTTTTCAGTTTTCCCGGAAAAGAAAAAGGAAGCGTTCTGAGAAGGTATCTGAATATCCTATGCTCCTGCTCATCAGAGACAACCAGAGAAAGGGAATCTGAAAAACTGAGTTCCAAAGACCGCTTAAGATATGCTCTGGCATTCGGAGGCAGAAGCAGCGCACCGTCCATAGTATCACAGTCATGGCAGACGGGAACACCCTCAGAAGAAGAAAACCCAAGCACTTCCTTTTCTCCATAGGCCCTGCCGCAGACAGGGCAGATTGAAAAATCTCCGGAAAGTCCCTCAAAAGAAAGGAAATGCACGATGAATTCCACTGTCACTTTCTCGAAACTCTCGTCTTCCAAAGCATCAAGGGCGGAAGCAAAAAGCGCATAGAGCTCAGGCTCTGCACTGCGGCTGGTCAGGACAAGATCAGAAAAAAGCATAGCTGCCTGTGATTTATCCAGATCCTCGGAAATGGCATCGTGCGTAGAAATTACATCTATATCCTTTAAAACTATTCCGCTTCTTCCCTTTTCCAAGGAGAAATTGCCTTCTGTATAAAGAGGAGCTTTTACACACCGGATACTCTTTCTTGCTCCATAGGACAGAACGTTGATAATCCCCAGAGATGGAGAAAAGAGAGTCAGGAGTCTGTCACGTTCCCGTATTTTCGTGCTTCTTATTACTATTGCAAGTCCCTTGCTCTCTCTTTCCATACCAAGAGAATAGGAAGTGTGAAATAAGAAGTCAACAAATCGCATAATGTGGAAAAAACCTCTAGCTAAACCTGAAGTCTTCCCTGACTGCCCAGAGGGTTTGTTCTTCTTAGAAGAGGCATTATATGCGGAAGCTTTTATAACATTTTCGATAATGCTATCATCGTCACATGCGCAAGCTTGTTTCATTGCTCTTAATTGTCTTTTCAGTCCAGATGATCTCTGCGGCCTCCTTCAACGGAGGTATCCCGATAAGAGAAGATCTTTTCTGGAGCGAAGAGGAGCTCAGTAAAGTGGATTTTACAAAGCCGCTTGAAAACGAAGAGAAGGAATACTACGAAAACACACATATATACATTGTCACAGCTTCCCCTGCAGAACCGGTCTATGTCTATTTCGGGCATGCTGGCATTGTCGTGGATACACCTGACGATCCTGAAGTAATGTTTGATTATGGTTCTTTCAGATTCAACGATGGATTCTATCTGAATTTCGTCTATGGACGTCTTTATTACAGCGTGATAGAAAGCTATGCATCATGGCGATATGATGATTTCATAAACGCTGACAGAACAATCAGGCGCATAGAACTCCAGCTTACCCCTGAAGCAAAGAAAGCCGTAATCGGCTTCCTCTCCTACAATGTTCTCCCTGAAAACGAAACATATCTTTACCATTATTACAAGGACAACTGCGCAACACGGCTCAGGGATATATACAATGCCGCGACGGGTGGAGAGTTCAGGAAATGGGCCGAAAGCATAGATACAGGAAAAAGCTTCAGGACATGGTCAACTGAATATATGTCCAGATCTCTTTTCTTCTCATTCATACTGAATTATCTGCAGGGCCCATCAATTGATGAACCTATATCACTTTATCAGGCATGCTTTCTTCCTGATGTGCTTCTCAAGGCTCTAGAGGAGTTTGAAGGTGTGAGCGCAGATACGCTATATCAGACCAGAACCAGAGAGGATACACCTGAAAGCTATAGTCTGGTGTTGCACTCGCTTCCTATATCAGCTGCATTCTCCCTCCTGATACTCCTTACAGCATCAAAGCGGAAAACCATCCGAGTTATCTCTGATATCATAGATGGGTTCATATGGTTCTTTCTGGGGATTCTATCACTGATTCTCCTTTTTGTGATGGTGGCGACAAATCATGATGTAACATATGGCAACTGGAATATACTGATTATCTCACCTTTTGTCTTAATCCTTTCTGCACTCCATTTTGCCTCCTGCGGAAGAAGAGAGCGAAGAAAAAGCATCGGACGCATTTCACGCCTGATGCTCATTCTGGTCTCTTCAATGCTCATAATCAAAGGATGCTTAATGGATTATATGATTGAAGATAATCTCACCTACTACATATTCGCCATCGCTGCATATGCTGCTGAATATGCCGTCAGCGTACTATCCGCGTCCCATTCAGCCCCTTCATCGCGTCGGAAATATGTTCTGGGTCAGTAATCATCCCAAGCTTTCCAGTGCTATCTACATAATCAACAATAGCCTGGATCTTCGGGAGCATTGAACCAGGTGCAAACTGCCCTTCTTCTGAATATTTCCTGGCCTCTGCTACTGTCATTTCATCGATTGCCCGCTGTGTAGGCTTGTTATAATCAAGGCAGACCTTTTCAACCGCTGTGGATATTATGAAGGCATCAGCATCTAAGGCTTTTGCGAGGATTGCAGCGGCAAGATCTTTATCAATAACCGCCTCTTTTCCCCAGAAAGCTCCTTCATTATCACGAACTACAGGAATTCCTCCACCGCCTGCAGCTATAACTGTCGCACCATTCTCGGCAAGGAACTTAATCGTATCCAGCTCAACAATTGAAAGCGGTTTAGGAGAAGGAACAACTCGTCTCCATCCACGCCCTGCATCTTCTTTCACGACCCATCCGAAAGAAGCGCTATGCTCTGCCGCATCTTCTGCTGTCATAAATGACCCGATCGGTTTTGTCGGATTTACAAATGAAGGATCATCAGCACTGACCTCAACCTGGGTTACGACTGTCAGAGCCCTGTTCTTAAGCCCGCGCTTGATGAACTCATTGTCAAGAGCTTTCTGAAGCTGATAGCCTATCGCTCCCTGTGTATCCGCAACACAGGAATCGAGAGGAACGGCATGAAGAATCTTCCTTGCGTACTCCGAGCGGAGAAGAATATATCCAACCTGGGGACCATTTCCATGGACAATCACCACACGGTTTCCGCTTTCAATGATATCCGCAATGTGATGAGCAGTCTTCTCTGCTGCACGGTACTGTGCATCTACCGTTACCTTTTTGGGATCCTCTATCAGTGAGTTGCCTCCGATGGCAATTACAATCAGCTTTCCGTTCATTTCGGCCTCCGGTTATGAGCTTACCATAACTGCAACATTATGCAACATAAAAAGACATTTTGAGCCCATTTTTATCCTATTATTCTGTAAGCATTTATTTTCTACATATTTTCCATATTATGTCAGAAATAAGCTATTTTTTTCTAAAAACGTACCAAAAACGTACCAGTGATATCAATCGAGGGAACATGGATATCATCATCAAAAAAAGAACATTTACACTTTCCAAGACATAACATCCAGTCAAAAGGAAATGACTCTCATGCAGCTTGTGTCGGATGACGAAAACAGCCGCAATCTGTTGATGCAGAGCCAAAGCGCAAATGCCGCGTTTATTAAAAATCAGCCGGAGTCTACATGGGGCAAGATTTTATCCGGCGCAACGCCTGAAAAGATAAATGCACGGATG